>CAZHQA010000160.1:0-12160 GCA_964533955.1 uncultured Reyranella sp. | reverse complement strand
CCCAGTACCTGATGCCACAGGCCTCGTTCGTGGCGCAGGCGGCGGGCGTGCTGCTGTCCGGATTGCTGCTGTGGGAAGTCGTGGTGCGCGGCAACCTCTCGCTCTCCATCGCCTTCTTGGAGGAGATGTGGTCGCGCAATCTCGGCCATCTGTTCGTGAGCCCGATTCGCTCGTGGGAGATGGCGACCGGGATCATCATCGCGGCGCTGTTGCGCACGCTGCTGGGGCTGGTGCCGGTGTCGCTGCTGGCCTGGGCGTTCTTCGGCTACAACATCTACTCGCTCGGGCTGCCGCTGGTGGCCTTCTTCGCCATCCTGCAGATGTTCTCCTGGTCGATCGGTCTCGCGATGTCCGGCATGATCATGCGCGTGGGCCAGAGCGCGGAGAGCTTCGCCTGGGCCGCCGTCTTCATCCTGATGCCGGTGAGCGGCGTCTACTATCCGATCAGCGTGCTGCCCAAATGGCTGCAGATCATCTCCTACGGCCTGCCGCCGGCGTACGTCTTCTCCGGCATGCGCGCGATCCTGATGGAGAAGACCGTGCATTGGGACAATCTCGGCATCGCGCTCGCCCTGTCGGTGGTCTACCTCGTGATCGGCTTCCAGATCTTCCAGTGGTTCTTCCGGCTGTCGCGCCGGGCCGGCACCTTGCTCGGGCAAGGGGAATGAGGCCCCCCGAATGAGGATCGTCGCCTGGAACTGCAACATGGCGCTGCATGCGAAGGCCGAAGGGTTGCTGGCGCTGAGGCCTGACATTGCCGTCATCTCCGAGTGCGCCGAACCCGCGCTGCTGCGCGCGCGCGGTGCGACCTGGGCGGAGGGCGACCCCGTCTGGGTCGGCCGCAACCCGCACAAGGGGTTGGCCGTGTTCGGCTTCAATGGCCACAGCGTGCGACTCGCCGAGAGCTATCACGCGTCGCTGCGCTACGTGGCGCCGGTCCATGTCGATGGACCGAGCGAATACAACCTGCTGGCGGTGTGGGCGCAGAATGCGAGCGCCGGCGGCATCCGCAAGCACCAACTCGGCCCGCTGCGCCGCGCCATGACGCGCTACCGGGAGTTTCTCAGCCATCCCGCCGTGCTGGTCGCGGGCGACCTCAACAGCAACACGATCTGGGACAAGCCGGGCTGGCGCATCAACCATTCGACAAAGGTCCGTATCCTCGAACAGCAGTTCGGCCTGGTCAGCGCCTGGCACGCGGTGAAGGGCGAGCCGCACGGCGAGGAAAGCGTGCCGACGCTCTATTGGCGCGATCGCACCAAGGACGGGCCGACCTATCACATCGACTACGTCTTTCTGCCGTCACGCTGGATTGCGCGGGTGAAGGTCGAAATCGGGCAGTTCGAGCCGTGGTGCGGTGCCGGGCTCAGTGACCATGTTCCGGTGATCGTGGACGTCTCTGCCTGAACGACGCCCATTCCCACAGCGCCACCACGATCAGGATGCCGGTCGTGCCGGCCGCCAGGCCGAGCAGCGTCGCCGACATCGCCGTTGCGGCGAGCAGGACCAGCAGCCCGAGCCCGACGAGATGCGACAGCGGGACATTCGGCGCCGATAATCGCTTGAAGATGGCGATGCCCGCGAGATAGAGGGCGGGCCCGCCCAGCATGACCAGAACCGTCTTGAGGTCGGCATGCCCGTCGGGATGAGCCAGCGCCAGCTCGTTGGCGACCGCGTACACGATGATGCCGGCGACGATCAGGATGTGCAGGTAGGTATAGCCGCTGCGGCCCAACCGGCCGGGATCGCTGGCCGAGGCGATCAGGCGGCTGGCCCGCTCGGCCCCGATGTTGAAATAGACCGCCCACATGGCGACGCTGCCGAGGAACGTGACGGCGAAGGCCGTGACAGTCAGGGGCTGCCAGGTCATCTCGGCGAAGGTGGCGCCGGTCATCAGGATCGATTCACCGAGCGCAATGATGATGAACAGCGCGCAGCGTTCCGCGAGGTGGCCGCCGTCGATCTTCCAGTCGTCGGGCGTCGAGCGGCCGAGGCCCGGGAGCCACATGCCGACCGCAGGCGAGAGATATTCGAGGCCGATCGCGACCGCCCACCAGCCGATCCGCCGGTTGCCCTCGCTGAAGGCGCCGACGATCCAGAACACCGCTGCCAGAGCGAGCCAGGCGGTGATGCGCAGGAAATTGCGGTAGTTGCCGGCATCGTGGTTCCTCAGCGCCCACAGCATGAAGACACTGCGGCCGACCTGCATGAAGACGTAGGCGGCTGCGAAGGTCATGCCGCGTCCGGCGAAGGCCTGCGGGATCGAAGCCGACAGCACCAGCCCCGCCAGCATCAGCGCAAACATCATCAGCCGCACCGGCGGGCGCTCGGGATCGAGCCAGTTGGTGATCCACGACGTGTAGATCCAGACCCACCAGACCGCCATCATGAGTAGCGCGGTCTGGATCGCGCCCCAGAGGGTCATGTGCGCGAGCAGGCCGTGGCTGAGCTGGGTGACGGCGAACA
The DNA here is from genome assembly GCA_964533955.1 of uncultured Reyranella sp. Classification (GTDB taxonomy): domain Bacteria; phylum Pseudomonadota; class Alphaproteobacteria; order Reyranellales; family Reyranellaceae; genus Reyranella. Next base: position 9,694 of record CAZHQA010000160.1, on the reverse strand, counting down.
CGAACACCAGGTCGAAGAACAGCTCGACATAGGTCACGCGCGCATGGTCGCGGCCATCGCGCGGCCTGAGGTGATTGACCCTGGCAGCTAGCATGGCGGGCGAATCATGGCGCCTGCAGGACGGTCGTGCAGGCCGGCGGAAGCTTGGGCCGATAGGGCTTCTGTGGCGCGTCGGCCGGCGGCAGCTTGACCGGGGGGCGGGTGAACCAGAGGTCGAGCGGCTCGCCGCAGCCGTCGTCGGCGTAGTAGCTGGCCTGCGGTTGGCACTGCGGATTGCCCGGCGGACAATAGAGCCGGACGTGGAAGTGCTCGTCGTGGCCCACCCATACCACCAGCTTGTTCAGCCAGCCGCGATTGCCGGTGACCGACTGGCAGAGCCGCTGCTTGATCCACTTGTTGACGAAGATGCGGTCGACATGCGGCAGCTCGGCCGCCGTCTTGAGCAGCACCACGTGCTGTTGCGCAAATACGCCGTCGTCGATGCCGTCGTCGGCGGCCCGCACCAGCGAGCGCAGGCGCGGCTGTTCGCGGTCGGCTGGCGCTCGTCTGGCACCCGGCTGGCGCTCGAACCAGATGTCGGCGTCGAGCCCGACCTGATGGCTGGCGTGGCCGGTCGGGGCCGGGCCACCGCGTGGCTGGCCGATGTCGCCGATGTAGAGGTGCGCCTGTCCGGCTGCCTGGATTTTGGCGGCCAGTGCCTGGATATATTCCAGCATGACCGGCTGGCCCCAGTAGCGATTGCGACTGATGCGAATGGCCTCGTAGCCCGGCCCGTCGAGCGGCAGCGGTTGCGCCCCCTGCAGGCACCCTGCGGTGTAGAAGCCGATCGATTGGGTGGGGCCGGGGGCGGGCGTGCCGATCGTGGACCAGTCCGCGGCTGCCGCCGGCCAATCTGCACCGCAACACGACAACGCGAAGAGCAGCGAAACAGCCAGACGCTTCATCTTGTTGCGAGGATAGCCGCTCGCTAAGAGTTTCTCCATGGCATACGCCAACATCACGCTCACGCAGGAAGGCGCCGTCGCGCGGCTGGTCCTGAATCGCCCCGACCGGCGCAACGCCCTGACGCACGCGATGATGCTCGAGCTCGAGGATGCTTTCACCCGCCTGCGCGACGACGCGACTTGCCGCGTCCTGGTGCTGCGCGGCGCCGGAGGCAACTTCTGCGCCGGCGGCGACCTCGACGCGATGGCCGACATGCCGCCGAAGCCCGCCAATGGCGATGCCGATCCAATGTTGCCCGCCTACCGCCAGTTCGGCGAGGCGCTGCTCGCGCTCAATCAGCTTCCGCAAGCGACTGTCGCCATCGTCGAGGGCTCCGCAGTCGGCGGCGGCCTCGGCATGGCCTGTTGCTCGGACGTCGTGGTCCTGCACGAGAGTGCTCGACTCGGCATGCCGGAGCCGAAATGGGGCTTCATTCCCTCGCAGATTCTGCCGTTCGTCGTGCGTCGGGTGGGCGAGGGCGCGGCACGCGACCTTGCCGTTACCGGACGTGTGATCGATGCGGTGGAGGCGCAGCGTCTGGGCATCGGCCGCCACTTCTGCGCCAACACCGCCGAGCTGAACCGCGTGGTCAGGGCCGTGCTCGACGACATCCTGAAGCTCGAGCCGCAGGCGCTCGCGGCGGTCAAGCGGCTGGTGCTGTCGGCCGCCACGGAGGATGATCGGACCCTGCTCGACGATGCGGCCAGGAGTCTGGTGGGCCTGCTGCGCCAGCCGCAGGCGAGCGAGGGGATCAAGGCCTTCAAGGCAAAGCAAGCGCCGCCATGGAGCAAGGGATGAGGATGCGCAACTACCGTCACATAGAGGTCCGGCCGATTTCCGGAGCGCTGGGTGCGGAGATCCACGGCGTCGACATGGCGCGCGATCTCGGCGCCGAGGTGGTGGGCGAGGTGCGGCAGGCCTTGCTCGACCACCTGGTGATCTTCCTGCGCGAGCAGAACGTCACGCCAGCCCAGCAACTCGCCTTCGCCAGGAAGTTCGGCGACCCGATCGAGTATCCGCAGCTCAAGGGCCTGCCCGAGTGCCCGATGATCACGCCGGTGGTGAAGCTCGAGCACGAGCGCAACAACTTCGGCGGCATCTGGCACTCCGACACGACCTACCTCGAGAAGCCGCCGATGGGCAGCATGCTGCTGGCGCGCGAAGTGCCTCCCTACGGCGGCGACACCATGTTCGCCAACCAATACCTCGCCTACGAGGCGTTGAGCGACGGCCTGAAGCAGACGCTCGATGGCCTGATCGGCGTCAGCTCGTCGTCCAAGGCCGACGTCACGCGCACGCGCGAGGACCGCATGAAGGATCCCAACGCCACCCCGAAGCTGCTGTCGGCCGAGCATCCGATCGTGCGCACCCATCCCGAAACCGGGCGCAAGGCGCTCTACACCTCAGTAGCGCACACTAGTCACATCAAGGGCTGGACCGAGAAGGAGAGTTTGGCGCTGCTGGAATTCCTGTGGGATCACCAGACCCGGCCGGAATTCACCTGCCGCTTCCAGTGGCAGACCGGCTCGCTTGCTTTTTGGGATAATCGCTGTGCCATGCACAATCCGATCAACGACTATCATGGCTTCCGCCGGGTCATGCATCGCATCACGCTGGCTGGTGACAAGCCGCGCTAGCGGGCCCGCGGCGGCCAAGCTGGCTCGCCGCACTCTGGTCCGCCGAGCCTATCGCCCCGTCGGAGGCGCGAGCGTGATCGCTCCGGCGGCGCCGCGCGCGATCTCGGCCTGGGTGCCGGCAATCTCGATGTAGCGCAGGGCTTGCCAGCGATCGACGAAGCTTCTGGCCCACGGTGAGAACATGTCGCCGGACTGGCCGAGCGGGATGGCGAATCGGCTGTTGTCGAGATCGGAGAAATCGTAGACCGCGCGGTAGCCCGCCCCGTGGACGGCCTCGAAGGGGTTGCGACCGTAGAAACCGGGCGTGGCGCGGTTGAGCGTCTGGCCGCCGCCGTCGGCCGCAAAGCGAACCGAAGCGAGATCGCTCAACAGCGGGACGCCGTCGAACAGGGGATGACGGAACGCCGCCACGTGCTCGCGGCCCCACTGCCAGGTTTCGATGTCCGGGCCCTGGCGGCGGACGATGCCATCGAGCGCCGCCTCGAGCGATGCGGCGATGGCGTCGTCGCAGCTTTCAGGCGGCCCGGTGGCGGGGTCGTCGCACCATTGCGGCCGCTCGGCGAGGACACGCAGCATCAGCGCCACGTTGGGCGCGGCGAAGCTGCGGTAGAGTTCGTCGCCCACCTTGCCGCCGACCAGACGGCGCTCCAGTTCGTACAGCCAGGCGGTGTAGATCAGGGGTTCCGCGCGGCTGGCGAGCATGAACCGGTTCCAGCGCGACATCAGGTCGACCGCGCGCGCGGCCCGCGCGTTGCGCGGCGGGGGCTTGAGCAACACGGGCAGGATGTCGCTGGCGTCGGGCGTCAGATTGTCGGCCTGGATCGCGATCATGCCATAGACGGGGTGGCGTTCGACCTCGCGCAGCAGCTGATTGGCACGGAGCTGCCGGTAGGGCGGCGCCCAGTCGCGGCTGATGAAGTGGCGATAATCCTCGGGGACCAGGCGGGCGTTGGCGTTGACGAGGATGCCGCTCGGCGGATTGTAGGCGCGCGGCAGCTCGTCGAAGGGCACGAAGCCCGCCCAGTCGTACTCGCCGGTCCAGCCCGGCGAGGGCATCGAGCCGTCGCCCTTGCGCCGAATGGGCACACGGGCCGGCGCGATCAACCCGACATTGCCGGTGGTGTCGGCATAGACGATGTTCTGCATGGGACTGATGATCTTGCGCGCGGCCCCGAGCACGTCGTCCCAGTTCTGCGCCAGCGTCAGTCGCAGGAATCCTTCGAGCGAGGTGTCACCGCCGTCGAGTGCCGTGGCCTGCAGGGCAAGGACATGGCCCGGTGCCGAATAATCCTCCGGGCGGCTGACGAAATCGTCGATCACCACGCCGTGGCGCGTGTTGCGCACCTTGAGATGCACGGGCTCGCCCCACAGCACGTTGATCGTCTCCTCGCGCGTGGTGAAGGGGCGCGCGCCGTCGGGCGTGATGTAGCGGTTGGGATCGGTCGGATCGACCCGTTCGATGAAAACGTCCTGGCTGTCGAGATTGGTGGTGGTGAAGCCCCAGCCGATCGAGGCGTTGTGACCCAGCACAATGCCAGGGGAGCCGGGCGATGAAGCGCCCTTGATGTCGAAGCCAGGGCCGACGAGTCGCGCCAGGTACCAGGTGCCGGGAAAGGAAAAATCGAGGTGCGGGTCGTTGGCGAGCAGCGGCTTGCCCGACACCGAATGGGCACCCGACAGTACCCACTCGTTGGACGCCTCGCGCTTCCTGGTGGCGGCATTGTCGGTGTCGCGGTACAGCCGGTCGAGGTCGAGGCCGTTCAGCACCTGCTTGGCGAGCGACAGGGTGGCGTCGCCGCTTTCGCTCGGCCGGTCCATCAGGAATTTGAGGTTGTCCTCGCCGACCTTGCGCAGCAGGCGCAGTCTCAGGAGCTCGGCGCGCCAGTTGCCGTCCAGGCTGAGCGCCATCAGCTTGGCCCATACCAGCGAGTCGGCGGGCTGCCAGGGCTCGGGCTTGTAGCGGCCCCCCGACAACAGCTTGATCAGGGTGAGTTCCAGCCCGTACTGGCGCTGCGGTTCGCCGATCCAGGCATTGACGCCTGCGGCGTAGGCCTCGAGCACGGCGCGCGTGCCTGGTGACAGGGCACCGACGCTGTCGGAGGCAGCACGATAGAGGCCGAGTCCGCGCAGGGTGCGGTCGGTGTTGACGATACCCGGACCGATCAGGCTGGGCGGGAAGATCTCCGACAGGCGTCCCTGGCCGCTGCGCCGCAGCAGCTCCATCTGCCAGAATCGGTCCTGAGCATGCACGAACCCCAGGCCGAAGGCGGCGTCCTCGATCGAGCCGGCAATAATGTGCGGCACGGCGTTGCGGTCGCGCACGATCTCGACCGGTGCCTTGAGACCCTTGCCGTCGAAGTGGCCGGCATATGCGGGCAGGGCGCCTTTGACCTGAAAGTAGGTGCCGGCCAGGAAGACCGCGAGCGCCAGCATGGAGCCGGCCAGCAGCTTTGCCAAGCCGGCGCCGATGCGCACCAGCAACCGCACGCGTCAGCCGCCGATATAGGAGAGGATCGCTTGGCGGTCGCCGTCGAGATCGGGTGCCGGCGGACGTGTCGTGGGATCGGCGAACGCCGACATTTTGATCGGGTTGCCGGAGAGCTTCAGCGTTCCGCCGCTGCCGTCAGGCACGGAGACCAGCATGTTGCGGGCGCTGACCTGGGGATGCGCCAGCGCCTGCTCGACGTTGTTGATCGGCCCGGCCGGGATGTCCGCCTTGGCGAGGATGGCGAGCCAATGTGACGTCGGCCTGGTCTTGAGCAGCGACTCGATCCTCGCTTCGAGCTTGCCGTGGTGCTTCTGGCGCAATGCGTTGGTCTTATAGTCGGGATCGGTGGCCATTTCGGGCAGACCGAGCGCGTTGCACATCTTGATGAACAGGCTGTCGTTGCCGGCCGAGATGATGATGGCGCCGTCCTGGGTCTTGAAGGACTGGAACGGAACGATCGTGGGATGGCGGGCACCCAGCGGGCCCGGCACCTCGCCTTCGACCGTGTAGCGCATCACCGCGTTTTCCAGCAGCGCGATCTGGCAGTCGAACATGCCGATGTCGACCTTGGTCGCCTCACCCGTCTTCAGGCGATGGACGAGGGCGGCATTCACCGCCACCGCGGTGTAGAGGCCGGCGCCGATGTCGCCGATCGACATGCCGACGCGCACTGGCTCGCCGCCCAGCGAGCCGGTGATGCTCATGATGCCGCCCATGCCCTGGACGACCATGTCGTAGGCCGGATCGCGCGAGTTGGGACCGGTATGGCCGAAACCCGAGGCCGACGCGTAAATCAGCTTCGGGTACTTGGCGTGAAGCTGCTCCCAGCCATAGCCCAGCTTCTCCATCGTGCCGGGTCGGAAGTTCTCGACGATGACGTCGGCCTTGGCCAACAGCTTGTCGAAGATCGCGCGGTCCTGATCGCTCTTGAGGTCGAGCGCGATGCTCTGCTTGCCGCGGTTGACCGAGGCGAAGTAGGTCGACTTGCCTTTGACGAACGGCCCGTAGGCGCGCGCATCGTCGCCACCCTTGGGGGCCTCGACCTTGATCACCCGGGCGCCCATCTCGGCCATCAGCAGCGTGCAATAGGGGCCGGCGAGGATGCGCGACAGGTCGACGACGGTGATGCCCGACAGGGGGCCCTTGGTGATCTGGGTCATGGCCGGTTCTTAACCAGAGGGCCGACGCGAATCCAGCAGCACATTTGCCGCTGCGGAACCGATCACGATGGCACCGCCCAGCAGCGTCAGGTCGGCGGGCTTCTCGCCGTCGATCGCCCACACCCAGATCGGCCCCAGCACCAGTTCGAGCAGGCCGAGCAGGGCGGCTCGCCCGGCTGGGATCCGCTTGAGGCTTGCCATGTAAAGCAGCAGTCCGCCGGCAAGCTGGCCTGGGCCGAGCGCCAGCAGCCAGGGCATTTGCCGCGCCTCGAGGGTGCCGGGATGGGCAAAGGGCAGCGCGACCACGGCCGAGATCGCGCCGGCCAGCATGAGCGCCGGCGTCATGCCGATGTCGCGTCGGTGACGCACGATCACGTAGTTCGAGCTCATGCACAGCACGACGATAAAAGCGATCGCCATGCCCAAGGCGGCGCCAGCCTTGAGCGAGCTCGCGACAGAGAGCGAGAGCCCCATCACCGCCGCGGCCATCGCAACCAGCGTGTGACGATGCAGCGGCTCGCCCAGGAACACCCGCGCCAGCAGCGCTGTGATGAACGGCGTGGCGCCGAACACGATCAGCACGTTGGCGACCGGCGCATAACCGAGGGCGAGAATGAACGCCACCATGCTGCCGGCCAGGACCGAAGCGTTCGCGAGCAGGGAGAGTCCCGCATTGCGGACGTCGATCCATACTCTGCGGCGCTGCCACACGACTAACGGCAGAATCGTGGCGACAAGCAGGACGGATCGCCAGAAAGACACGTCCCACGCAGGAAGATCGATTTGTCGCACGATGACGCCGCCGGTGCTGAATACCGCTGCGGCACCGATGGCGCATGACACGCCGAGCGTCGTGGAACTCCGCCGGCGATCCGGCGTTTTCACCTCCGCCCAACGCGTCTCAGTGGTTCCCGTGCCCCCGTCCATCGATTCCCTCGACCTGCCCCCGTTTCGGCCGCGCTTTCCCTGGTGGGGGCCCGACCTGCAAACCCTCGCAATCCTGCTGCAGCCGGCGATGTCCGACATGGCGCCGCACCGCAGCGAGCGCGTGTGCTTCCCGATGGCTGACCGCAGCGGCGACATCCTACTTGGCATGCTCGATAGTCCGGCACAAACGATCGAGGGGCGGCCCCTAGTAATTCTCGTTCATGGGCTGACTGGCTGCGAGGACAGCGTGTACGTGCTGAGCGCGGCGCGGCATCTGTTGGATCGCGGCCACACCGTGCTGCGCCTCAACGTGCGCGGAGCCGGACCGTCGCGACCCTATTGCGGCGAGCTCTACCATGTCGGGCGAACCGCCGACTTTCGCCGCGTGCTGCAGCAGGTCCCGGACGAGCTCAAGACAAATGGCGTGGTTGCGATCGGCTATTCGCTGGGCGGCGCGATGCTGTTGAAGTACCTCGGCGAGGAAGGGAGCTTCGCATCGCTGCGCGCCGCCGCGTCGATTTGCGCGCCGATCGACCTCGAACGCACCGGCCAGCAGATGCTCAAGCCGCGCAACTGGGTCTATCACAGCTACATCCTGAACGGCCTCAAGGCCGAGACGCTGGCCGACGGCGCCCGGCTGAGCGACCAGGAGCGCGAGATCGTGCGCACGGCTCGCACGGTGTTCGACTACGACGACCGCTTCATCTCGCCGCGCTACGGCTTCCGTGGCGCCCGGGACTACTACGCGCTTTGCTCGCCGACGGTCTTCATGCCTGAAATTCGTGTGCCGACCATGGTGCTGGCGGCGCGCGACGATCCCTGGATCCCCATCGAGCATTATCGTTCATTCGACTGGTCGGAAAATCCCTGGTTGCTGCCCGTGATGCCGGAGACTGGCGGGCATGTCGGCTTTCATGGCGACGCCGGTGGCCAGTCCTGGTGCAATCTCGCCCTAGAGAAATTCCTCGAGCGCGTCGGCAACGAGTAATATGAAGGCGTGAGCCTCGACCTCCCGCCTTTCACCCCGCGCTTCCCCTGGTGGAATGGCGACCTGCAGACGCTTGCCAACCGCTTCCGGCCGCCGCTAGCGAGCCTCGCGCCGCACGCCAGCCAACGGCTGTCCTTCAGGCTTTGTGATGGCGACACGCTCCTCGCCATGCTCGACAGCCCGGCCGAGTCTCAGACCAGGCGTCCGCTCGCAATTGTCGTCCACGGCCTGACTGGCGCCGAGGACAGCCACTATGTCGTGAACATCGCCCGCCACCTGATCGAATGCGGTCATAAGGTGCTGCGCCTCAACCTGCGCGGGGCAGGGCCGTCCCGGCCGCTGTGCGGCGGCCACTACTATGCCGGCCGCAGCCAGGATTTCCGCGCACTGCTGTCGCTTCTGCCCGACCAGCTGACGCGCGACGGCATCGTAGCGGTTGGCTATTCGCTGGGCGGCGCGATGCTGCTCAAGTATCTCGGCGAGGAGGGCAACCAGGCGCCGCTCGCCGCGGCTGCCAGCGTATCGGCTCCGATCGACCTCGCCGCGACCAGCCAAAACATGCTGCGGCCGCGCAACCGGCTTTATCATGGTTATCTGCTGCGCCAGATGAAGCGCGAAGCGACGGCCGAAGGCGCGCTGCTGTCGGTGGCTGAACGGGGCGCCATTCTGCGCTCTACCTCGATCCGGGAGTACGACGACCGTTTCATCGCCCCGCGCCACGGCTTCGCCGGCGCCGACGACTATTACGACCGCTGCAAGCCTCTCGCTTTCATGCCGGGCATTCGCGTGCCCACTTTGGTGCTGTCAGCACTGGACGATCCGTGGATACCCGGTGCGCTGTACAGCGGCTATGATTGGCCGTCGAACAAGGCTCTGGTGCCGTTGCTGCCTGCCGCAGGCGGGCATGTTGGCTTCCATGGCGCCGGCGACAGACGTCCCTGGAGCGACCGGGCGGTCGCGAGGTTCTTTGCCAATGGCTGATGCATCTCCCGTAGCGATGATCGTTGGCGTGGCCTGCTCGCTGGTGGCGCTCGTCCTGGCTTGGCGCGCCTATCGGGGCGCCGCGGCCGACCACGAAGAGCGCAAGCGCGAGAAGCAACGCCGCGACGGTCCTTGAGGCGTCGGTGCTGCGGCGCCAGCTAGCTGAGCGTGATTGGCTCGCCCGGCGGCCCGCCGCGCAGCAGGGAACCCAGCCGCGTTCCAAGGTCCTTGGGCTCGAAGCGCTCGGTCGAGGCCGAGATCTCGTCGGCGCTCCACCAGCGGTGATCGAGGGTCCAGCTCTTTTCGCGTTCGTCCAGTCCGGAGGTGTCGACGGCCGTCGTGGTCGGCCGGCCGAGGAAGAAGCGTTCGCGATGCAGCACTCGCCTCTCGCGCCACTGCATGACGCGTTCGCGCGACCACACCCAGCGCACGTCCTCGACCACGAGGCTGGTTTCCTCACGTGCCTCGCGGATCGCCGCCGCGGCGTATTCCTCGCCCGGATCGACCAGGCCGCCGACCATCACCCAGA
>CAZHQA010000159.1:5112-12165 GCA_964533955.1 uncultured Reyranella sp. | reverse complement strand
CGGCGAGCCCGTCCATCGGGGTGCCGTGCTGTCGCTGATCGCCGATCCCACGACCGACGGCTTCCTGAGCGGCGGCGACGACGGCCGCCTGCTGCGGATCGCGCCCGATGGCAGGGCGACCGAGGTCGCGAGCCAAAAGGGCAAATGGATCGACAAGCTCGCAGCGCATGGCGAGAAGGGGCTCGTCGCGGCCTCGGCGGCCAAGATGGCGCTGGTGATCGACAAGGCCGGCGAAGTCCGCGAATTCGGCCCGCACCAGAGCACGGTGGCCGCCATCGACTTCAGCAAGGACGGCAGCCGCATCGCCTGCGCGCACTATGGCGGCATCACGGTATGGAGCATCGGCAACGTGACCCTCCCGCCGCGCCGTTTCGCCTGGGCGGGCAGCCACGTGGCGCTGAAATGGAGCACCGACGGCAAGTTCATCGCCACCGGGACGCAGGAAAACGACATCCACGTCTGGCGCATCGCACAGGCGACGGACATGCGCATGCAGGGCTATCCCGGCAAGGTGAAGTCGCTCTCCTGGTCGGCCGACGCACGCTGGCTCTACACCTCGGCCCAGCCGGTCTTCACCGCCTGGCCGTTTGCCGGCAAGGGCCCCGAGGGCAAGCCGCCGACCCAGTTCGGTGAAGAAGGCGCCGGGCTGATCACGGTCGTGGCCGCCCACCCGGCAGCGGAGTTCGTGGCCGGGGGCTACGACACGGGCGAGCTGCAGCTGGGCGACATCAAGACCCGCCGCTCGGTGGTGCTTAAGATGTCAGACGGCGCGGCCGTGAGCTGCCTCGCCTGGTCGCCCGACGGCTTCCACCTCGCCGTCGGCAACGACAACGGCGACATGCTGGTGATCGACCTCCGGCGTTGATCAGCGGTCGGTATGTCCGACCAGAAGCCGGTGCGACGAGAAGCACAGAATTCCCGCGACCGCGAGTGCCGCCGTGAGCGGCACCATGGTGCCGTCGAAGGCCTGGCCGACCGCGACGCCGAACAGCGAGCCGAGGCCATACTGCAACACTCCCATCAAGGATGAGGCAGTGCCCGCCATGTGCGGATAGCGGTGCAAGGCCATGGCGGTGGCGTTGGGCACGACCAGCGCCATCATGGCGACGTGCGGCACGATGAAGAGCAGGAACGGCCAAACTCCGATGGCGCCGGTCTGCCTTTCGACCAGCGCCAGCACCAGGCCGCCGGGACCGAACACGAGCGGCACGATCACGGCGTAGCGCAGGATCCTCGACGAGCCGAACCTCGGCGCGAAGCGGGCGTTCATCAGGTTGCACAGGGTGAACAGGACGATGGCGCCGGCAAACATCAGTCCGAAGGCGCGCGGGCTGACGCCGTAGCCCTGGATGAAAGCGAAGGGCGCACCCGACAACCACGACATCAGCGCCGCGAACTGGAAGGTGCTGGTAAGCGCGTAGCCCATGAAACGGCGGTGCTTCAGGAGCTCGCCGAAGCGGCCCACCACCGCGCCGAGATGCAGCGGCTGTCGGTATTCCGGCTTCAGCGTCTCGGGCAGCCGCAGGGCCGCGAACACGAGACCCGCCACGCCAATGCCGGCCAGCACCCAGAAGATGGCGCGCCAGCCCAGCAGGACCAGGACCTGGCTGCCGATCAGCGGCGCCACCATGGGCGCGAGCGAGCTGCAGGCCATGATCAGCGACATGGCGCGGGCGGCGTGCTCGCGTTCGGCGAGATCGCGCACCATGGTGCGTGCCAGGACGACGCTGCCGCAGGCCGCCAGCCCCTGCAGGAAGCGCAGCATGACGAGCTGGCCCGCCTCGGCGGCAAAGGCGCAGCCGATGGTGGTGACGATGTAGATCGCGATGCCCGACAGGATCACCCGGCGGCGGCCGAAGCGATCGCCGGCCGGGCCATAGAAGATCTGGCCGAAGCCGAAGGCCAGCATGAAGGCCGAGAGCGTGAGCTGGATGTCGCCGGCCGTGCTGTGCAGGTCGCCAACGATGGTCGGCAGCGCCGGCAGGTACATGTCGATCGAGAGCGGCGTGAAGGCCGACAACAACGCCAACAGGACCAGCAGAAGCGGCGTGAGCGAGGGACGAGTGTTGGACGCTGTCATCGTTGGCGGGCGCCAACGAATATCACGACGTGCCCGCGCACGCCATTTTACCGGCACACCCTCTAGTTTCGGCGGCCGACCAGCAGCCGGTTGGACAACAGGCAAAGCGCGCCGGCGATCCCCATGGCGGTGGTCATGGGCGCGATCGTGCCGTCGAAGGTCTGGCCGACCACGGCACCGAAGAGCGCGCCGATGCCGAACTGCATCACGCCCATCAGCGAGGAAGCCGTGCCCGCCATGTGCGGATAGCGCTGCAGGGCCAGGGCCATCGAATTGGGGCCGATCAGGCTGATGGTGGCGATCTGCGGGCCGAAGCAGAGCAGGAACGGCCACATGCCGATGGTGCCGTAGCGCGCCTCGATCAGTCCCATGACGAGGGCGGCGGGGCCGGTGACGCCGGGCACGATCACCGCATAGCGCAGGATCTTGGCGGCGCCGAACACCCGCACGAACCTGGCATTCAACAGGCTGCCGATGGTCATGAACACCACCATGCCGCCGAAGATCAGGCCGTAGGCACGCGGCGCCACGCCGTAACGCTCGATGAACACGAAGGGCGAGCCCGACAGGAACGACAGGAGCGCGGAGAACATGAATGTGCTGGTGAAGGCGTAGCCCATGAAGGCGCGATGCCGGAAAAGCTCGCCGAAGCGCGTGATCACCGACGACAGCACGAGCGGCTGGCGATATTCCGGCCGCAAGGTCTCGGGCAGGCGGATCCAGGCGGCGAGCAGCGCCACCGCGCCGATCAGCGCCAGGGTCCAGAAGATCGCGCGCCAGCCCAAGAACCACAGGATCTGGCCGCCGATCAGCGGCGCCAGCATGGGCGCAATCGAGGTGCACGCCATCATCAGCGACATGGCGCGAGCCGCCTGGTCGCGCTCGGCAAGGTCGCGCACCATGGTGCGCGCCAGCACCACGCCGCCGCAGGCCGCCAGGCCCTGCAGGAAGCGCAGCAACACGAGGTGTCCGGCGACGACCGCGAAGGCGCAGCCGATGCTCGCCAGCACATAGGTGGCGAGCCCGATCAGGATCACCGGCCGTCGCCCGAAGCGGTCGCCCGCCGGGCCGTAGAAGATCTGCCCGACGCCGAAGGCGATCATGAAGGACGACAGCGTGAGCTGGATGTCGCCCACCGTGCCGTTGAGATCGACGGCGATCACCGGCAGCGCCGGCAGGTACATGTCGATCGAGAGAGGCGTGAAGGCCGACAGAAGCGCCAGCAGGACGAGCAGCAGCGGCGTGAGGATGGGACGCGTTATTGTTGTGGTCATCTCATGGGAACGCGCAACTCCAGTCGCGCCTTTGGGGTGCAAGGGAAAAAGGCGCCACTGGAGTGGCGCGCTCCGCTGAGGGGTTCGCTCGGAGGCGAGTCCATCCCCTTTAGCATGCTATAAGCGGACCATGACCCTTCCCGATATGACGGAAGCGCAGATCAGACGTTACGCACGTCACATCGTGCTGGCCGAGATCGGCGGCGTCGGCCAGGCGCAGCTGATCGCCGCGCGCGTGCTTGTCGTGGGCGCGGGGGGCCTTGGCGCGCCCCTGCTGCAATATCTTGCCGCAGCCGGCGTCGGCACGCTGGGCGTGATCGACGACGACACGGTCGATCTCTCCAACCTGCAGCGCCAGATCATCCATCGGACGGCCGATATCGGCATGGCCAAGGTGGAAAGCGCGCGCCGTGCACTTTCCGACATCAACCCCGAGGTGCGCGTGGTCATGCACCCGAGGCGCCTGACCGCCGACAATGCCGAGCAGATCATTGCGGGCTACGAGATCGTGGCCGACGGCAGCGACAACTTCGCCACCCGCTATCTCGTCAACGACGTCTGCTATCGTCTCAAGAAGATTCTGGTTTCTGCCGCGATACTGCGCTTCGACGGCCAGATCTCGACGTACAAGGCCTGGCGCGGCGCCGGTCATCCCTGCCTGCGCTGCCTCTTTCCCGCCGCGCCGTCGGAAGATGCCGTGCCGAGCTGCGCGCAGGCGGGCGTGCTGGGGTCCCTCGCCGGCACCCTGGGCGCCCTGCAGGCGACCGAGGTGGTGAAGGAGATCCTGGGCATCGGCCGCTCGCTGTCGGGGCGGATGCTCACCTACGATGCGCTCGACGCCTCGTTCGAGGAGATGACGATAGCCAAGCGGCCCGACTGCCCGACATGCGGCTCATGAGGGGCGGCGCGGCATGAGTGCGGCGGACCGGGAGGGGCTTTCCGTCATCCTTCGCTCCGGCGACTACGAAAGCGCGCATTACGCGCTGGCGCTGGCCAGCGCGGCCGTCGCGGTCAACCAGAAGGCCGTGCTGTTCTTCACCATGGGCGGCCTGCGCGCCCTGATGGGCCCGCCCCCCAAGCTCGACGACTGGCAACGTGATGCCGAGAATCGCGGCCGCGGCGTCGGCGATTTCGAAACGCTGCTGCAGGCCTGCATCGAGCTTGGCGCGCGCTTCATCGTGTGCGAGATGGGGCTGCGCTCGCTCGACATCGACAAGAGCGAGCTGCGCACCGACGTGCCCTTCACGGTCGCCGGGATCGTGACGCTTCTGGAGGAAACCGGCCCCGGCATGCATCTGCTCACGCTCTAACTGGAGATTTCATGACAAGCGCCGCCTTCGACGTGCTGGGAATCGGCAACGCCATCGTCGACGTCATCAGCCATGGCGATGATGCCTTTCTGCACAAGCACGCGCTGGTCAAGGGCGCGATGACCCTGATCGACGAAGCCCGCGCCGAGGCGCTCTATGCCGCGATGGGCCCCGGGGTCGAGATCTCGGGCGGCTCGTGCGGCAACACCATGGCGGGTGTCGCCTCGTTCGGCGGCAAGGGCGCCTATATCGGCAAGGTGCGCAACGACCAGCTGGGCGCGGTGTTCGGCCACGACCTGCGCGCCACCGGCGTCACTTTCGACACCGCCCAATCGACCGACGGCCCGGCGACGGCGCGCTGCCTGATCGTGGTGACGCCGGATGCACAGCGCACCATGAACACTTATCTCGGCGCGTGCACGCGGCTGGGACCGGCCGACATCGATGCTGATCGCGTGGCGGCGGCACACGTCACCTATGTCGAGGGTTACCTGTGGGATCCGCCGGAGGCCAAGAAGGCGGTGCTGAAGGCGTTCGATGCCGCGCACGCCGCCGGCCGCAAGGTCTCGATCACGCTGTCGGACTCGTTCTGCGTCGACCGCTATCGCGAGGAGTTCCGGGCCCTGATCCGCGACAAGGTCGACATCCTGTTCGCCAACGAGGCCGAGATCAAATCGCTCTATCAAGTCGACTCCTTCGACCAGGCGCTCGCCGCAGCACGGGCCGAGAACAAGATCTGCGCGCTGACGCGCAGCGAGAAGGGCTCGGTGATCGTCAAGGGCGGCGAGACCCACGCCGTGCCGGCGGCATCCGTCGGCCGGGTGGTCGACACCACCGGAGCGGGCGATCTCTACGCCTCGGGCTTCCTGTTCGGCCTGACGCACGGCAAGCCGCTCGGCGAGTGTGCACGGCTGGGCGGCATTGCCGCCGCCGAGGTGATCTCCCATGTCGGCGCGCGACCTGAGAAGGCGCTCAGGGACCTGATTTGACCGCCGGGCAGCCCGCGGCCTCGACCGGCCTGCAGCGCTGGCGCAGGGCGCTCGAGGTCTATCGCGACCGCCGCCAGCTCGTCATCCTGGCGCAGGGCTTCTCCAGCGGCATGCCGTTCCTCCTGTCGGGATCGGTGCTGACCTACTGGATGGCGACCGAGAAGGTCGACCTCACCACCATCGGCATCTTTGGCCTGGTCGGCTTGCCCTATGCGCTGAAATTCCTGTGGGCGCCACTGGTCGACCGCATGCCCTTGCCGGGGCTCGACCGGTGGCTCGGCCGGCGGCGCAGCTGGATGCTGCTGACGCAGATCGGCATCCTGCTCGCGACCCTGCTGCTGGCGCTCAGCAACCCGGTCGAAGGCCCTTGGCTCACCGCCTTCGCCGCCGTGCTGGTCGCCTTCTTCTCGGCCACGCAAGACATCGCAATCGACGCCTACCGCATCGAGATCCTGAACGACGATCAGCAGGGCGCGGGCGCGGCGACGACCCAGCTCGGCTATCGAATCGCGCTGTGGATCGTCGATGCGCTGGCGCTGCTGCTGCCGTCGTTCGTGCCGTGGCCGGTGGTGCTGAGCGTGATCGCGGCCCTTGCCCTGGTCGGCGTCGTCACGACATTCCTGGCCGACGAGCCGCGATCGTCGCTGCCGCCGCCGTCGACCGCGACGAACTGGCTCAAGGAGGCGGTGGTCCGACCGTTCGCCGAATTCGTCGCCTATCGCGGCTGGGTGGTGATCCTGCTGTTCGCCCTGCTCTACAAGTATGGCGACGCGCTGGGCGGCAGCATGGCGCGGCCGTTCTACGTGCAGATGGGTTTCAGCGGACCGGAGATCTTCGGCGTCACCAAGAGCTTCGGCGTCGCCACGACGATCCTGGGCGGCCTGGCGGGCGGCGTGCTGGTGGCACGCTACGGGATCTTCAAGTCGCTGTTCATCGCCGGCATCCTGCAGGCGATTACCAATCTGCTGTTCTCCTGGCAGGCCGAGGCAGGGCACGACATCGTGGTCCTGACGCTGGCGATCAGCGCCGACAACTTCACCGGCGCACTGGGCGGCGTTGCCTTCATCGCCTACCTGTCGAGCCTCTGCACCAAGGGCATGGCGGGCACGCAGTATGCGCTGCTGACGTCGCTGATGGCGTTCGGCCGCACCGCGCTGTCGGCCGGCGGCGGGTGGCTGGCGACACACACCGGCTGGACCGTCTTCTGGATGCTGACCACCCTGCTCGCCATCCCGGGGCTCCTGCTGCTGCTCTGGCTGTGGCGGATCGCGGAAAAAGAAACCCCTCCTTCCTGAGGAAGGAGGGGGAAGTAATCGGCGACGGGTGTCTCCGTGCCGGGGGAACCTACTCGTTCCGGAGCGGGGCGTGGGATTTGCCGGCCGGGAACGAGCAAGCTTGGT
>CAZHQA010000159.1:0-5012 GCA_964533955.1 uncultured Reyranella sp. | reverse complement strand
GTCGCCATTGAGCGCGATGCGAAGCCTGCGGATATGCACGTCGACCGTGCGCGCCTCGACATAAACGTCCTTGCCCCACACCGCGTCGAGCAGCTGCTCGCGCGAGAAGACACGGCCGGGATGCTCCATGAAGTGGCGCAGCAGGCGAAACTCGGTGGGGCCAAGATGCACCGGCTTGCCGCCGCGGATCACACGGTGGGCGACCAGGTCCATGACGATGTCGGCGTAGGAAAGCGCCTCGTCGGCCAGCGCGGGCCGGATGCGGCGCAGCACGGCGCGGATACGCGCCACCAGCTCGGTCGGCGAGAACGGCTTGGAGACGTAGTCGTCGGCGCCGGCGTCGAGGCCGCGCACGCGATCGCCCTCCTCACCGCGCGCCGTCAGCATGATGATCGGCAGGTTGGCGGTGGCGGTCTGGCGGCGCAGCTGCCGGCAAACCTCGATCCCCGACATCAGCGGCAGCATCCAGTCGAGCAGGATGAGATCGGGCGTGTCGTCCTGCACCGAGGCGAGCGCCTCCTCGCCGTCATAGGCGACCGAGACGTGGAAGCCTGCCTGCTCGAGGTTGTAGCGCAGCAGCTCGACCAGTGCGGTCTCGTCCTCGACGATCAGCACGCGCGGCTTCAGCGCCGAGCTCTGGCTGTCGCGCCGCGAGAGGGCCGTGGCAACGTTCATGACGCGGCATCCGTGGTGTAGAGCGCGCCGCTGCCCTTGCGGCGGGCCTCGGCGAAGTTCTGGCCGGTCGAGCGGAAGCTCACCAGCTCGGCGATGTTGGTGACGTGGTCCCCTGCCCGCTCGATGTTCTTGGCCATGAACAGCAGGTGCGTGCAGGCAGTGATCGTCCGCGGATCTTCCATCATGTAGGTGAGCAGTTCGCGGAAAAGGCCGGTATAGACCTGGTCGATCTCCTCGTCGCGTTCCCACACCGAGTGCGCCTTGGCGACGTCGTCGTCGGCGAAGGCGTCGAGCACATCCTTGAGCGCCGTGCGTACCAGACGACCGAGACGGTCGATGCCGGAGACGGCCGACGGCGGCGGGCTGCCCTGGGCCAGCACGATCGACCGCTTGGCGGTGTTCTTGGCGTAGTCGGCGATCCGCTCGAGGGCCGCCGCGATCTTGATCGACGACAGCACCACGCGCAGGTCGACCGCCATCGGCTGGCGCAACGCCAGGAGCTTGACCGTCTGCTCCTGCACCGCCGCATCGAGCGCATCGACCCGGGCGTCGTCGGCGATCACTTCCTCGGCGGTCGCGGTGTCGCGATCGCGCACCGCGGTCAGCGCCTTGGCGAACTGGCTTTCGGTCAGGCCGCCCATCTCGTTGATCGTGGCGTTGAGCCGTTCCAGCTCTTCGTCGAAGCGCTTGAGGATATGGTCGCTCGCCATTTTTTCGTTCCTTCGGATCAGCCGAACCGGCCGGTGATGTAGGCCTGCGTCCGCTTGTCACTGGGGGTCGTGAAGATCTTCTCGGTGACGCCGAACTCGATCAATTCGCCGAGATACATGAAGGCCGTGAAATCCGAGACGCGGGCGGCCTGCTGCATGTTGTGGGTGACGATGACGATCGTGTAGTCCTTCTTCAGCTCGTCGATCAGCTCCTCGATCTTGGCGGTCGAGATCGGATCGAGCGCCGAGCAGGGCTCGTCGAACAGAATGACCTCAGGCTTGACCGCCACGGTGCGGGCGATGCAGAGCCGCTGCTGCTGGCCGCCCGAGAGGCTGAGCCCGTTGGCATTGAGCTTGTCCTTCACCTCGTCCCACAGCGCGGCGCGGCGCAGGGCGGTCTCGACACGGGCGTCGACGTCGGCGCGCGGCAGCTTCTCGTAGAGCCGGATGCCGAAGGCGATGTTCTCGTAGATCGACATCGGGAAGGGCGTCGGCTTCTGGAACACCATGCCGATGCGAGCGCGCAGGAGATTGATGTCCTGGCCGGCATCGAGAAGGTTGTCGCCGTCGAACAGCACCTGGCCCGTGGCGCGCTGGCCGGGATAGAGGTCGTACATCCGGTTGAGCACCCGCAGCAGGGTGGACTTGCCGCAGCCCGACGGACCGATGAAAGCAGTGGCCTTGTTGGCATAAAGCGGCAGGCTGATGCCCTTCAGTGCCCGGCTGTCGCCATAGAAGAACTCGAGATTTCGGATCGAGACCTTTTCGGCCAGGCCGACCGTGCTGACGCCGGCATGGGTAACCTTGGGCGTGGCGACAGTGGCCCGTGTCGTGACGTCGTTCATGACTTTCTCGCGGTGAGGGAGCGGGCGATGATGGAGAGCGCCAGCACAGTGACGGTGATCAAGAGCGCGCCCGTCCAGGCGAGCTTCTGCCATTCCTCGTAGGGCGACAGCGCGAACTGGAAGATGACCACCGGCAGGCTGGGCACAGGCGCGTTCATGTCGAGGCTGAAGAACTGGTTGTTGAGCGCCGTGAACAGCAGCGGCGCTGTCTCGCCGCTGATGCGGGCGATGGCGAGCAGGATGCCGGTGACGATGCCGGCCCGCGCCGCACGGTAGGCGATGCGCACGATCATGTGGGCGCGCGGCAGGCCGATCGAGGCCGCCGCCTCGCGCAGCGTATCGGGCACGAGGGTCAGCATGTCCTCGGTGGTGCGCACCACGACCGGGATCACGATGACGGCGAGAGCCACGGAGCCGGCATAGCCGGAAAAGTGACCCATCGGCGCCACCAGGACCTCGTAGATGAACAGGCCGATCACGATCGAGGGGGCACTGAGCAGGATGTCGTTGATGAAGCGCACGACGCTGGCGAGCTTGTCGTGCCGGCCGTACTCGGCCATGTAGGTGCCGGCCAGGACGCCGATCGGCGTGCCGATGACGATCGCCAGGACCGTCATCACGATGCTGCCCATGATGGCATTGAGCAGGCCGCCGGCCGCGCCGGGCGGCGGCGTATTCTCGGTGAAGACCGCGAGCGACAGGCCGCCGATCCCCTCGAAGATCAGCACGCCGAGGATCAGGACCAGCCAGCCCAGGCCGAACGCCGTCGCGGCGAAGGCGAGCGCCCTGGCGATGGTGTTGCGCAAACGGCGGCGCAGGTAAAGGGCATTTCTTGCGGCGATGGCCATGGCGTCAGCCCGCCCGCTTCTGGATGCGCAGCAGCATGTAGCGCGCGATGGCCAGCACGATGAAGGTGATGACGAACAGGATCAGGCCGAGGGCGATCAGCGAGGAGGTATAGAGGTCGCCGACCGCTTCGGTGAATTCGTTGGCGATCGAGGCCGAGATGGTGGTGCCGGGCGCCAGGATCGAGGCCGATACCTTGTGCGCGTTGCCGATCACGAAGGTCACCGCCATGGTCTCGCCGAGGGCGCGGCCGAGCCCCAGCATGACGCCGCCGAGCACGCCGACCCGCGTGTAGGGCAGGATGACGTGCTTGAAGACTTCCCAGGTGGTGCAGCCCAACCCGTAGGTCGCCTCCTTCAGCACGGGCGGCACGGCGTCGAACACGTCGCGCGAGATCGCGGTGATGAAGGGCAGCACCATGATGGCCAGGATGAAGCCTGCAGTCAGCATGCCGATGCCGTAGGGCGGGCCTTCGAACAGCGACGACAGGACTGGCACGCCGTCGAACGTGTCGATCAAGGCGGGCTGCACGTACTTCTGCAGGAACGGCGCGAAGACGAACAGGCCCCAGATGCCGTAGATGATGCTCGGGATGCCGGCCAACAGCTCGATGGCGATGGCGATCGGCCGGCGCAGCCACATCGGGCAGAGCTCGGTCAGGAAGAAGGCGATCAACAGTCCGACAGGTACGGCGATCACCATGGCGATGATCGAGGTCACCAGGGTGCCGTAGATCGGCGCCAGCGCGCCGAACTGCTCCGTCACCGGATTCCAGACTTCGCTCGTGATGAAGCCGAATCCGAAAGCCTTGAGCGCCGGCACCGAACCGATGACCAGCGCGAGAATGACACCGCTCAGCAACGCCAGCACCATGAGCGCGGCGCCACGCGTCAGGCCACGAAAGGCCAGGTCGCTGACACGCAGGCGCTTCAACACGGCAGCGCGCGATCGAGCTTCGGCGCCCCGCAAGGCACTGTCGTTCAAGGTCACTTCGGACACTCTAAGCCCCCTCGCGTCCTGAAAAAGGGGTTCCCGGCCGATCGCCGGGAACCCCGCATTCATGCGATCAGTGCGTCATGCCGAACAGCGGCTTGCCGCTCGCGTCCTTGATGTCGGTCGACCACATCTTCTGGATGTCGCCCACGACCTTTGCCGGCATCGGCACGTAGTCGAGGTCCTTGGCCATGTCGGCTCCCTTGGCGTACGACCAGGAGAAGAACTTCAGTGCTTCGCCCGTCGCTACCGGATCGGCCGGAGACTTGTAGAGCAGGATCCAGGTCGCCGCCGTCATCGGCCAGGAGGCATCGCCCGGCTGGTTGGCCAGGATCACGCCGTAACCCGGCTGGCTCTTCCAGTCGGCATTGGCCGCCGCCGCCTGGAACGCCTCGGCGGTGGGCGCGACGGTCTTGCCCGCCTTGTTCACCATCCTGGTGAAGGTGAGCTTGTTCTGCTTGGCGTAAGCGTATTCGACGTACCCGATCGAGCCCTTGGTATTGCCGACGTTCTGAGCGACGCCTTCATTGCCTTTGGCGCCGATCCCGGCCGGCCATTGCACGGCGGTGTTGGTGCCGACCTTCGACTTCCAGTCGGGGCTGACGTCCGACAGGTAGTAGGAGAAGTTGTAGGTCGTGCCCGAGCCGTCAGAACGATGGACCAGGGCGATCGCGCTCGACGGCAGCTTGACGCCGGAATTGAGCTTGGCGATGGCGGGGTCGTCCCACTTCTTGATCTCGCCGAGATAGATCTTGGCGAGCGTCGGTCCGTCGATCACGAGGTCGCCCGGCTTGATGCCGTCGAGATTGACGACCGGTACGATGCCGCCCATGACCATCGGAAATTGCACCAGACCGGACTCGTCGAGCTCCTTGCCCGGCAGCGGCGCGTCGGAAGCGCCGAAGGTCACGGTCTTGGCCTTGATCTGCTTGATGCCGCCGCC
>CAZHQA010000158.1:0-12167 GCA_964533955.1 uncultured Reyranella sp. | reverse complement strand
CGGCCCCCGATCTCGCGACCGCGGACCGTATCGGCCGGCGTGATGTGCGCCGGGCGATCTGCTGTCGTGGCCTATGTAGCTCCGCCCACAGATCCCGTCTGTGAGTTTTGCCACCCACCGTGCGGAAGTTTTGAAATAACGCCGTCCGCCCTAGCCGCGGACCGGATCGGCCGGCGTCGGAGGCAGCATGCGGTCTATGGCGGTTCGCCAGACGGCTTGGGCGTCGTCCGATGACAGGCCGTAGCATTCCCGCATCTGGTCCCAGCTTTCGAAGCTGACCAGGGTGGCCATTGCGACCAACAGCTGTTCGCGCTCCGGTTCGGCCAGGACGGCGAACTCGGGACCGTACATCAACCGCATGCGCGCGATGTTGCCGTAGCGCGCCAGTACCACGCGCTGACGCAGTTCCTCGACCTGCTGCTGGGTGACGATCATGACACGCCACAACGGCAGCCACCGTTCGCAGGCGATGGCCCTCGTGCCGACATGCGAGCGGATGCGGGTCGACCGGTCGCCATCGACATCACGCGGCGCGGCCTCCGCCTGGCCGACCGCGATGGCGTAGTCGGCGGTGGCGAGCGTCAGGGCGGCAAGATCGGAAAAGCGCTCGAACACCGAGCGCACGGCGATGCCCGCCTGGCGGGCAATCTGTGCCGATGTCGGAATTTGCGGATGGCGGCGCAGCAGCTCGAGGTAGGCTTCGATGATGTTCTGCCGCGTCCGTTCGCTGCGCAAACGACGGCCGTCGACGCGAGGCTTGGCACCCTGCGAGGCGATCGTTACAGGCGAATCAACCAACGCAGCTCCCCGATCTGTCATCGCCTTGTAACCTCAAATGGCCCCCCGACCTAGAACCGAATACCCTCGGGCCGAAGGGAGAGGTTTCATGGCTCGTATGCAGAACAAGGTCGTGGTCGTCACCGGCGCGGCGCAGGGCATCGGTGCGGCGATCGCCGGTCGCTTCGCCGAGGAAGCCGCGACGCTGGTATTGCTCGACGTCGACTCCGAGCGCCTCCAGCGCACCGCGGCCGAGTCGGGCAAGGCGGCGCGGGCCGTGGCGATCGACGTCACGGACGAGGCCGCCGTCGACAAGGCGTTTGCCCAGATCGCGAGCGACCACGGACGCCTCGACGTGCTGGTCAACAATGTCGGCGGCGCGCGCAACGCCAAGCTCTGGGACATGAGTGCGGCCGACTGGGACTTCACCATCAGGCTCAACCTGCGTTCGGCCTTCCTGTGCACGCGCGCGGCCGCACGGCTGATGATGAAGCGGCGCGCCGGCGCCATCGTCTGCATGTCCTCGGGCGCACGCGAGGGCACGCCCTGGACGGCGCATCATTCCGGCGGCGCCGCCTACTCGGCCGCCAAGGCCGGCATCCATGGCTTCATCCGCGACGCCGCCTTCGAGCTGGCCGAGCACGGCATCCGCATCAACGCGGTGGCGCCCGGGCCGATCGACACCGAGCGCACGGCCGGAGTCTTCGAGGAGATGCGCGACAGCGACTTCAGCCCGTACAAGTTCACGCCGATGCGGCGCATCGGCAAACCGCGCGAGATCGCCGACGCGGTGCTGTATCTTGCCTCGGACGAAGCGAGTTACGTCACCGGCACGACGCTCAACGTCACCGGCGGGCGCTGAACAACAGCCGCATGAAGGGGAGGATCATCATGGATTTCACCGGCAAGGTCGCGCTCATCACCGGCGGCGGCAACGGCATCGGCCGTGCAGCGGCGGCCGCGTTTGCCCGCCACGGCGCCAAGGTCGTGGTCGTCGACCGTGACGGGGCCGCGGCCGAGGCCACCGCCGGCATCATCCGCCAGAATGGCGGCGAGGCGCTGGCCGTGACGGCCGACGTCACCAAATCCGACGACGTGAAGGCCTATGTGAAGGCCGCAATCGACAAGCATGGCCGCATCGACTGCTTCTTCAACAATGCCGGCATCGAGGGCAAGCTCGCCCCGACGGCAGAATACGACGAGGCGGTGTTCGATGCCGTGCTCGGCGTGAACGTCAAGGGCGTGTTCCTCGGCCTGCGCCACGTGCTGCCGCACATGATCCGCCAGAAGAGCGGCGCCGTGGTCAATACGGCCTCGGTGGCCGGCCTGGTGGCGACTCCGGGCATGCCGGCCTATGTCGCCTCCAAGCACGCGGTCATCGGCCTCACCAAGACGGCGGCGGGCGAGGTCGCGCGCCAGGGCATCCGCGTCAACGCGGTCTGCCCCGGTCCGGTCGACACCCGCATGATTCACGCACTCGAGGAGCAGATCTCGCCCGGCGACGCCAAGTCGATCAGCGCGCGCTACCAGGCGGCGCAGCCCACTGGCCGCTACACCACGCCCGAGGAGATCGCCAATATGGTGCTGTTTCTGTGCTCGGACCTCGCCGCCAACACCACCGGCGGACAATTCGTGGTCGATGGCGGCCGCACGGCGACGGGCGGCGCCGTCACCAACCTCGCGGCGCGCTGAACTGTCGATGGGCGTGCGCCTGATCGAGTCGAGGAGATCACGTCGGGGGCGGCCAGAAGTGGGGCCTTGCCTGACTGCTGCGACCCGCGATGGCCGCCCCGGCGTGTCGATCGTGTGTTGCCGCTATGCCGCCGCCCGAAAGATTGCGTCGGCAATCATTGCGGCACGGTGATCCGGTGGAACCATCTAAACCTCCCTGGCAGGTGTTAGACGAGACATTGACGCACTCGTCCCCTTGCCTGTCAACGGCGAGATAGGTCAGCCCTTCGAAGCTTCGTGCAGCGGGTGTAGCATCGAGCGAAATCAGCGCCGCGACCAACGGGCCGGATCGCCGCGCGCCTGCAGGAGGAGCAGCACCCCATGAGCCGCAGCTACAACGTCATCGATGCCGACGGACATATCCTCGAACCCTTCACGCTGTGGGGTGACTATCTCGACCCCAAGTATCGCGAGCGCGCGCCGAAGCTCGTCAAGGACGGCAAGGGCATCCAGAAGCTGTTGCTCGAGGAGAAGCTCCTCGGCAGCCAGGCGGGATTCGGCGGCATCGGCGCGGTCGGCGCGCGCCAGGGCACGGTCGTGGCCGACGGCATGGACTACAACGACGGCCGCAAGGGCGGCTTCGATCCGCATGCGCGCATCCCGGACATGGATCTGGACGGCATCGACGCCGCCTTCCTCTACCCCAGCCTTGGCCTGTTCATCGGCTCGATCCGAGACCCGGCCTTCGCTGCCGCGATGTGTCGCGCCTACAACCGCTGGCTCGCCGACTACTGCAAGCCCTATCCCGACCGGCTGTTCGGTATCGCCATGCTGCCCCTGCAGTCGGTCGAGGCGGCGATCGAGGAGATGCGCTTTGCCCGCAGGGAATTGGGCTTCCGCGGCGGCTTCCTGCGCCCCAACCCCTACAACGACCGCAAGCTGCACGATCTGCAGTACGAGCCGTTCTGGCGCGAGGCCGAGGCGCTCGATTTCTCGATCGGCCTGCACGAGGGCGGCAACAGCGGCATGCCGACGGTCGGCGTCGACCGCTTCGATGGGCGCGGCGCCCAGCACATCATCTCTCACACCATGGAGATGATGCTGGCCGCCATGAGCATGATCTGGAGCGGCGTGTGCGAGCGCCACCCCAAGTTGAGGGTGGGCTTCCTCGAATCGGGTGGCGGCTGGATCGCGCCCTGGCTCGACCGCATGGACCGCCACTTCGACGACAAGGGCTTCAACGATTCCGGCCTGACGATGCGGCCGAGCGACATCTTCCGCCGCAACTGCTGGATCTCGTTCGAGCCGGTCGAGGGCTCGATCGCCTCCCTCGCCGACTATATCGGCGCGCACAAGATCCTGTGGGCGACCGACTACCCGCATCGCGACGGCTTCTTCCCGGGCGCCCCGGAGATGCTGCGCGAGCGCATGAAGGGCCTGTCGCCCGAGAGCCAGCACAAGGTCATGGCGGGCGGTGCGATGGGCTTCTACGGCCTGCACTGACGGAATGCGCATCGTCATCTGCGGCGGCGGCGCGATCGGCGCCGCCATCGCCTATTTTCTCGCCCGGCGCGGTGCCCTACCGATCGTGGTCGAGCGCCATGCCGTCGCGGGATCGGCCTCCGGCAAATCGGGCGGCTTCCTGGCGCGCGACTGGTGCCGCGGCAGCGCGCTCGACCGGCTGGCGCGCCGCAGCTTCGACCTGCACGCCGGGCTTGCCGATGAGCTCGGCAATCCGTGGGGCTACCGGCGACTGGACACCTATGCCGGCCACGCCGCGGAGAGCGGCCGGCTGCGCGGCGCGAGCCCCCGGCCGTGGTTGTCCAGCCGGGTCGCGCTGACCGGCCAACTCGGCTCGACCCAGACGACGGCGCTGGTCGAGCCGCGCGCCTTCACCACGGGCCTGGTGCGCGCCGCCCAGGCCCTCGGCGCGGAGCTCCGGCAGGCCGCGGTGGTCGAGCTGGTCCGCGGCGCGAGCAAGGCGGTCCGCGGCGTCGTGCTCGACAATGGCGAGACCGTCGAAGGCGACGCGGTCGTCATTGCCATGGGCCCGTGGTCGATCCTGGCAACGCGCTGGCTGCCGTTGCCCGCCGTGTACGGCTTCAAGGGGCACAGCCTGATCTTCGAGACCGGCGACGCGCTGCCCGCCGAGGCGCTGTTCCTCGAGTACGAGGAAGCGAGCGGCGAGGTTCTCAGCCCCGAGCTGTTTGCGCGCACCGACGGCACGACCTGGGTGTGCGCGGTCTCGAGCACCGGGCCGCTGCCGGTCGATCCTGCCGGCGTCGCTCCCGACAAGGGCGCTCACAAGCGGCTGGAAGCACTGTGCCGCACCATCTCGCCGGTCCTGGCGTCGGCACCGATCGTGGCGCGCCAGGCGTGCTTCCGGCCGGTCACCGAGGATGGCCTGCCGCTGATCGGCCGCATACCGGGCGTCGCCGGCGCCTACGTGGCGACCGGCCACAGCGTCTGGGGCATGCTGAATGCGCCCGCGACCGGCGAGGCGATGGCCGAGCTGATCCTGGACGGCAGCTCGACCCGGGTCGATCTCGCGCCTTTCGCGCCCGGCCGCCTGGCAACGCTCGATCCCGCGCTGCTGCGCGGCGCCTGACGTCCTCCCTGGCGGGACTTCGTCATGCCGCCCGTACGAGGCTGAGCGGAGCGCCCTTGCCGCGCACCTCCGCTTCCTCGTATTCGGCGGCGGCGATCGCGCGATCGAGCGCAGCACGCAACGCCTTGGCCGATTCGAGCGTGATCTCGACGCCGGCGCGAGCGCCGGCATCGAGCGTGGTGTTCATGAAGTCGAGCGTGATGACGTCGCCCAGCAGTGCATGGCGCGCATGGTCGTAGGCCACCACGGCCTGCGTGAGCGAGAACCATTCGTCGCCGCGCTTTGCCATGCCCTCGGCGCGGGCGATCTCGATGATGGACGTGCACATGGGTCGGGGCCTCCTACTTCAGATGCTTGCCGAAGAATCCGAACACCTTGCTCCAGCCGTCCATCGCCTGATCGACCCGATAGAGCGGCCGGTGCCAGTAGAAGAAGCCGTGCCCGGCGCCGTCGTAGCGGTGGAACTCGTAGTTCTTGCCGAGCTTCTTGAGCTCGGCCTCGTGCTGGTTGACCTGCTCGGGGCTGGGCGCGCGATCCTCGTTGCCGAACAGGCCGAGCAGCGGGCATTGCAGGTCCTTGGTCATGTCGATCGGCGCCACCGGCGTCTTGGCGTTGAGCTCCTCCTTGCCCATCACCACGCGGCCGCCCCAAAGGTCGACACAGGCGTCGACGTCCTTCTTCTGGCAGGCGTAGATGAAGGCGTGCCGGCCGCCCGAGCAGGAGCCGAACAATCCGACCTTGCCATTGTTGCTGGCATGCGCGCGCATCCACGCCACGGCAGCGGCGGTGTCGCCGACCATCTGGGAATCGGCGATCCCGCCGTCGGCCCGCACCTTGGCGGCGACGTCGTCGGGATTGGCGTCGCTGCCGCCGCCCTGCTCGCGCTGGTAAAGGTTGGCGCAGATCGCGAGATAGCCGTGATGGGCGAACCGCCGGGTGGTCTCGATGTAGAACTCGCTCCAGCCCGGCAGATGGTGGATCAGCACGACGCCGGGAAGTTTGCCCGAGCCCTCGGGCTTGGCGACGTAGGCAGTGATCGGCGTGCCCTTGTCACCCTTGAGTGTCACGTTCTCGCAGGTCATGCCTCTGTAGAATGACATCGCTCTCTCCTCCTTGAGTGAAAGTGTCCTAAGCCGCGGCCTTGCGCTCGCCCGCGCTCGCGGTGGCGAGCACCATCTGGGCGCATTTCTCGCCGATCATGATGCAGGGCGCGTTGGTGTTGCCGCTGGTCAGTGTCGGCATGACCGAGGCATCGGCGACGCGCAGCCCGGAGATCCCGTGAACCCGGAGCTCGGGGTCGACGACGGCCATCGGATCGATGCCCATCTTGCACGTGCCGACCGGATGGTAGGTCGTCTCGGCGTTGTGGCGCACCCACTCGAGCAGCTCCTCGTCGGTCGTGAGGTGCGCGCCCGGTGCGATCTCCTTGCCGGTGATCTCCTTGAGCGGCGAGGCTGCCATCAGCTCGCGGCCCTTGCGGATGGCGGCGAGCAGTCCGTCGCGGTCATGCTGTGCGGACAGGAAATTGAAGCGGATCGCCGGCTGCTCGGACGGATCGGCCGACTTGATGTGGATCGAGCCGATGCTCTCCGAACGCAGCACATTGATGTTCATGGTAATGCCGCGCTGGCGCGAGATGCGGCGCTCATGCCCCACCCGCTCGTAGAGGAACGGCAGGATCGACACGGTGGCGTCCGGCGTCTCGAGCCCGGGCCGCGTGCGGAAGTACATGCGGATCGGCACCGACGTCGTGGCCAGGAAGCCCTCGCCCCACAGCGCATATTTCAACGCCTCGCGCGCCAGCCGCCAGCCCCGGGCATTGTCGTTGAAGGTGAAGTTGGGCGCCGTGATCTCGAACTTCACGCGCGGCGAATAGTGATCGCGCAGGTTCTCGCCGACGCCCTTGAGCTCGTGCACGGGCGTGATGCCGAAGGAACGCAGGAGCTCTCCCTGTCCGATGCCGGAAAGCTCGAGCAGCTTCGGTGAGTTGATCGAGCCCGTACAGACGATGACCTCGCGCGTCGCCCGCGCCTCGCGCTTGTGGCTGCCCAGCGAGTAGCGCACGCCGACGCAGCGCCTGCCTTCGAGCACCAGCGTCTCCGCCAGGGCCCCCTTCTCGATCGCGAGGTTTGCGCGCGAGCGCGCCGGATCGAGGTAGCAGTAGGCCGTGCTCTGTCGCCGCCCTTTGGCGATCGTCACTTGCGACATGCCGATCCCTTCCTGCGACACCCCGTTCAGGTCGGAATTGAAGGGCAGGCCGATCTTGTTGGCGGCCTCGATCATCTTCTCGAGCAGCGGGATCTTGTGGCGCGGCGTGTCGGTCACGCGCAGCGGCCCGTTGCGGCCGCGCAGGTCATCGCTTCCGCCGTCGTAGCGCTCCATGCGCTTGTAGACCGGCAACACGTCCTGCCAGCTCCAGCCGCGGTTGCCGAGCTGCGCCCAGTGATCGTAGTCCTGCGCCTGGCCGCGGATATAGACCATGCCGTTGATCGAGCTCGAGCCGCCCAGCATCTTGCCGCGCGGCACCTCGATGCGCCGGCCGCCCGATCCCTGATCCGGCTCCGACGAGAAGCACCAGTTCACCGCCGGCATGTCGATCATCTTGGAGACGCCGACGGGCACGCGCGACCAGAAGTAGTTGGAGCCCTCGGTGCCGGCCTCGAGCAGCAGCACGCGGTAGGCGCCGCTCTCGGTCAGGCGGCTGGCGATGGTGGCGCCGGCCGAGCCCGCGCCGACAACGATGTAGTCATAGGATTTATCGGCGGTCGGCATGGTGGGCGCGCTCCTCGGGGGGCAAACTTGACCCACCTGTTGCGGCCATGGCAAGGCCGCGACGGCAGAGGAACCGCACAGGAAGACGACATGGAATTCGACGTCATGACGCGCGCCACCACCTGGGACAACGTGGCCAGCCTGGCTCGCCGGGTCGAGGCGGCCGGTTTCTCGGGCATGCTGTTCACCGAAGGCCACCAGGTGCCGTGGATGAACATCGCCGCGGCATCGCTGGCTGCGCCATCGCTGCATTTTTCGACCGGTATCGCGCTGGCCTTCCCGCGCAGTCCGATGATCACGGCCGAGATCGCCTGGGAACTGGCGCAAAACACCAAAGGCAGGTTTCGCCTCGGCCTGGGCAGTCAGGTGAAGGCCCATATCGTCAGGCGATACGCGAGCCAGTTCGACAAGCCGGCAGCGCAGATGAAGGACTACGTGCAGGCCGTGAAAGCCTGCCTGTCGGCCTTTCGCCGCGAGGCGCCGCTGCAGCATGACGGCCGCTACTACAAGCTCAGCCTGCTGACGGAGCAGTGGACCCCGTCACGCCATGACTATGAGGACGTGAAGGTCGACATCTCCGCGGTCGGCCCGATCATGACCCGCGTGGCAGGCGAAGTCGCGGACGGCATTCACGTCCATCCGATGCACTCGATGCACTACATCCAGAACCGCCTGCTGCCCGGCCTCGCCGAAGGCGCGGCGCGGGCCGGACGCGACGCGTCGAAGATCGAAAAAATCATTCCCGTCATCGTCGCTGCGGGCGACACGCCCGAGGAGCAGGCCCTGCCGATCAAGGAGGCCAAGACCACCCTCGCCTTCTATGGCGCGACGCCGAACTACGCCTTCCAGTTCGACGATCTCGGCCATACCGGCCTGCGCGACCAGTTGCGCGACTGCCTGAAGACGGGCGACCAGGCCCGCAGCGAAGCGCTGATCACCGAGGAGATCCTGAACCAGTTTGCCGTCGTCGCGCGTTGGGATGACGTCGCCGACCGGATGATCGAGCGCTATAGGGGAGTCGCCTCGCGGCTGGTCATCTACCTCGCTTCGCACTGGCGCGAAGTCGACCAGAAGAGCCTCGATCGCTGGGGCGAGGTGGCGCGAGCGGTGCGCAAAGCCGCGTGATGAAGATCGCCCGCATCGAGGTTCGGCGGCACGGCATGCGGTAGACATCGGGTCGCGGCGTCCGATACGTTTGGACAGTCCGCACGTCCTTGCCGGATTTGACGCACCGGAGGCCCCTTGGCTGAACGACGGAAGACTGCGGCGATCGACTCTCCACCGGAACCCTTCTCCCTCGAAGCCGTGCGTGCGGCCGTCTTCGAGGGACGTGAACCGCCGCCGGCGCGAGCCATCGAGCGGCTGGCCTCGTACCGCTGGTTCGTCGTGGGGACGGTGTGCGTGGGATCGTGCATGAGCCAGATCGACGCCAGCATGACGCAGGTCCTGCTGCCCAGATTGGAGCGCGACTTTGCCGCGCCGCTCGCAAACGTCAGCTGGGTCGCCGTTGCCTACTTGCTGACGATGGCGTCCTTCATGCCGATCTTCGGCCGGCTGGCCGACATGTTCGGCCGCAAGTTGCTCTACCTCGCCGGCTTCCTGATATTCATTCTGGGTTCGGGCCTGTGCGGCTTCGCGCCCGATCTCGCAACGCTGATCGCCTGCCGGATCGCCCAAGCCGTGGGCGCGGCCCTGGTCACGTCGAACAGCACGGCAATCATCGTCATGGCGACCAGCGCCGAGGAGCGCGGCCGCGGCCTCGGGCTGCAATCGGCTGCGCAGGCGGTCGGGCTGGGCGCCGGACCCGCCATCGGCGGCCTGCTGCTGGATACGCTGGGCTGGCGATGGGCCTTCTGGGTCAACGTCCCAGTCGGGCTCACCGCGGTGATCCTGGGCTGGTTCATCATTCCGCGAAGCCGGCCGGTTTCCGATCCGGGAGGCTTCGATTGGCGGGGTGCGGTCCTGATCGCACCGGCGTTGACGGCGCTCGTGGCGGCCCTGAACGAGGCCCATGCCTGGGGTCCGACGTCGCCCGCGCTGATCGGCTGCCTGGTGATGGGCGCGGCGTGCCTCGTGCTGTTCATCCGCACCGAGCACCGCGCGGCCCCGCCGCTGCTCGACCTCAAGCTGCTCGGCACGCCCTCTTTCCTGCTCGGCAACGCCGCGAATTTTCTTTCCTACGCAGCGCTCTTCGGAGTGTTCTTCGTCATCCCCTTCGCGCTCGAGCGCCTGTACCACGTCTCCGAACTGTCGGCGGGGCTTCGGCTATCGCTCCTGCCGGTGACCCTGGGTTTGATGGCCCCGGTGGGCGGTGCTCTCTATGATCGGTTCGGCGCACGCATGCCGGCCAGCGGCGGCATGCTGGTGTGCATCGCGGGCCTTGCCCTGTTCTACGTCTTCCTCGACGGCTCGCGCGACAACCTGCCCTTCGTCATGCTGGGCCTGGCGGTGTTCGGGGCCGGACAAGGCTTGTTCATCTCGCCCAACAGCAGCGCCATCATGGCGGCTGCATCGCCGGAGATGACCGGCGAGGCCGGCAGCGTTCTGAACATCGCACGTTACATCGGCATCAGCGCGGGCATTGCCGGAGCATCGACCCTGCTCGCCTTCAGCCTGGGCAGTGCCCGGGAGAGCACCCTCGATGTCGACGCGCCGACGCTGGTGGCGGCGAGTCGCAACGTCGTCATATTGCTGATCTGCCTGGCCACGGCCGCCGGCACGATCTCGCTTTTGCGCGGCCAGGGCAGCCATCAGTCGCGCGCTTGATGGATTCAATCATCGCGTCGTGTCCGGCTCACATCTTCGGCTCGGCCGGCGTGAAGCAATAGATGAATTCCTGTCGCTCGCAGAGATGCGAGCGACCGTCGCCGGCGATGTCCGACGGCAAGAGCGCCCGTTGCGGCACCTCCAGCCATTTGTGACCATTCCAGGCCAGCCAGTTTCCCCGTTCATCCTGCTTGGCCCTGGTCGGCCGGCAATCCCCATCGTTGCAGCAGCTCAGGGACGGATTGGTCGGCGCATGCCAGTTCCTGTAGAGGTGATGCAACTGGGCGTGGCCATCGCCATGCCTGCCGAGATCGCCGTCCGGCCAACTGACCGACTGCGACCTGGCCGCAGGATCGATTGTCAGTCCGGCCACCAGGACCGCGGCCAGCGACAAGACAGGGCGGAGGGGGATCGCACGCATGCCTGGCAATAACGCGCGACAGCCAGCTCAGGTGCCGACGTACGAAACCGTATGCGAAGGATTTTCGGCTATGATCCGCCAGACGCACGAGATTGTCGCCACGACGCACGACGAGGAACGCACGCTATGAAGGCTGCCTACATCCAGAAGTTCGGTGGACCGGAGGTCCTGACCTACGGCGACCTGGTCGACCCGACGGCCGGCCCCGGCCAGATCATCGTCGATGTTCACGCCGCCAGCATCAATGCGGCCGACTGGAAGGTCTGTGCCGGCGAGTACAGCAATCCGAAGTTTCCCCTGATCCTGGGACGCGATTTCTCCGGCGTGGTCAGCGCTCTCGGGACGGGCGTGCACGACCTGCGGGTCGGCGAAGAGGTCTTCGGCGTGCTCGAGGGCGGGCGCGATGGAACCTATACGGAGAAGCTTGCCGTCGGCGCGGCGATCGTCGCCAAGAAGCCGCCGGCGATGTCGCATGTCGAGGCGGCGGCGCTCGCTCTCACCGGCTTGACCGCCCTCTGCGCGGTAGAGGATTCGCTGAAGCTGAAAGCCGGCGAGACGATCCTGGTCCAGGGCGGCGCGGGCGGCGTGGCAAGCTTCGCCATCCAGGTGGCCAAGCATATCGGCGCGCGGGTCGTCACCACGGCCAGCAAGGCAAACGCCGACTACCTGCGCGGGCTCGGTGCGGACGAGGTCATCGACTACAACACCACCGACTTCACCAAGGCCGTGCACGATTGCGACGCCGTCTTCGACACCGTCGGTGGCGACGTGGCGATGCGTTCCTTTGCCGTTCTGCGGCCGGGCGGACGGGCAGCCTTCATCGCCTCGGGGGCTCAGGCGCCCAAGCCGGACCGCAGCGACGTGACGGCGCTGCGGCCTGCCGTCGGGCGCGACCGGCCACATCTCGAGCGCATCCTCGAGCTGCGCCGGTTGGGTGCCGTTCGGGCGCCGGTCGTGACCCTGTTCGACCTGGCAAGGGCGGCCGATGCGCTGCGGGTCAGCGCGGCGCGCCATCTCAAGGGCAAGCTGGTGCTCAAGGTACGGTGATGGACGCCATGGACAGCACGGCTTCGCAGCGTTTCATCGAGACCTTCTGGGACGATTCGATCCTGCCTTCCATCACCGAGTACATCCGCATTCCCAACAAGTCGC
>CAZHQA010000157.1:0-12282 GCA_964533955.1 uncultured Reyranella sp. | reverse complement strand
CCGGCGGCACGTTCTACCGGACCGAAACGGTGGTGGGACTGTCGAACGTGGTGGCGGACGCTACCGACGAGGTCGCGGTCTGGCGTGATCTGGCGGCCGTCGCCGCCCGCGAATTCCCGGGCATGCCGCTGGTCGGCTACGAATCCGACGACGATCTGAAAGCTGCTGGCAAGGCGGGATTCGAGATCGGCGATCCGCTACGAATCTGGGTCCGTTCGCGCGAATAGAGGGGTCGACGGCCCGGAACGCCTGTCTCACCCAAGGGGTGCCCTAGCTTCCCGAGTTTCCGGAGGTCGCGGGGGCCCCTACGTGTAACCACAGGCGCTAAGCGCCTCGAGCATGTGCGCGGGCGGCGGCGCCTCGACCCGGACCGCCGGCTTGTTCTTAGAGAGAGGCAGCACGATGGCGTGGGCCTGCAAGTGCAGCTGCTGGCCCGGGCCGGCCTTGCCATAAAGCCTGTCGGCAATGATCGGGCACCCGGCGTGCGCGCAATGCACGCGCAACTGGTGGGTGCGGCCCGTCTCGGGTTTCAGCTCGAGCCAGGTCATGCCGGGCGCGCGACCCCGTACGCGGTAGCGCGTCACCGCCGTTTGACCCTTGTCGGAGACCTTCACCGACCAGCCGGTCCGAGTGTTGACCTTGAGCAGCTTCCAGTCGAACACGCCTTCGTCGGCCGGGGGCGCGCCTTCGACGATCGCCCAATAGGTCTTCTCGGTATCGCGGCTGGCGAAGATGCGGCCGAGCTTGCTCAACGCCTTAGGATGCCGGCCGAGCACCAGAACGCCCGACGTATCGGCGTCGAGCCGATGGGCGAGAGCCGGAGGGCGGGGCAGGCCATAGCGCAAGGCGTCGAAGCATTCCTCGAGATTGGGTGCCCCGCTCGGGCCGGCATGGACCGCAAGCCCGGCCGGCTTGTCGATGACCAGGATCAGGCCGTCGCGGTGAAGCACGCGCGCCTGGATCTCCTCCGCCGAGAGCGGAGGAGGGCGCCTCAGAGGTCGGGCCATCGCTCCAGCCAGCGCTCGCTCGCCTCGTAGATTGCGGCGGCGCGCAGGATCGATGCCTCGTCGCGGAAGCGACCGAGGATCTGCAGCCCGATCGGCAGCCCGTCGCCGCCGAAGCCGCAGCACACCGTGATCGCCGGATGTCCGGTGATGTTGAACGGCATGGTGTAGGGGAACCAGTTGCGGCGCAGCTCGCCCGCCTCGATGCCGTCGATCAAGATCGGCTCGAACAGGTCCTGCTCGATTGGCAGGGCGGTGCGCGACAGCGTCGGTGTCACCAGGTAATCGGCACCGTCGAGCCAGGTCTGCACCATGCGGAACAGGTCGGCGCGCTGGAACATCGCCTTCTGGTAATCGGCGCCGCTCCACTGCTCGGCCATTGCCACCTGACGCACCAGCGAGGGCGTCATGCGGTTGCCGTCGCGGCGGATCATGTCGTCGAAGCGCGCCCGCCAGGTGGTGTGGTTGATGACCTTCCAGACCGGCTCCATGTCGGGCAGGTCGCCGGTGAGCTCGACCAGTTCGGCGCCGGCGTCGCGCAGCTTGCCGAGCGCCGCTTGGTAGGTCGTCTTGACGTCGTTGGACACCAGCCGGTTGCCGAGCGTCAGGCTGTACAGGACGCGTTTGCCCTTGAGGTCGCCGTGCGGCATCGCGGCCGCGACATAGTCCTGCGGCACCGTGCCGATCGACCACGGGTCGCTGGGATGTGGACCCGCCATCGCCTGAAGCATCAGGGCCGTGTCCATCACCGTGCGCGTCATCGGCGTTACGTAAGTGTAGTTGCCGAACAGGTCGGCGACCTGGCTGTGCGGGATGACTCCATTGCTCTGCTTGAGGCCGACCACGCCGTTGGCCGCCGCGGGAATGCGCGTCGAGCCGCCGCCATCGGTCGCCACGCCGATGGGCCCTATGCCGGCGGCGACCGCCACCGCCGCGCCGCCGCTCGAGCCCGCCGAGGTGCGCTCGGCGCTCCAGGCGTTGCGGGTGCGGCCGAACAGCGGGGCATCGGTCAGCGCCTTGTGGCCGAACTCAGGCGTGGTCGTCTTGCCGAACAGGATGGCGCCGGCCTGCTTCATCCGTGCCGTGGCGACCGCATCCTCCTTGGGCACGTTGTCCTCGTGCAGCAGCGAGCCGAAGGTGGTGCGCACGCCCGCGGTGTTGACCAGGTCCTTGGCGGCGTAGGGGATGCCGTGCAGCAGGCCGAGTGGCTTGCGCCGCATCACATCGTCTTCGGCCTGTCGGGCCGCAGTGATCGCCAGCTCCGGGATCAGCGTGATGAAGCAGTTCAGCACCGGCTGCAGCTTTTCCGCGCGTGCGAGCACGGCCTTCATCAGTTCGACCGGCGAGACTTCCTTGCTGGCGATCTGTCCGCAGAGTTCGGCGGCGGGCAGGCGCGTGAGATCGGTCACTTCAGCAGGCCTCTGCCCGCGAGGTTGCGCATCAGCGCCGAGGTGCCGAACGTCCAGGGCGCGATCTTGTCGCAATGATTGACCCGGTTGGTGAGCGTGCCGAGCTTGGGCGAGCGGATCGATACCAGATCGCCCACCATGTGGGTGAAACCGTGGCCGCCCGGCGTGCGCTGCTCGGTCGGCGCGAACAGCGTGCCGGTCATCAGCGCCATGCCGTCGGGATACTGGTGCAGCTTGCCCATGGCGTGTTCCACCAGGTCGGTCGGGTCGCGGCTGATCTTGGAGAGATCGCTCGAGCCGCGCAGGCGGAACTGGTCGGGGCCGGTCACCTCGAGATCGACCTTGGCCTTGCGCACGTCGTCGAGCGTGAAGGTGGAATCGAAAAGCCGCACGAACGGTCCGATGGCGCACGAGGCGTTGTTGTCCTTGGCGATGCCGAGCAGCAGGGCGCTGCGGCCCTCCATGTCGCGCAGGTTGACGTCGTTGCCCAAGGTCGCGCCGACGATCTTGCCGGCCGCGTTCACGATCAGGGTCACCTCGGGCTCGGGATTGTTCCAGTCCGAGTCCGGCCGAATGCCAATCTCCGCACCGTAGCCAACCGCCGACATCGGCGGCGCCTTGGTGAAGATCTCGGCATAGGGGCCGATGCCGACTTCAAGGTAAGGCGACCACGCGCCGCGCGCGACCAATGTCTTCTTCAGAGCCTCGGCTTCGGGTGATCCCGGCTTGATGGTGGTGACGTCGGCGCCGATGATCGAATTGAGTTCCTTGCGGACCGAATCGGCGCGGCCAAGGTCTCCTTTGGCATGTTCCTCGATCAGCCGCTCCAGCAGGCTGACCGCAAACGTCACGCCAGCGGCCTTGATCGCCTGCAGATCGATCGGCGCCAGCAGGGCATGGACCACCTCGTCGAGCGAGCCCAATCGGTCTCCCTTCGAACGTGCCGTGGCCACTGGATCGGAGGCATTGCACAGCTCGGCGACGGTCGGCGCCGTCGCAGAAATGTCGAAAATGCCGTCTTGCCGCACTGCCACGACGCTCGGCCCGGCAGATGTGCGGACGCGGCCGATCAGGGTGCCGGCAAACCCGTCTTCGGGGAGGATTTCTGCCACTGGACGTCTCCGGCGCTTGGATGCGAAAACAGGCGCGCCATTTCCCGAAGGACATAACAGCATGGCCGCTCAGCGGATCAAAGGCGTTCTCTCGCCCGTCGTCACTCCCTTCAAGCGCGACCTGTCGCCCGACGTCGCCCGTTTCATTGCGCATTGCAAGTGGCTCCTCAGCCAGGATTGCGGCCTCGCCGTGTTCGGTACCAATTCCGAGGCCAACTCGATGTCTGCCAGGGAGCGCATGGGCCTGCTGGAGGCGATTGTTTCCGCCGGCGTGCCGACCGACCGCATGATGCCCGGCACAGGCGCCTGCTCGATCAGCGAGGCGGCCGAAGTCAGCGCCCACGCCACCAAGCTCGGCGTCGGCGGCGTGCTGATGCTGCCGCCGTTCTACTACAAGGGCGTCCCGGAGGAGGGGCTGTTCCGCTTCTTCTCGGAGGTCGTGCAGCGCGTGGGCGACGATCGCCTGCGCGTCTACCTCTATCACATCCCGCCGGTCTCGGCGGTGCCGATCACGCACAAGCTGGTCGAGCGGCTGCTCAAGGCCTATCCGAAGCAGATCGCCGGGATGAAGGACAGCGCCGACGATTGGCCCCATACCAAGAGCATGATCGACGCCTTCGCCAAGGACGGCTTCGATGTCTTTTCGGGCAACGAGAAGCCGCTGATCGACAACATCAAGTCGGGCGGCGCCGGCTGCATCAGCGCCACCGCCAACATCAATCCCGGCAAGATCGCCGAGACCTACAGGACATACGCCACCGGCGAGGGCGAG
This sequence comes from uncultured Reyranella sp., assembly GCA_964533955.1. Classification (GTDB taxonomy): domain Bacteria; phylum Pseudomonadota; class Alphaproteobacteria; order Reyranellales; family Reyranellaceae; genus Reyranella. The sequence goes on along the minus strand of CAZHQA010000157.1, from coordinate 7,985 downwards.
AAGCTGCAGAGCTGGATCAACGAAGTACGCGGCGTCATGCAGGGCTACGTGATGATCCCGGCATTGAAGTACGTCATCGCGCACTATGGCAGTGACAGTGCGTGGACGCCGGTGCGTCCGCCGCTGGTCGAGACCGCCGAGGCGCAAGGGCGCGACATGATCGCCAAGCTCGACAAGCTCGGCTTCACCATGCCGGGACTCAAGCAGGCGATGGCGGTCGCCGCCGAATAAGGCGGAAATCGGTCGGCACGGCGCCGAGCGAAGGGGGGAGATGACTGGCGTAGATAGTTTGCGCGCACTGGCGGCGGCCAGCGCGCTGTTGCTGTTGGGCGCGTGCGCGGACGGCTGCGCGACGTCACAGATCGCCAAGACGGAGGCTACTGCGCGAGCTCCAAGAGCGCCGGACCAGATCCAGATCATCGAAGGCGATGTCACCGACCGACCGTACAAGTCGCTGGGCGACGTCTCGGTCACCGTGAACAAAGTGACGATATTCAACGCCGACCCGACGCGCGAGATGGTCAATCAGCGTTTGCGCAACGAGGCGGCGAAGCTCGGCGCCGATGCAGTGATTCAGGTGCGTTACGGCACCGTCGGCATTTCGCCCCTGAGTTGGGGCTCGCTCGACGGCAAGGGGAGAGCCGTTGTCTTCGAGGGCAGATAGCGCGCTGCTGCTCGCGCTTCTCGTCGGCGCCTGCGCGCGCGCCGCACCGGCGCTCCCACCCAATCTCTCGGACCGCCCGCCCGAACAACGGTTGTTGGCGGGCGATGCGGACAGTGCCGAGGCCAAACTTGATTGCCGGGGGTTAGCTCAGGAACTTGCGCGCAATCGACAGACCGCTGAGCGTCTCGAGGGCGTAATCGCGAGCAACCGCGGCCAGAATCAGGCCGCCGCCTGTCTTGGGGGCGTATTTTTTCTTCCGCTGCTGATTGCCATCAAGCCAGACAGCGACGTCAAATCCGCCCTCGATCAGTTGCAGGCCCAGCTGGACCGGATCGATCGTTTGATCAAGGCTCGCAATTGCCCGGCGCCAAGTTGACATTACGCGTGGCGAAGATTATCCAACCAAGCATGACCATGAACCTGCTCACCAAGGGTTGGTATTTTACGTCGCTCCCATAGGCGGCGCGAAGGGTCATGACCAAACGAAGCCGCCGCATCCCGGCGGCTTCTTTGTTTTTGAACGGCCTCCGGGTCGCGGCCGGACCGCAAACGGAGGACGAAATGTCGATAGCAGAAGCGATCGAAGACGACGGCGAGCGAGAACCGCTGCCGATCCGCGTGCGCCAGGCAAGCCTGCGCGATTACGAGGAAATGTGCGGCCTGTTCGACGAGCTCGATGAGATCCACCGCCAGTCCCGACCCGACATGTTCCAGCCCTTTCCCCCGCCGGCGCGCACGCGCGAGCAGATCGCCCACTGGCTGGCCCAGGCCGACTCCACCGTGCTGGTGGCCCAGAGCGACGAGGGCGTGGTTGGTCTGGTGGTCCTGCTGACACGCGTGCCGTCGGGCTTTGCCGGCGCCGTGCCCCGCAGGGTGATGGAAGTGGACAACCTCGTGGTCCGCGCCAGCCAGCGCGGCCGGCGAGTCGGCCGCCGCCTGCTTGCCGCCGCCGTCGAATGGGCGCGTCAGCGCCGCGCGACTCATGTCGAGGTCGCCGTGCACGACTTCAACCGCGATGCCCGGCGCTTCTACGAGAGCTTCGGGTTTGCATCCTCTGTCGATCGCCTCGTCCTGGCGGCTTGAGATGTTGCTGATCGGAGTGAACCGCTCGCCCTATACGCGGCGGGTGGCGATCACGCTCACCGCCTATGGCGTCCCCTACGAACAGAAGTGTGTTTCAGGGTTCGGCAATCGCGAGGAGGTGCGAGCCGCCAATCCGCTGGGGCGAATTCCCGCCCTGGTCCTCGACAGTGGCGAAACCTTGATCGACAGTGGCGCCATCGTCGACCATCTCGATCAGGTCTACGGCGGCGAGCGGCCGCTCACGCCCGCTTCGGGCGCCGATCGACGCGCCGTGCTCAAGGTGGCTGCCATCATGACGGGCGCTTGCGACAAGGCCCTGCAGGCCGCCTATCACCGCAACCACACGCCGGTCGAGAAGCGCCACCAGCCATGGGTCGACGATTGCGTGGAGCAGGTCGTGAAGGCGCTGGCAGCAATCGACGCCACCGTCGATCCTGCGGCGCCCTACCTGTTGCTGGGACGTCTCTCCCAGGCCGACATCACGACCTTTGTCGCAGAGCGGCTCGCGCGTTTCGGGCTCAGTGTCGATACGGACGCCCAGTTTCCCCGCTTGCGCGCGCTCACTCGCAAGCTTGCCGAGGAGACCGCCTTTCGCTCGACCGAGCCCTGATCGCGGCCTATCGTCGCCGGCGAAAAATCCACCCGGAGGAATGCCGTCCATGAATGCGCCCGATCGCCTGCGTAACCTGCTCGCCGAACCCGGCTTTGTCGTGATGCCGGCCGTATGGGATGGCCTCACTGCCAAGCTCGCGGCCGGTGCAGGGTTCAAGACGGCCTTCCTGTCGGGATCGTGCGTGGCGGCGAGCCGGCTTGGCGGTCCTGACCTCGACCTGCTGTCGTTCGGCGAGATGTTCGATTCCTTCAACATGGTTCATGCCGCCGCACCCGACCTTCTCGTGCTGGCCGACGGCGACCATGGCTACGGCAATGCCATGAACGTGCAGCGCACGGTTCGCGCCTATGGCCGCGCCGGGGCGGCGGCCGTGCTCATCGAGGACAAGATCACGCCGCGCGCGCTGACCGCCGCCGGCAAGCCTTGCCTGCCGCGCGAGGAGGCGCGGATGAAGATGCGAGCGGCCGTACAGGCGGCCAAGGACTCCGGCATCCTGATCCTGGCGCGCACCGACTGCCGGCCGACCCAGGGAATCGACGAGGCGGTGGCGCGCATCGAGATGTATGTGGAGGAGGGCGCCGACATCGTTTTCCTCGATTCACCCGCCGACGACGCGGAGATCAAGCGCGGCAATGCCGCCGCCAAGGGCAAGCCTTCGTTCGTGGTGCTGTCGCCCGGTGCGCCGCGCGCAACGCCCTCGCAGAAGGAGGCGGCCGAGCTCGGCTTCAAGATCGGCACCTACCCGACCGGCATGTTGTCGCCGGCGGCGGCGGGCATGAAGGCGGGTCTGGCGGCGCTGGCGGCCGGCAAGGCCGAAGCGTCCATGGCGCTGCCGCCGCCCGAGCTCCGTACCATCCTGGGCTACGGCGACTACGACGCTGCCGCCAAACCGTTCATCACCGCACGTTAGCTAGAGCCCCGTTGGCTAGGCCGGTTCGCTCTCGCGCTGGGCCCACATCTTCTTGTAGGCGGGACGGCCGATGCAGGCGTCGAACCATTTCTTCACGTTGGGGTTGGCGGCGAACAGACTCTTGGCCCCGGCGGCATAGCGCACGATCTCGGCAACGTTGACGTCGGCTACGGTGAAACGGCCGCCGACCAGCCAGCCGGTCTTGGCGAGCGCCTGGTCGAGTACCGCGAAGGGGCCTTTCAGCGCCTCGAGTATTTCAGGCTTCTCGCCCTGCTGCACGAAGGCAAGAGCCATCGCCTCGAAGCCGCCGCTCGCTGCATGCGCCGGCGTGCCGATTCGCTCGGTGAGTGCCCACATCGACCACATCGCCATTTCGCCATCCTCGGCAACGTTGGCGGGCGCCAGCGGCCCACCATGTTTCTTGGCGAGGTAAAGGTTGATGGCGAGCGACTCGTGCAGCACCAATCCGTCGTCTTCGATCGAGGGGATGTGCCCGCTGGGATTGACGCTCAGGAATTCGGGCGATCTGGTATGCACGACACCGGCCGGCAACGGCTCTTTCAGCCGGTAGTGCTGGATCACGGGAACGTGCTTGAAGGGCAGGCCGAGCTCGTAGGCCAGCCAGATATTGCGCGAGGCGCGGGAGCGGACGACGCCGTAGATGGTGAGCATGGCTTCTCGTACAATGGGCGTCTCGACGGAGGCAAGCATGCTTTCAAATGAGCGCCTGAAGCCTGTGAAAGACGCCAGCCACCTCTACGAAGTGGAGCATCGCGCGCGCCATTGCGTGCGACCGGGCTTCCACATCAGCGAGCTGCAGCTGTCGCCGACGCAGACTGTGCCGTGGCATTTCCACACCAACATCGCCGATACGTTCTACGTGCTGGAGGGCGAAATGCGGCTCTTCCTGCAAAAGCCCAAACAGGAAGTCCGGTTGAGTCCTGGCGAGACGTTTACGGCGGTTGCTGGGCGGCCGCATCTCGTGACCAACGCCGGCAAGACGTCGCTCACCTTCCTGGTGCTGCAGGGCATGGGTGAATACGACTACGTGCCGATGGTCTGATCAGCTGATCGCGGGCTTGTCCGTGCCGACGAACTGGGCCCGCAGCTCGCGCTTCAACACCTTGCCGGTCGCGTTGCGCGGCAGGATGTCGACGAAGGCGACCGACTGCGGCACCTTGAACTTGGCGAGCTTGCCCAGGCAATGGCGGATGATGTCGCCTTCCTCGATCGCCTGACCGGACTTGCGCACGACGACCGCCATGCCGACTTCGCCCCACCGCTCATTGGGCACGCCAATGATTGCGGCGTCGGCGACCTCGGGCAGCTGGAACAGCACGTTCTCGACCTCGGCCGGGTAGACGTTTTCGCCGCCGGAAATGTACATGTCCTTCCAGCGATCGACGATATAGACGAAGCCTTCCTCGTCCAGTCGGGCCGCGTCGCCGGTGTGCAGCCATCCGTCGGTGAAGGCGACCGCGGTCGCCTCCGGCTTGTTCCAGTAGCCGGGCGTGATGTTGGGGCCCTTGATCAGCAGCTCGCCGATCTGGCCCTGGGCCACGTCCTTGCCGGCCTCGTCGACGACACGGATCGCGGTATGCATCATCGCCTTGCCCGCCGAGCCCACCTTGCGAATGGCGTCGGCGGCATCGAGCATGGTACCGGCCGGGCTGGTCTCGGTCATGCCCCAGCCCTGTACCAGCGCGACGCCGCGGGCAGCCCAGCCTTCCAGGATCGCGAGCGCACATGGCGCGCCGCCGACACCCGAAATCCTGAGCCGCGACAGATCGGCACCCTGGAACTTCGGATGCTGCATCATGAACTGATAGGGCGCCGGCACGCCGAAGAAATGAGTAATGCCGAGCGACTTGTCGGAAATGTAGTCGAGCGCCAATCCGGGCTCGAAGGCGCGCATGATCAGGAGGGTGCCGCCGGCGTGGAGCACGGGGTTGGCGTAGCAATTGAGACCGCCGGTATGGAAGAGCGGCAGGATCACGAGCTGCACGGTCTGAGGCGAGATCAAGGCCGGGATGCCGAGGTTGACCGCATTCCAAAACACCATGCCGTGCGTGATGACCGCTCCCTTCGGATGGCCGGTGGTACCCGACGTATACATGATCATGCCGACATCATCGTGAGTCAGGGCGGCATAGGCCGGTGCCGGCGCCTGCTCGGCCAGTGCGCGCTCGTAGGCGCTGTCCGGATCCTCGGGATCGATCTCGAGCAGGCTCCTTGAAAGAGCTTTCGCTTGTACAGCGAAGCTTTTGTCATGGATCAGGAGCTTTGGCGTAGCGTCGGACAGGATGTACTCGAGCTCGGAAACGGTGAGACGCCAATTGAGCGGCACCATGATCGCGCCCAGCCGGCCGCAGGCGAATTGCAGTTCGAAGTATTCGGCGCAATTGGGGGCCAGCAGTGCAACACGATCGCCCCTGCAGATGCCACGCATCGCCAGCCACGCCGCCAGCCGGTCGGTCCGGCGGTGCAACTCGGCGTAGCTGAATTTCCGCGAGGTCTGCAGGTCGTCGATGGCAAGCCGACCGGGCCGGCGATGGGCGTGGTGGGCGATCCAGTCGTAGTAGGGAGGGACGCCGGGCATTTCAGTTCACGGCCTTGGAGAAGCCCTTCCAGTAGGGCTCGCGCAGTTCGCGCTTGAGGATCTTGCCGGCGCCGGACAAGGGCAGCGGCGTGTCACGGAAGTCGACGCTTTTCGGGCACTTGTACCCCGCGATCTGCTCGCGGCAATGCGCCATGACGGCCTCGGCGGTGAGGCTGGCGCCGGGCTTCGGGACGACGATTGCGTGCACACTCTCGCCCCAGCGTTCGTCGGGCACACCGATCACGGCGACCTCGCCGACGCCCGGCATCAGCGAAATCGCATTCTCGACCTCGGCCGAGTAGACGTTCTCGCCGCCCGAGATGATCATGTCCTTGAGCCGATCGACGATATAGACGAAACCATCCTGGTCCATGTAGGCGCCGTCGCCCGTATAGTACCAGCCGTCGTCGAGGACGGCTGCAGTCTCTGCCGGCTTGTTCCAGTAACCCTTCATGATGTTGGCGCCGCGTGCGGCGAGTTCGCCCGTTGTGCCGCGCGGCACCTCTTTGCGGTTTGCGTCTACCACCTTGACTTCGCAGCCGAGCGCCACCTGACCGCAGGATTTCAGCTTGCCGGCATACGGTCCGTCGAGCGCGGTGTACTTCGGGTCCAGGAGCGTGACGATGGGCGCGGCTTCGGTCATGCCGTAACCGTGCATCAGGCGGACGTGCGGCATGACCTGCATCGCCTTGCGCAGCACGCCTTCGGGCATCGGCGAGGCGCCATACAAAATGAAGGAGAGGGTGGAGAGGTCGAACTCGGAGAAGCGCGGATGGTTGACCAGCATGTTGATCATGGTGGGCACGAACTGGGCGTGGGTGACTTTTTCGCTCGAGACCGTCTGCAGGACCTCGACGGGCTCGAAGCGCGGCACGAAGGCGTGGCGACCGCCTGCCATGGTGACGCCGAAGCTCGAGGCGCCATCGGCCAGGTGGAACATGGCGCCGGAATGAATGTAGGCGGTGTCGGCCATGAAACCCATGCCGGCGACTGCGTTCATGGCGTTCACCACCAGGTTGGTGTGGGTCAGCATCACGCCCTTGGAGCGCCCCGTCGTCCCGCCGGTGTAAAACAGGCCGGCCAGATCGTCGTTGCCGGCACCGACGTCGTCCGTCGCCTCGTAGGCGCTGAGATCCTCGTAGTGCAGCATGCCTTCGGGCGATGCGATGTCGTCCAGCCAGATGATCTCGCGCACGCCGCGCATCTTTTCATCCAGGGCGGTCAGGTGATGGGCCATGGCGGAATCGACGAACAGGGCCACCGCGCCGGAGTCGGTCAGGATGTACTCGATCTCGGCAGCGGCGAGTCGAGTGTTGATCGGCACCATGGCGGCGCCAATCCACGGAATGGCGTACATCAATTCGAAATACCGGTCGCTGTTCAGCGCCAGAATGGCAACCCGGTCGCCGCGATGCACGCCCAGTGCGGAAAGCGCACCAGCGACGCGCGCGACCCGCTCCTGTGACTGGGTCCAGGTGCGCCGGCGGCCGGCAAACGCGGTCGCAAGGCCGTTCGGCTTGATCTGCGTGGCGCGGCGCAGGCCCTGGGTCAGAGCAAACATGGAGCGATGCTAGAGGTGCGTTCATTCGCGCGGCAAGAGGGTTCGTGGTAAGAGGAGGCATGAACGACATGACCCCTCCGCAGGGCGATGGCGCACTGGCGTTTAATCCGCTCGACCCCGCCTTCATCTCCGATCCCTATCCCTTCTATCATCGGCTGCGCGAAGCAGCGCCGGTCTTCAAGACGGCACAGGGCTTCTGGCTACTGACCCGCTACGACGACGTTGCCATGGCGCTGCGCGACAAGCGCTTCGGCAAGGATTTCGCGGGCAACATCCACCGCCGCTACGGCACCGATCGGATGAACGAGCCGGTGATCGCCAATCTCGCCAAGACCATGCTGGTGCTGGATCCACCCGACCATACGCGCCTGCGCAGCCTGGTCACCAAGGCGTTCACCGCCCGCCGGGTCGCCGACATGCGCCCGCGCATCCGCAAGCTGGTCGACCAGCAACTCGATCGAGTCATGGACAAGGGCGCGATGGACGTCATTCGCGACCTCGCCCATCGCCTGCCGGTGATCGTGATCTGCGACATGCTGGGGATCCCGGAGGATC
>CAZHQA010000156.1:4100-12349 GCA_964533955.1 uncultured Reyranella sp. | reverse complement strand
CCCGATCGGCAGCGTCAAGGCCACCGACAAGATCGTCACCATCGAGGGCCTGTCGCGCAACGCGAGCCACGCGGTGCAGAAGGCCTGGCTCGAGCTGGACGTGCCGCAGTGCGGCTACTGCCAGTCGGGGCAGATCATGGCGGCGGCCTCGCTGCTGGGGAAGAACGCCACGCCGACGGACGCCGACATCGACGCGGCGATGACCAACATCTGCCGCTGCGGCACCTATCAGCAGGTGCGCGAAGCGATCCATGCCGCGGCCAAGGCCTAAGGGGAGGGTGCCATGACGATCCACACTGCGCTCGCCCGCTCCTCGCTCAATCGCCGCCGCTTCCTGGTCAGTGGCACGGCCGTAGCCGGCGGCCTGTCGCTCGGCTTCTCCTTCCCGTTCGCCTCGGCAGAGGCCGCCGAAGTGCAGGAGCTCAACGCCTGGGTGGTGATCCATCCCGACGACAAGGTGGTGGTCCGCATTGCCCGCTCGGAGATGGGGCAGGGCACGCTCACCGGCCTCGCCCAGCTGGTCGCCGAGGAGCTCGAGTGCGACTGGAGCAAGGTGACGACCGAGTACCCGACGCCCGGCGAGAACCTCAGGCGCAACCGTGTCTGGAAGAACTACTCGACCGGCGGCAGTCGCGGCATCCGCGAGAGCAACCAGTATGTCCGCGAAGGCGGCGCCATGGCGCGCGAGATGCTGATCGCGGCGGCGGCGGCCGAATGGAAGGTGCCGGCCGCCGAATGCAGCGCGGCCAACAGCATCGTCACGCACAAGTCGGGCAAGAAGCTCGGCTACGGCCACCTCGCGGCGGCGGCCGCCAAGCTCGAGCCGCCCAAGGAGGTCAAGCTCAAGGACCCCAAGGACTGGAAGATCGCCGGCAAGCCGCTGAAGCGGCTCGACACGCTGCCCAAGCTCACCGGCGAGATGATCTACGGCATCGACGTCAAGCTGCCCAACATGGTGACCGCGTCGGTCAAGGCCTGTCCGGTTCACGGCGGCAAGCTCAAGAGCTTCGATGCCGCCAAGGTCGAGAAGATGCCGGGCGTGAAGAAGGTCGTGTCGATCGACGGCAATGCCGTGGCGGTGATCGCCGACACCTACTGGAACGCCAAGACCGCGCTCGAGAAGCTGCCGGTCGAATGGGACGTCGGCAAGTCGGGCGACGTCCAGCAGGAGCAGATCACCGCCATGCTCAAGGAGGGCCTCGACGCTCCCGAAGCCTTCATCGGCAACAAGGCGGGCGATGCCAAGGGCGCGATCGACGGCGCGGCCAAGAAGGTCACGGCGACCTACAGCTTCCCCTGGCAGAGCCACGCCAACATGGAGCCGATGAACGCCACCGCGCTGTGGACGGCCGACAAGTGCGAGGTGTGGTGCGGCACGCAGAACGGCGAGGCGGCGCTCGCTGCCGCCTCCGAGGCGGCCGACCTGCCGGTCGCCAAGTGCGAGGTCTACAAGCAGATGCTGGGCACCGGCTTCGGCCGGCGCGGCCGTGCCGACTATGTCCGCCAGGCCGTGCTGATCGCCAAGCAACTGCCCGGCACGCCGGTCAAGATGGTGTGGTCGCGCGAGGAGGACATGACTCACGGCACCTACCATCCGACGACCATGTGCAAGCTGACCGGCGGTCTCGACAAGGACGGCAACCTGGTCGGCCTGCATGTGCGCATCTCCGGCCAGTCGATCCTGGCGGGCATCGCGCCGCAGAATCTGCAGAACGGCATGGATCCCGCGACCTTCCAGGGCTTCGCCGCCAGCGGCGTCGAGGCGGCCTACGGCTACAACGTGCCCAACCTCCTGATCGACCATGCGATGCGCAATCCGCATCTCACGCCGGGCTTCTGGCGCGGCGTCAACACCAACCAGAACGCCGTCTACATGGAATGCTTCATGGACGAGCTGGCCGAAGCGGCGGGCCAGGACCCGCTCGCCTTCCGGCTGAAGATGCTGAAGCCCAAGTATGCCGCCGTGCTGAAGACCACGGCCGACAAGGCGGGCTACGGCAAGCCGCTGCCGGCCGGCCACGTCCACGGCCTGGCTCAGATCATGGGCTACGGCAGCTACGTGGCGGGCGTGGCCGAGGTCTCGGTCAGCCCCGACGGCCTGCTCAAGATCCACAAGATCACGGCAGGAACGGACCCGGGCTATGTCGTCAATCCGGCGCAGGTCGAGCGCCAGGTCGCCGGCTCGTTCGTCTACGGCCTGTCGGCGGCGCTCTATGGCGAGATCACGCTGAAGGACGGCGCGGTCGAGCAGACCAACTTCGACAGCTACAACGTGATGCGCATGCACGAGATGCCCCGGGTCGAGGCGGTGATGGCGCCGTCCGGCGGCTTCTGGGGCGGCGTCGGCGAGCCGACCATCGCGGTGGCGGCGCCCGCCGTGCTGAATGGCATCTACAAGGCCACCGGCAAGCGCGTGCGCGACCTGCCGCTGATGCATCACGAGCTCAAGAAGGGAGCCTGACCTACGGCGCCGCGTCGGACTTTCCTGAAGTTCATGGCGACCGCCGGCCTCGCGCCGGCGGTCGTTTCTGCTCAGGGCGCCGCGAAGGTCGTGGTGATCGGCGGCGGCTTCGCCGGTGCCGCCTGTGCGCGCGCCCTGCGCAAGCTCGAGGGCAGGCTCGACGTCAGCCTGGTGACGCCGGACAAGGTCTTCAGCGCCTGCCCGTTCTCGAGCTCGGTGATCGCCGGCCTGCGTGAGCCGGCGCAGCAGGAGTTCTCCTACGACGCGCTCGCGGCGGCCGGCGTCAGGCTCGCGGCGACCGGCGCGAGCGCGGTCGATGCGGGTGCGCGCACCGTCACGCTCGAGGGCGGCGACCGGCTTGCCTACGATCGGCTGGTGATCGCGCCCGGCGTCGCCATGAACTGGCGCGCCATCCCGGGTTACACGGAAGCCGCGGCCGAGAAGATGCCGCATGCCTGGACCGGCGGCCCTCAAACCTTGCTGCTGCGCCGCCAGCTCGAGGCAATGGAGGATGGCGGGCTGGTGGTGATCGCTGCACCCGCCACGCCCTATCGCTGCCCGCCCGCGCCCTACGAGCGGGCCAGCCTGATCGCGCACTATCTCAAGGCGAACAAGCCTCGCTCGAAGATCGTGATCCTCGACGCCAAGGACGGCTATTCCAAGCAGCACCTGTTCGAGGAGGCATGGGCCACGCTCTATCCCGGCCTGATCGACTGGGTGCCGCTCAGCAAGGGCGGCAGCGTAAGCTCGGTCGATCCCGTTGCCATGTCGGTCAAGACCGACTTCGAGGACTACAAGCCCGCCGTCGCCAACATCGTGCCGCCGCAGCGCGCCGCGCCGATCGCCGAACGGGCCGGCGTCGCCGACCGCACCGGCTGGTGCCCGATCGAGCCGGTCGCCTTCGAGTCGACCTTGCAGCCCGGCATCCACGTCCTGGGCGACGCCGCCCTGATGGGCGCCATGCCCAAGGCGGCCTTCGCCGCCGACGCGCAGGGCAAGGCCTGTGCGGCCGCCATCGTCGCCCGGTTGGCCGGACGCGAACCGGCCAACCCGTCGCTCGACAATGTCTGCTACAGCCTCGCCGGTCCCGACTACGGCTTCGTCGAAACCAACACATATCGCCCGGACGGCGGTCAGCTGCTCGCCGTCCCCGGTGCGGTGAAGACCAGCCCGCTTCATGGCGATGTCGCGCTGCGCCGCCAGGAGGCGCGCGACGACGAGGCGACGTTCCGCGCGCTGACGGCGGCAACGTTCGGATGAGACGGCTGCTGGCGCTGCTCCTGCTCGCCCCTGGCGTCGCCTGGGCGCAGGCCGATTCGATGCCCCAGCCGCTGACGAGCGAGCCCGGCGATCCGGTGCGCGGCCGGGCCATCGTCGCCAACCGCACGGTCGGGCTGTGCCTGCTCTGCCACAGCGGCCCGTTCCCCGAGGAGCGCTTCCAGGGCAACCTGGCGCCCAGCCTGGCCGGGGCCGGCGGGCGATCGACTCCGGCCCAGCTCAGGCTCAGGATCGTCGACGCCGCGCGTCTCAATCCGGACACGATCATGCCGCCATATTTTCGGGTGGACGGCCTCACCCGGGTCGCCAAGAATTTCCAGGGCAAGACGATCCTGAGCGCCCAGCAGGTCGAGGATGTCGTCGCCTGGCTCGCCACCCTGAAGGACTGACATGCAGCGACGCAGCTTCCTCGCCGGCCTTGCCATTGCAGTGGTGCCGTTCGCCGCCGAGGCGACGCCCGAGGCGATGGCGGCCGCGATCCGGGAGGTGACGGGCGGCGCGGTGCTCCAGGCCGGCAAGGTCAGGCTCGACATCCCGCCGCTGGTCGAGAACGGCAACACCGTGCCGCTCACCGTCACGGTCGACAGCCCGATGACCGAGGCCGACCACGTCAGGGCGATCCACGTCTTCAACGAGAAGAACCCGCAGCCGCACGTGTTCAACGCCTGGCTCGGGCCGCGCAACGGCAAGGCCGTGGTCGGCACGCGCATCAAGCTCGCCGACGCGCAGAAGGTCGTGGCCATCGCCGAGACCAGCAAGGGCGAGTTCTTCAGCGCCAGCGCCGACGTGATCGTGACCATCGCGGCCTGCATCGAGGACATCACCTGATGGCCAACGTCCTGGTCAACGCGCCCAAGACCGCAGCCAAGGGCGAAACGGTCGAGATCAAGGCGCTGATCCTGCACCCGATGGAGACCGGGTTCCGTACCGGCACCAACGGCCGCATCATCCCGCGCAACATCATCGAGCGCTTCAGCGCGACCTGGAACGGCGCCGAGATCTTCCGCATGGATCTCTCGCCGGCGATCGCCGCCAACCTGTTCGTGTCGTTCTTCGCCACGGCGAGCGAGAGCGGCACCATCGGCTTGCGCTGGACCGGCGACGAGGGGTTCGTGGCCGAGCACCAGGTCGCCATCACGGTGACATGACGCGGCTCGGCGTTGGTGCGTCGCTGGTGTCGGTCTTCGCAGCGACGCTGGCACTCGCCCAGACCACGACGCCGACGACGGCGCCACTGCCGCCCGACGATCCGCGTCATTCGGGCTACCGTGACATGGGCGCCGAGCTGCGCCGCATGCAGGACGACGACACCGCCAACCCCGCCATGCTGTTCGTACAGTCGGGCCAGGCGCTGTGGCAGCAGAAGGCGGGGGCCGCCGGCAAGTCCTGCGCCGACTGCCATCAGGAGGTGGCGCAAAGCATGAAGGGCGTGGCCGCGCGCTATCCCGCCCTGCCGCCGGGCGCCGACCAGCCGGTCGATCTGGAGGGCCGCATCAACCTCTGCCGCACCGAGCGGCAGAAGGCGCCGGCCTTCGCGCCAGAAAGCCCCGAGCTGCTCGGGCTGGCCGCCTACGTCGCCCTGCAGTCGCGCGGCCAGCCGATCGCTCCGCCGGACGACCCGGCGCTCGCCCCTTTTCGCAGCGTCGGCGAGGCGATCTACCGGGACCGGCAAGGCCAGCTCAACCTCAGCTGCTCCAGCTGCCACGACGACAATGCCGGCAAGAGGCTCGCCGGCGCACCCATCCCGCAGGGCCATCCGACCGGCTATCCGATCTATCGCCTGGAATGGCAGACGCTGGGCTCGCTCAAGCGCCGTCTGCGCAATTGCCTGGTCGGCATGCGCGCGGAGGGCTGGGACTGGGACGACCCGCAATACGTCGCGCTCGAGCTCTACCTGATGGCACGGGCGCGCGGCATGGCGATGGATGCACCGGCCGTGCGACCCTGAAATGCGCGTCTGCGTTGACGATCCGCCGGGTAGGAGCCTATGACCCCCCGGCCCATGATTGGACGACGCCAGCTGCTGTCCGCCGTTCCTGCCGTGGCGCTGGCGCAGGCGCCGGCACACGCGCAGCAGCCGAGGCTCACCCTGGCCACGGCGACCGCGGGCGGCTCGTTCGTCATCTACGCCCAGGCCCTGCTCGACATGCTGCGCTCGGTCGACGCGATCTTCGAGATCAGGGCCCAGCCGAGCAAGGGCAGCAGCGAAAACGTGCGCCTGCTGGTGGCGGGCGAGGTCGATCTCGCGCTGGTCTCGGGCGAGGTCGCCCAGCAGGAAGTGTTCGGCGCCATCGACCGGCCCGGCGCCAGGCTCAAGGTCGTCAGCGCGATGTATTCCATTCCCGGCATGTTCGTGGTGCGCGCCGACAGCCGCTACCGGTCGATCATGAGTCTCAGGGGACGCCGCGTGGTGTGGAACGCGCCCGGCTCGGGCTTCGCGGTGCAGGCGCGCTACGTGATGGACGGCATCGGTCTCGACATGGATAAGGATTTCGAGCCGGTCTACATCGAGGATCTGGACGAGGGTCCGCTCATGGTGATCGAGGGCCGCGCGGCTGCCCTGTGGGGCGGCGGCCTGCGCTGGCCGGGCTTCGTCACCGTCGCCAACAGCCCGCGCGGCGCGCGCTTCATCGTGCCGACCACCGACGAGATCGTGCGCATCCGCACCAAATACCCCTTCATGGTCCCGCTGACCGTTCCGGCTGGCCTCTATCCCGGCCAGTACGATGCGCTCGACACGGTCGGCACCTGGGGCTTCATCCTGGCCCGCGCCGACCTCGACGACGCGCTGGGCCGGCGGCTGGCGGCGGATTTCGCCAAGGCCCAGCGCACCGGCCAGCTCACCAAGCACCTCGCCCAGAGCACGGCGAAGAACACCCTGGCCGCGATTCCCGACCCGGCCTTCCTGCAGCCCGGCGTGGCGCAGTACTACCGCGAGACCGGCTTGATGTGAGGCAAGGCAGATGAATCTTCTGCAGCCGGCCGTTCGCGGAGATCGTTCTGCTGCGGCTGGCGGCGAGGTTGGCTCAGCCTTGCGGTGGAGCTTGACCGGCCGGCGGTCTAGACTGCGCGCGCAATGGCTGCCGGCAATCAGGACATGGACGCGATCGATCGCAAGATCGTGACGCTCTTGCAGGAGGATGCGAGCCTGTCGCTGGCCCAGATCGCCCATCGCGTCGGCCTGTCGCAAAGCCCGTGCTGGAAGCGCATCCAGCGGCTCGAGAAGAACGGCGTGCTGCTCAAGCGCGTGGCGCTGGTCAATCCCGAATCGATCGGCATGGGCCTCACGGTGTTCGTCTCGATCGAATCGGGCGATCACTCGACCGCCTGGCTGTCGAAGTTCGCGCAGACCGTCACCGCCATGCCCGAGGTCATGGAGTTCCATCGCATGGCCGGCGACATCGACTACATGCTGCGCGTCGCGGTGCCCAACATGCAGGCCTACGATGCGTTCTACAAACGGCTGATCGACACCATGCCGCTCAAGAACGTGACCTCGCGATTCGCCATGGAGCGCATCAAGTCGACCACCGCCTATCCCCTGCCGCCCGACCCGCGAAACCCGAAGGACGCGAGGAAAAAATAGGACCCCCTCCCCCGTCTTCTGGGGAGGTGTCGCGGTCTTGCCGCGACGGAGGGGTCAAAAGTCATGACTCAAGCCCCGGTATGACGGGGGAGGGGAGCTTTGATACGCTCCGGAACCCAACCAACCCGGGAGCGTTTCCATGAGCGTGCATGCGCTGAAGACGGCCAAGGTCGCCAACCTCAAATCGAAGGTCTCGCCCGAGGAATGGCAGGCCCGCGTCGATCTCGCCGCCTGCTACCGGCTGATGGACGTCTACGGCATGACCGACCTGATCGCCAACCACATCTCGATGCGCGTGCCGGGCGAGCCCGACCATTTCCTGATCAACGCCTACGGCATGCTCTACGAGGAGATCACCGCCTCGAGCCTGATCAAGATCGACCACGACGGCAACGTGCTGGCCAAGCCCGAGTTCGGGCCGGGCCTCGACTACGGCGTCAACCGCGCCGGCTTCGTGATCCACAGCGCGATCCACATGGCCAAGCCCGACGTGAACTGCATCATCCACACCCACACCTGGGCCGGCATGGCGGTGTCGGCGATGGAATGCGGCCTGCTGCCCAACACCCAGACCGCGATGCGCTTCGCCAGGATCAGCTATCACGACTACGAGGGCGTGGTGATCGACACCAAGTATCGCCAGAAGCTGGTCGGGGACCTCGGCGACAACAACGCCATGATCCTGCGCAACCACGGCCTGCTCACCGCCAGCAAGACCATCCCCGAGGCGTTCAACGCCATGCATCGGCTCGAGCTCTCGTGCAAGACGCAGATCGCGGCGATGTCGTGCAACACCAGGCTGATCGACGTGCCGGCCGACGTGGTCGAGGCGACCTACCAGAACTACCAGCCGCAGGTCCGCCGCCCGTTCGGCGTGCTCGACTGGCCGGCCCTCCTGCGCAAGCTCGACCGCCTTGATCCTTC
>CAZHQA010000156.1:0-4000 GCA_964533955.1 uncultured Reyranella sp. | reverse complement strand
ACCCCGCACAGCTCGGTCCGGGCGTTTGCCGTCGTCGCCAGCGGCTACTGGACGGCGCCCGGCTATCGCGGCGTGGCGTGGCTGCTGACCGCCGGGCTGGTGCTGACCACGGCGGGCAATGTCGGCATCGCGCTCTGGCTCAACGTCTGGAACCGCGACTTCTTCAACGCCCTCGAGAAGAAGGACCTGGCGCTGCTGGTCCACCTGCTGTGGGTGCTGGCCGCCATCGTCGTCTCGGCCGGCATCGGCGTCGCCATCCAGCTCCATCTCAAGCGCCGCCTGCAGTTCAACTGGCGCTCGTGGCTCTCCCGCGTCACCGTGCATCGCTGGCTGAACTCGGGCCGCCAGTACCAGCTCGGCCTGCTGGCCGACGAGGTCGACAATCCCGACGGGCGCATCGCCGAGGACATCCGGGTCTCGACCGAGTACGCCGTCGAGTTCGCCCAGTCGATCCTGCAGTGCGTCATGCAGCTCGCCACCTTCCTTGGCGTGCTGTGGACCCTGTCGGGCGCCATGCCCGTCGAGCTCGGCGGCTTCAGGTTCGACCTGCCGGGCTACATGGTGTGGTGCGCGGTGGCCTATGCCCTGGTCGGCTCGCTGCTGACCTACGCGCTGGGCCGCGGCCTGATCCAGGCGGGCAACGTGCGCCAGAGCCGCGAGGCCGACTTCCGCTCGACCCTGACCCGGGCGCGCGAGCATGCCGAGGGCATCGCCCTGATGCGCGGCGAGAGTGACGAGCGCGAGCGCCTGCGCGGCTCGCTGTTCGACCTGCGCACGGCCTGGCATCGCCAGACACGCGGCCAGGGCAGCCTGTCGCTGCTCACCAGCTCGCTCGCCTATCTCGCGCCGGTGGTGCCGCTGATCGTCGCCCTGCCACGCTATCTTTCCGGCCAGATCCAGCTCGGCGGCCTGATGCAGACGGCGCAGGCCTTTTCCAGCGTGCAGTGGGCATTGTCGTGGCTGATCGACAACTTCCCGCGGTTCGCCGACTGGCGCGCCTCGACCGACCGCGTCGTGCACCTGCATGTGGCGCTCGCCGACCTCCAGCAGACCGTCGAGCAGCATGACGAGCGCATCACCCTGCACGCGCCCACCGACTCCGACCTGCTGGTGCTGCGCGAGCTCGGTCTCGCCCGGCCCGACGGCGAGATGCTGGTCGCCGACGCCCATGTCGAGATCCGTCGGCCCGAGCGCGTGCTGATCCGCGGCCAGTCGGGCTCGGGCAAGAGCACCATCATGCGCGCCGTCGCCGGTGTCTGGCCGTGGGGCCGCGGCGAGATCCACCTGCCCCGGGGCAAGATCGCGTTCCTGCCGCAGAAGCCCTACTTCCCGCTCGGCACCCTGCGCGAGGTGCTGCACTACCCCCAGGCGCCGGAAGGCGTGACCGACGAAGTCCTCAAGGAGACGCTGCACAAGGTCGGGCTCGATCACCTGCGCGACCGGCTCGACGAAAGCGAGCGCTGGGACCACATCCTGTCGGGCGGCGAGCAGCAGCGCGTCGCCTTTGCCCGCACGCTGATCCAGCGGCCCGACTGGATCTTCATGGACGAGGCGACCTCGGCGCTCGACGAGGCGGGCCAGGAGAACGTCATGAAGCTCCTGATCGAGGACCTGCCCGAGACGTCCATCATCAGCATCGGCCATCGCCCGGGTCTCGAGGCCTTCCATACCCGCGAACTCACGCTGGTGCCGGGCGAAGAGGGGGCGCGGCTCAGCCACGCCGTCCAGGAGAGCCGCAGCAGCCTGAGCGACGTCTATCGCCGCCTCAGCAAGGCCAGCCGCAATCACCGCCGCGAGCCCGGCTTCTGGGCGACCCTGCGCGCCAACCTCGGCGGCCCGCGGACGCGGCGGTGAAGATTCCCCTCGCCCGAAGATGGGGGAGGCGGAGCTTTAGAGCACCTCGTGGAAGCCGATGACGACGCGGTCGGGCGTGCGGGCGGCGACGCCGACGAAGGTCGCGCGCTCGAGCCAGCCGAGCGACGGCTCCGCCGTCTCGAAGCGCGGCGCGGTGCGGAAGTGGTAGCTGTCGTGCGGCACGAGCTCGCCGCGCGACATGCGCGCCAGGATCTCGGGACTGGCCACGCGCAGGCCGTCGTTCTGCACGTAGACCAGCGCGCCCGATGCCGTCCGGATGGTGTAGCGCGCCACCACCTCGATCGTGCCGTCGCCGCGCACGATCTGCCAGTCGGCGCCGCCCGGCACGATCTCGCCGCCAAGCCGCGGGCCCTCCACCTCGCCGCCCAGGATGTCGATGATCCGGCGATGGCCGCGCGCCGTCGTGCCCAGGTCCTGGATCGGCCCGACCCGGGCCTTGATGGCGAAGGCGAAGCGCAGCGCCGGCGCGGCAGCGACGAAGCGGTCGATCTCGGCCGTCTGAACGGTCATGGCAATTTCCTCCCCGTTGCCCCAGCATAGCAAGCAACCGGAGACATGAATGAACAAGCTGGTCCGTTGCCTTGCCGTCGTCCTCGCTTTGGTCGTCGCCCCCGCCATTGCCGGAGCCGCGAGGGCCGACGACTGGCCGAGCCGGCCGATCACCATCTACATGGGCTTCCCGGCCGGCTCCGGCGTCGACGTGGTGGCGCGCCTGTTGCAGCCCTCGCTCGAGAAGGCGCTCGGCCAGCGCCTGGTGCTCGACTACAAGTCGGGCGCCGGCGGCAACGTCGCCTCCGAGGTCGTGGCCAACGCAAAGCCCGACGGCTACACCTTCCTGCTCGGCACCGCGGCGACGCACGGCGTCAATGCCGCGCTCTACAAGAAGCTGCCGTTCGACGTCGAGGACGACTTCACGCCGATCTCGACCCTGGTCGACGTCTCCAACGTGCTGACCATCAACCCCAAGGTGATCGACGCCGGCTCGGTGCAGGACTTCATCGCCAGGGTGAAGGCCAACCCGGGCAAGTACAACTTCGCCTCGACCGGCAACGGCACCGGCACGCACCTCGCCTTCGCCGAGTTCAACGCCCGGGCCGGCCTCGACATGGTGCACGTGCCCTACAAGGGCGGGCCCGACGCCATCCAGTCGGTGGTCAAGGGCGACACCTGCTGCATCTTCAACCAGGTCCAGACCATCCTGCCGCAGGCCCGCGCCGGCACCGTGCGCCTGCTCGGCGTCACCACGAAGAAGCGCGTCGACGCCATCCCCGACGTGCCGACCATCGACGAGGCGGGCCTGCCCGGCTACGAGAGCTACACCTGGTTCGGCATCTTCGGCCCCAAGGGACTGGATCCGGCGATCGCCCAGCGCTTCAACCTTGCCATCCGCGCCGCCCTCAGCGAGCCGGAGATCCGGCAGAAGCTCGTCGAGCTCGGCAACACGCCGCGCTACGAGAGCCTGGCGCAGTTCAAGGAGACCGTGCATCGCGATCGCCTGAAATGGGCCGAGGTGGTGAAGGCCGTGGGCGCGCAGGTCGATTGATGCCGCGTGTCATCCCGAGCGCAGCGAGGGACCCTTCCTGAGGCCTCAAAGGTCCCTCGGCTTCGCCTCGGGATGACACGGGAAGTGTGTTAGCGTCCGTCTGCAAGCGGGAGGAACCACCATGAAGCGCACCGTCCTTCTCATCGCCGTGCCGATGCTCGCGATGAGCGCCGCCGCGTTCGCCCAGACGGCCACCGTCACCATCAACATGATCGACATCAGCGGCGTCGGCGCCGCGGCCGGCACGCTCGTGCTCGAGGACACGCCGCAGGGCCTCAAGATCACGCCGAAGCTCGCCGGCATGCCGCCCGGCCCGCACGGCTTCCACGTCCACGCCAACGCCAGCTGCGCGCCGGGCGAGCAGAACGGCCAGCGCGTCGCCGGGCTCGGCGCCGGCGGCCACCTCGATCCGGCCGCCACCGGCAAGCATCTCGGCCCGGCCGGCGACGGCCACAAGGGCGACATGCCGGTGCTCGCCGTCAATCCCGACGGCACCGCCAGCGGCCCGATCTTCGCGCCCCATCTCAAGGTCGCCGACGTCCAGGGCCACGCCATCGTCATCCATGCCGGCGGCGACAACTA
>CAZHQA010000155.1:0-12380 GCA_964533955.1 uncultured Reyranella sp. | reverse complement strand
TGAACGAGGCCGCCGCGATCGACGGCGCCCGACCGTGGAACCGCTTCTGGTACGTCACCTGGCCGCTGCTGCTGCCCGTCACCATGGTGGTGATGCTGTTCTCGGTGATCCAGACCTTCGCCGACTTCCAGCTGGTCTATGTCATGACCGGCGGCGGGCCGGCCAACGCCACGCATCTTTTCGCCACCTACGCCTACCAGCTCGGCATCGGCACGGGGCTGTTGTCGGAGGGCGCCGCGATCTCGCTCGCCATGTTCCCGTTCCTGTTCCTCATCGTGGTGGTGCAGCTCCTGTACATCCGCCGCGTGGAGACGCGCTGATGACCAGCTGTGCGGAGGCGCGCAAATGATTGAGGGTGCAGCCTGGCGGAAGTGGGTGTTCTACAACATCCCGCTGATCCTGTTCGTATTCGTGCTGCTCTTCCCGTTCTACTGGATGATCATCACGACCTTCCGGCCCGACGGCGAGCTCTACCGGCCGTGGAACGCGCGCAACTACATGCCGTTCTGGACCAACAATCCGACGCTCGAGCACATCAAGTACCTGTTCGAGGAAACGAACTTCGCCCGCTGGATGCTGAACACCATGTTCATCGCCGCGGTCTCGACGCTGATCTCGCTGTTCTGCGGCGTGCTAGCGGGATATGCGTTGGCGCGGCTCAACTTCCCCTACGCCGGCAGTCTCGGCACGATCATCTTCATCACCTACCTGGTGCCGCAGACGCTGCTGTTCATCCCGCTGGCCCAGATCATCCGCAACTTCGAACTCGGCGACACGCCGTGGTCGCTGATTCTCACCTATCCCACCTTCCTCATACCGTTCTGTACATGGCTGATGATGGGGTACTTCAAGGCGATTCCGAAGGAGCTCGAGGAGTGCGCACGCATCGACGGTGCCTCGCGCTGGAAGGCGATGGTCTACATCATCATTCCCTGCGCGGTGCCCGGCATCCTGTCGGCCGGCATCATCGCCTTCACGCTCAGCTGGAACGAATTCATCTACGCGCTGGTCTTCCTGAGCTCGCCCGACCAGAAAACCGTGCCGGTGGGCGTCACCTCGGAGCTGATCCGCGGCGACGTCTTCTTCTGGGGGCCGCTGATGGCCGGCGCACTGCTCGGCTCGATCCCGGTGGCGATCGTCTACTCCTTCTTCGTCGAACATTACGTGTCGGGCCTGACCGGCTCGGTAAAGGGATAGCACCATGGCCGAGGTCAGCCTCCACAAGATAAACAAGAAATTCGACGCCAATCACGTCGTGAAGGACGTCAACCTCGAAATCCGCGACAAGGAGTTCATGGTCTTCGTCGGCCCGTCGGGCTGCGGCAAGACCACCACCCTGCGCATGATCGCCGGGCTCGAAGCCATCACGTCGGGCGACATCCGGATCGGCAACACGGTGGTCAATGAAGTGCCGCCGATGGACCGCGACATCGCCATGGTGTTCCAGAACTACGCGCTCTATCCGCACATGAGCGTCGCCTCCAATCTGGCGTTCGGCCTCAAGATGCGGAAGTTCGAGAAGAGCGAGATCGCCGCGCGCATCAAGCGCGCCGCGGCAATCCTCGGCATCGAGAACCTGCTCGAGCGCAAGCCCCGCCAGTTGTCCGGCGGCCAGCGCCAGCGCGTGGCGCTGGGCCGTGCCATCGTGCGCGACCCCGCAGTCTTCCTGTTCGACGAGCCGCTCAGCAATCTCGACGCCAAGTTGCGCGTGCAGATGAGGGTCGAGCTTAAGAAGCTGCACGAGCGGCTGTCCGTCACCTCGGTCTACGTCACCCACGACCAGGTCGAGGCCATGACGCTCGGAGACCGCGTGGTGGTGATGAAGGATGGCGTCGTGCAGCAGGTCGGCGAGCCGCTCGAGCTCTACAATTCGCCGGCCAACCGGTTCGTCGCCGGCTTCATCGGCTCGCCGGCGATGAACTTCGCCGACGTCACGATTTCGGAGAATGGCGGACGCCCGGTCGCCGAAGCACCCGGCCTCAGGATCGCGCTACCCGATGCGATCGCGAGCCGCGCCCGCGCCAGGCTCGGCCGCAGCGCCACCCTCGGCATCCGCCCGGAGGACATCCACATCGCGGGGCCGGCCGATGCCGCCGACTACTGCTTCGAGACCACTGTCGAAGTGGTCGAGCAGCTCGGCTCGGAGATCCTCCTCGACAGCCGGGTCGGCAATTCGCTGTTCGTCGCCAGCATCGATCCGACCGTGAAGGTGCGAGCGCACGACAAGCTCCGGCTGGCGCTCAAGCCGGAGCGCCTGCACCTGTTCGACGCCGAGACCGAAGCGGCGATCTAGAACACGATCTCCTGTGCGTGCGAATCGGACGAAACGGAACCGCGTTGCGGTTCCATCTCATCCTATTCCGCTCTAGTCGCTACTTCTTGGGCCCGGCCCAGCCTTCCAGCGCGTCCCACTTGGCCTTGCGCTTGTCGGCGTCGGACTTCTTGTAGTCGAACCCGAACGGGGCCGCGTCGAACGATCCATAAGTCGGGTTGGCGATGACCAGCCATTCGCGACCCCAGCGATCCTTGTTCTCCTCGAAGAACTTCGACCGGTCTGCCTCCGGCGAACTGTAGCGATCGTCGAAGTCGCCGAAATTGTCGCCGAACTCGAGCAGGATGCGATAGTCCTTGGCGATGAAGGTGCGGCGCGTGCCCTTCTTGCTGCCCCACTCGGGCTTCTCGTTCTGCATCAGGAAGGTGTCGACGTTGCCGCCCATCGGATAGCCGAACTTCTCCATGTTCTCGCGCGTGTCCTTCTCGGTCACCGTGTCTCGGTTGCTGACGTAGAACACCTTCACGCCCTTGGAATCGGCATACTTGGTGAACTCGACGGAGCCCGGGATGGGGCGGGAGATCTGGGCGGCACAGAACTCGTTCCACGTCTTGAGACTGAAACTCTGTCCAGCCTTGATGTTCCAGACCTGGTAAGCAGAGTTGTCGAGCACCGTCTCGTCGAGGTCGAGCACGACCGCCGGCGGCAGGTTCTGGTAATCGCCCTTCTGCTCGACCGGCGCGGCGGTCCATTTCTTGTCGGCCAGCGCCTGGTCGAGGCGGATCTTGCCCAGCGCATAGACCGTGAGAGCGTTGCCCCTGAATTCGACCGAGCGCTGCGTCCACAACGTCGCCAGCAGAAGGTCGTTGGCAATGACCTCCTGCGCGCGAGCCGCAACCGCCGACATCGCCATCATCACGGCGCCGAGCACCAGTGCCTTGCGTGCGATCATGATTGCACCCCCTTCAAGAGCTTCACCTTGGTCGCCATGTCGGCGAACGACGCCTCGATGGCCGCGCGCGTGATGCGCCGCAGCACGGGCTCTCCCAAGCCCGCCTGATCGTACTCCATGCCGAGCGTGGTGTGGAAGAACGGCGGGTCGTCCGAGCCCAGCGTCACCCGCACCCCGGCGGCGATCAGACGATGCAAGGGATGAGCCGCCCGGTCGGGATAAAGGCCGAGAGCGACGTTGCTGCCGGGGCAGACCTCCAGGGCGATGCCGCGGCGCACCAGTTCCTCGAGCAGGGCGGGGTCGTCGGCCGAACGCACACCATGGCCGATGCGCGTCACCGGCAGATCGCGGATGGCGGCCCACACGCTCTCCGGACCACGCACCTCGCCGGCATGGACCGTACAGCCGAAGCCGTGCTCGCGGGCGAGGTGGTAGGCTGGCGCGAAGTCGGCCGGCGTGAACTTGGCTTCGTCGCCCCCCATGCCGAAGCCCACCACGTAATGATGCGGCTCGGCGACCATCTGTTCGGCCAGCGCCAGCGCCCGCTCGGGGCCGAGATGGCGGATGCAGATCACGACGATGCGGCCCTCGATGCCGAAGTCCCGGCGCGCGCGGTCGATCGCCTCCTCGAGCGCCGTGAGCCAGTCGTCGTAGGAGATCCCCAGCGCCTTGGGCCGCTCGGGCGAACAGAACATCTCGACATAGATCGCGCCCTCGGCCGCCGCGCCCTTGAGGTACGTATAGAGTACGTCGCCGAAATCGCGCGCCAACCGGAGCGCCCCGCAGACCCGATCGTAGGCATCGAGGAAGCTCAGGAAATCGCGCCACACATAGTGGCCGTGGCCGTCGAACAGGCCGTCGGGAAGGCTCACGCCGTTGCGCGCCGCAAGTTCGCGCGCCAGCACGGGCGGGATGGAGCCTTCGAGGTGACAGTGCAGCTCGGCCTTGGGAATCACGCGAAGCCTCGCAATGGAAAATTGCCGCGCTGCAGCCAGTTGTCGGCGGCGTAGGCCGCCTGTCCGTCGATCACGTGCAGCGTGTAGGCGTGGCGCGGACGGTCAGAGCGGTTGGCGGCACTGGCATGGGGCAGCAGGCCATGCAGCACGACCAGCGCGCCGCGCCCGACCGGCAACGGCAACGGCTCGGCAGCTGGCCAGGGTGTCGTATCGAGGATGCGGGTCACCAGTTCGTCACCGTCGTAGCCGAACCACCGGCGCAGCGGGCCATGGTGGGCTCCGGGCAGGACTGTCAGGCAGCCATTGTCGCGGTCGGCATCGTCGAGGGCAAACCAGAAGCCGGTCACGGTCGACGGCTCCGTGCGCAGATAGGTCGCGTCCTGATGCCAGCCCACTTCCCCCCCGACTCGCGGCTGCTTGAAGAGATATTGCGACTGCATCAGCAGCGGCCGCGCAACGCCCAGATCGCCTGCGAGCGCGGCAAGCCGCGGCTGGCGGGATACACGATCGAAAACCGGATCCAGATCATGCAGAGCATGACCGATCTTGTTCAAGTGCTGTGGTGCACGGTCCTCGACGAAAAACCGGATCGCCCCGCCGGACTCCCGGAAATAGCGATCGCGGGCGTGGCTTTGGTCCCTGGTCGAGAAGGCCGTGAGCGCCCCACGATCCCAGCCGCCCACCAGTTCGGCGGCGCGTGCCTGCAAGGCATCGCAGTCGGCCGCCGAGAGAAAGTCCTCGAGCACCCAGAAGCCATCGCGCTCGTAGGCCGCGAGATCAAGGGCGCTCACTGGACCACCCGCTGCAGCACGACCGGCCTTTCGGCGGGAGCCACATCGCCGATCACGATGGCCCGGCGCAACAGGGCGATCGCCTCGTCCGCCTGGCCCTCGCTCGCGGCATGCACGATACACAGCGGGTCGCCGGGCCGAACCGGCGTGCCGGCGTCGACCACCTCGGCGAGACCCACCGCCGGATCGATCGCGTCGTCGGCGTGGCTCCGCCCTCCTCCCAGCGCCACCACGGCCAGGCCGACCTCGCGCGCGTTCATGCCCGCGACGTGGCCCGAGCGCTCGGCGGTGCACGGCCTGATCACGGCTGAGCGCGCGAGATAGCGTCCGGCGTGGTCGAGAAAGTCATCGGGCCCACCAAGCGCCGAGACCATGCGCGAGAACTTCTCGGCGGCGCGGCCGTCCGCAAGCGCGGCCTCGGCCCGCGCGCGGCCGGCACCCACGCTCGGGACAAGCTGACCCAGGGCCAGCATTTCCCCGGCCAGGGACATGACCAGCTCGTGCAGGCGCCCATCCCGCGTGCCTTCGCCCTTCAGGTAGAATGCGGTTTCGGCTATCTCCAGCGCATTGCCGACATTGCGGCCCAGCACGCGATCCATGTCCGTGATCAGCGCCGTTGTCGGCAAGCCGGCGCGGTTGGCGACGGCAACAATGCCGTGCGCCAGCTCGTTCGCCATCGCCTCGGTGTCGCAGAAGGCGCCCGAGCCGCATTTGACGTCCATTACCAGCCCATCGAGCCCCGCCGCCACCTTCTTGCTCAGGATCGAGCTCACGATCAGGGGGATCGATTCGACGCTGGCCGTGACGTCGCGCACGGCATAGAGGCGGCGATCGGCCGGGGCCAGGTCGTCGGTCTGGCCGATGATGGCGCAGCCCACATCGTGCACGACCTTGCGGAAGGTGGCGATGTCGGGCTGGGTGTCGTAGCCCGAGATCGCCGAAAGCTTGTCCAGCGTGCCGCCGGTATGACCCAGCCCGCGACCGGATATCATGGGCACGTAGGCGCCACAGGCCGCGATGATCGGCGCCAGCATCAGGCTCACCTTGTCGCCCACCCCGCCGCTCGAGTGCTTGTCGATCACCGGTCCGGACAGATCGAGATCGCTCCAGTCGAGCCGGATGCCCGACTGGGTGAGGCCGAGGGTCAGCGCCACGCGCTCCTCGACCGTCATGCCGCGGAAGAAGACGGTCATCGCAAAGGCGGCGACCTGACCCTCGCTCAGGGTTTCGTCCGCAATGCCCCTGGCGACGAAGGCGATCTCCTCGCCCGACAGTTCCCCGCCATTGCGTTTCTTGCGGATGATCTCCTGAGGCAGCATCACGGCTGGTCGTAGCTCTCGAGAAAGGCGCGCAGCAGGCGGCGCACATGGCCCGACGCGGCGTTCGCCACGCTGATCGTCTGGTCGTGGCCAATCCCGCCCGGCACGAAGCCTGCCGCAAAGTTGGTCATCACCGACAGGCCCACGACCTTCATGCCGGCATGACGGGCGAGGATGGTCTCCGGCACGGTCGACATGCCTACCGCGTCGGCGCCCAGTCTCTGCGCGGCGCGAATCTCGGCCGGCGTCTCGAAGCTCGGGCCGCAGAACCAGACATAGACGCCCTCGTGGCAGACGATGTTGGCTGCCCTGGCCATTGCCAGCAGGCGTTGCGTCAACGCCGGATCGTACGCGCCGACCATGTCGACAAAACGCCGGTCGGGGCCGAAACCGAACAGCGGATTGACACCGGTGAAATTGATGTGATCGGTGATCGCCATCAGCGACCCGGGCGGCATGTCGAGCCGCAAACTGCCCGCGGCATTGGTCTGCAGCAGCGTCTCGCAGCCCAGACCGGCGAGGGCGCCGATCGCACCCCTCATCTCGTCGGCGCGGCCACGCTCGTAGTAGTGCGCGCGGCCCTGCAGGACGGCAACGGCGGTGTTGCCGATGTGGCCCAACACCAGCTTGCCGGCATGGCTGCTTACCGTGGTCGGCGGAAAGTCGGGCAGCTCGGCGTAGGGGATGCTCGCCACCGCTTCCACCTCGTCGGCAAAGGAACCGAGGCCCGAGCCGAGAATGACGGCGACCCGGGGCTTGAATCCGGGCGCCCTGGCGGCAATGGCGCCGCTCATGCCTTCCCAAGCACGTGCGGGCCAAACGACATTGGCAGAAGCTCGCCCAGCGTCACGGTGCGGTGCACGCCTTCCGGACCGCACAGGTGGACCCTGAGATCGGCCGAGGCGAATTCACGGAGCTTCTGGCGACAGCCGCCGCATGGTGTGACGATATCGGTGCCCGGACCGATGACGACGCATTCGGTGATACGGTGCTTTCCGGCCGCAATCAGGGCGGCAATGGCCGACGCCTCGGCACACAAGCCCTGCGGGTAGGCCGCATTCTCGACATTGCAGCCGCCATGGACGCCGCCATCCTCGTCACGCACGGCGGCGCCGACATGGAACTTCGAGTAGGGCGCATAGGCCCGCACCATCATGGTGCGAGCGAGCCTCAGCAGATCGTCCATCAGTGCTCTTTCTCGTAGGGCACGCCGATCGCCTTGGGCGCCACGGCGCGGCCGATGAAGCCAGCCAGCAGGAACATGGTGAGAAGATACGGCAAGGCCTGGATCAATTGCACGGGCACTTCGCCGATACCCGGCACGCGCACGCCCTGCAGACGGATGGCCACGGCATCGAGCAGGCCGAACAGCAGACAGGCGCCAAATGCCGAGAAGGGCCGCCATTTGCCGAAAATCACGGCGGCCAGCGCGATGAAGCCCTGGCCGGCGGTCATGTCGCGCCCGAAGCTGGCATTCTGGGCGATCGACAGATATGCGCCGGCAAGACCGGCGAAGAAGCCGCAGATCAGCACGGCGCGGTAGCGCAGCCAGGCAACCGAAATACCGGCAGCATCGACCGCCAGCGGCATCTCACCCACCGCACGCAGGCGAAGGCCGAAGCGCGTGCGCTCGATGATCCACCAGGTGAGCGGCACCGATGCGAGCGCCGCGTAAACGAGGATGTTGTCGCCGGCGTTGGGAAAGAAGATCGGCCACAGGCGCTGGCCGCTGCTCTCGAGCGCCGGCGTCTGGCCACCGCGCGCGAACCACGCGGTGCCAAGCACGACGGTGAGGCCGGCTGCCAGGATGTTTATGGCGACACCGCTCACCACCTGGTTGCCGCGGTGAGTGATGCAGGCGAAGCCATGCAACAACGCCATCCCCTCGGCCGCGGCGATGCCGGCGGCAACGCCGAGCCAGGCCGAACCCGTGACGGCCGAGATGGCGGCGGCGAAGAAGGCCGCCATCAGCATCTTGCCTTCCAGGCCGACATCGATGATGCCGCTCTTCTCCGAGAACAGCCCGCCCATGGCGCACAATACGAGCGGCGTCGCCACCCGGAGCGTGGCGGCAAACGTCAGGAAAATGACGGTGGCGACCTCGTCCATCACGACACGCGCCGGGACAACAGCAGTTGCAGCCAGGGCCGCGGCAGGTGGGCGAGCGCACCCGAGAACAGGATCACCAGGCCCTGGATCACCACCACCATCTCGCGGGTGATCAAGGGGATGTCGAAGGCGAGCTCGGCACCGCCTTGCTGCAGCGCGCCGAACAGCAACGCCGCCAGTACGATGCCCAGCGGATGGCTGCGGCCCATCAGCGCCACGGCAATGCCGGCGAAACCGTAGCCGGCGGGGAAGTCGAGCACGATGCGCTGGTGCACGCCCATCAGCTCGTTGACGCCGACGAAGCCCGCCAGCGCGCCCGACAGGCACATCGCGAGCATGGTCATGGTCTTGAGATTGGTACCGGCGTAGACCGCCGCGTCGGGATTGTGGCCCATGGTGCGCAGCGCATAGCCCCACGAGGTGTGCCACAGGAAGATCCAGACGCCGACGCAGCACAGCAGCGCCAGCACGATCGACAGGTTGAGAGCCGAGGGAGCGACCTGGATACCGACCGCCGCCAATACGTCGTGCATCGCGGGAATCTTGGCGGCGGCGGTGAAGTTGCGGCTCTGCGGCGTCATCGAGCCGGGGGCGATCAGCACATTCACCATCAGATACACCATCAGCGCCGAGGCGACGAAGTTGAACATGATGGTGGTGATGACGATGTGGCTGCCGCGCCAGGCTTGCAGCCAGGCAGGAACGGCCGCCCATGCCGCACCGAACAGCGCGGCGGCGGCGATGCCGAGCGGAATCAGGATCGGCGCCGGCAGGTAGCGGTCGAAGGCGAGCATGGCAAGACCGCAGCCCAGGCCACCGAGATAGGCCTGTCCTTCGCCGCCGATATTGAACAGCCCGCCATGGAAGGCGACGGCAACGGCAAGGCCGGTGAAGATGAAATTGGTCGTGTAGTAGAGCGTGTAGCCGATCGACTCGGACGAGCCGAGCGCGCCCACGACCAGGAGACGCAGGGCATGGAACGGATCGACGCCGATGAGGCGCACGATGATGCCGACGATGACGAAGGCGAGTGCGATGTTGACCAGCGGCAGGAGCGCGACGTCGGCCCACGCCGGCAACGGTCGGCGGGGTGCCCTCATGCGACCCCTTCGACTTCGCTCCGGGCAGGTTTCGCCCCGGCCATCATCAGGCCCAGCATGCGCTCGTCCGCCTGTCCGGCGTCGACCTCGCCCACGATTTTGCCGGCAAACATCACCAGGATGCGGTCGGCGAGCGACAGGATCTCCTCGAGCTCGACCGACACCACCAGTACGCCGCAGCCGGCGTCGCGGCTCTTGATCAGCTCGCGATGGATGAACTCGATGGCGCCGATATCGACCCCGCGTGTCGGTTGGCCGACCAGCAGAACCTTGGGACGGCGCGCCATCTCGCGCGCCAGCACCAGCTTCTGCTGGTTGCCGCCAGAGAAACTGGCCGACCGCAGGCCGGGCAGGCGCGGGCGCACGTCGAACTGCTCCATCAGGCTGGCGCAATGGGCGCCGACGGCGGGCGCATTGAGGATGTAGTTGCGCGTGAACGGCGGCTCGTCGTGGTAGCCCAGGATCGCGGTCTCGGAGGCGCGGAACGCCGCCACCATGCCCTGGCGCAGGCGGTCCTCCGGCACATGCGCGAGGCTGAGATCGCGCATCTCGCCGGGATCGCTGGGATGGCCGGTCTGGATGACCCGCCCGCGCACCGTCAGCGTGCCGCTGGTCGGCGGACGGATGCCGGCCAGGACCTGCAGCAGTTCGGTCTGCCCGTTGCCCGAGACGCCGGCGACGCCGACGATCTCGCCGGCGCGCAGGGTCAGGCTGACATCGTCGAGCAGGCGCACACCGCGCCCATCGACCAGGGAAAGATGCGCGGCCTCGAGCACCACCTCGCCGCGCCGGGTGGACGTCTTGTCGAGGTGCAGGCGCACCTTGCGGCCGACCATCAGCTCGGCCAGCGCTTCGGGATCGGTGTCCTGCGTGCGCCGGTCGGCCACGACCTGGCCCTGACGCATGACATAGACCCGATCGGTCGCCGCCATGATCTCGCGCAGCTTGTGGGTGATCAGGACGACCGAAACGCCGCGCTCCTTCAGGGTGGCCAGGATGCGGAACAGCTGGTCGGTCTCCTGCGGCGTCAGCACGGCGCTCGGCTCGTCCAGAATCAGAATTCGCGCGCCGCGATACAGGACTTTCAGGATCTCGACACGCTGCTGCTCGCCGACCGACAGGTCGGCGATCCGCGCGTCGGGATCGACGCTCAGGCCGTATTCGCGTTCCAGCCGCTCGAGCTCGGTGCGCGCCGCCGCCATGCCGCCGGCCAGCATCGGCCCGCCCTCGGCGCCCAGCACCAGGTTCTCCAGCACGGTGAAGGTGTCGATCAGCATGAAATGCTGATGCACCATGCCGATGCCGTGCGCGATGGCATCGCGCGGACTTTCCATGTGAACGGACTGGCCATCGACGCGGATTTCGCCGGAGTCGGCCCGATACAGGCCGTACAAGATGCTCATCAGCGTCGACTTGCCGGCACCGTTTTCGCCGACGATGCCGGTGATCGCCCCCTTGTCGATGGCGAGCGACACGCCGCGCACGGCGTGCACGCTGCCGAACGACTTGTCGATCGCTACCAGCTCGATCGCCGGGACGCCCGCCAGCTGCGGCACGGGACTACTTGCAGGAGTTGTTGCTCATGTAGTCATGCACGACGATCTTGCCCGAGATGATGTCGGCCTTGGCCTGCTCGACCTTGGCCTTCATCTCAGGCGTGACCAGCTTCTCGTTGTACTGGTCGAGCGCCCAGTCGACGCCGCCTTCCTTAAGGCCCAGCACCTGCAGACCGCCCTTCCACGATCCGGCCTGCGCCGCCTTGAAGCTCTGGTAAGCGGCAAGATCGACGCGCTTGGTCATCGAGGTGAGCATCGTGCCGGGATGCAGGTAGTTCTGGTTGGAATCGACGCCGATGGCGTACTTGCCGCGATCCTTGGCAGCCTGCAGCACGCCGGTGCCGGTGTTGCCGGCCGCGGCGTAGACCACGTCGACGCCGCGGTCGAACTGGCCCTTGGCGAGCTCGGCGCCGCGCCCCGGGTCGTTCCACGCGGCCGGCGTGGTGCCGGTCATGTTGGCAATCAGCTCGGCCTTGGGATTGGCGTACTTGATGCCCTGCTCGAAGCCGCACTGGAAGCGGCGGATCAGCGGGATGTCCATGCCGCCGACGAAGCCGATCTTGCCGCTCTTGGAGGCGAGCGCCGCCAGCACGCCGACCAGGAACGAGCCTTCCTGCTCCTTGAACAGGACCGACTGCACATTGGGCAGGTCGACCATCATGTCGATGATGGTGAAGTGGATGTTGGGGAACTCCTTGGCGACCTTCTTCAGCGCTTCGGCCTGGGAGAAGCCGACGGCGATGATCGGATCCTGCCCTCTTTGGGCGAATCTCCGCTGCGCCTGCTCGAACTGAGTCTCGTTGGCCGGCTCGAAGTCAACGACGGCGATCTTGGTTTCGTCCGAGAATTTCTTGGCGCCGTTGCTGACGCCCTCATTGAAGGACTTGTCGAACTTTCCGCCATTGGCGTAGACGATGGCGGGCTTGATGGCGGTTTGCGCATAGGCGACCGCACTCAAGGCAGCGACGGCAATCAACGCAACGAGCGATCCGTACCGGCGGTTCATTTAGGCCCCCTTTGTTGAGATCAAGTGTGGACCGGCCCGCGTCGCCGGTCTAGGCGGGGCTTGGGCATGAGACTTGCACTTCCGGACGCCCGAGAGAGGAAACATGGCCGACTACGACCTGGTAATTCGCAACACGACCATCGCCACCGCCTCAGACGTAGTGAAGGGCGATATCGGCATCTGCGCCGGCCGGGTGGTGGCGTTGGGCGAACGGCTCGACAAGGGCCGCAAGGAGATCGACGCCACCGGGCTGGTCGCCGTGCCAGGCGGCATCGATGCACACGTCCATTTCGACCAGGACACGGCCGACGGCTCGGTG
>CAZHQA010000154.1:9035-12601 GCA_964533955.1 uncultured Reyranella sp. | reverse complement strand
CCGCGAGGCACTCGATCTCCAGGCGTGGTGCAACACGAACATCGACGTTCCTCCTCAACAACCCGACGATAGGGCGGCTTTCGATGGAGCGGAACCGTCCCGCGGTTCCGCTCCATCGGAAGCGCTTGTCCGAGGCTCTGCCTTTGGTCCCGATTCTGGGGACAGGTCGATTGACTCCCCCTGCCCGGAGTGAAAGCATTTCATCGACAAGTGCATCGCTCCGGCCGCTGAGTTCGGGTGCGACCAACGTCCGGGGCTTCTCCGCGCACGATCGGCGCAGAAGGGAGGACGTTGTCATGAACGACATCAAGACCGAGACAATCCCTGGGGGCAGACCAGGTAGCGGCGCGCATCGCGTGGTGGCGCTGTGCGGGCCGTATCTTTCGGGCAAGACCTCCCTGCTCGAGAGCATCCTTTACGCCACGGGGGCCATCGGCCGGCGCGGATCCACGCGCGCAGGCACCTCGATCGGCGACGGCTCATCGGAGGCGCGCAAGCGGGGCATGAGCACCGAGCTCAATATCGCCTGCGTCGACTATCTCGGCGATCAATGGACCTTCGTCGACACGCCGGGCTCTATCGAATTCCAGCACGACACCTTCGCCGCCCTCGCGGTGTGCGACGCCGCCGTCGTCGTGTGCGAGCCGGCGCCCGAGCGCGTGGCCGCGCTGTCGCCGCTGCTCAAATACATCGAAGATCATCACATTCCCCACATCATCTTCGTCAACAAGATCGATTCTGCCGAGGCGCGCGTGCGCGACATGCTGTCGGCCCTGCAGACCGTGTCGAGCCGCAAGCTGGTGCTGCGCCAGGTGCCGATCCGCAAGCCGGCCGCCGACGGCAGCGAGGAGGCGGTGGGCTACGTCGACCTCGTGAGCGAACGGGCCTATCGCTACAAGTCGAGCGGCGCCTCCGACCTGATCGAGATGCCGGCCGAGATCCTGCCGCGCGAAAGCGAGGCCCGGCGCGAGATGCTGGAGACGCTGTCGGAATTCGACGACAAGTTGCTCGAGCAACTGATCGAGGACATCGCGCCGGAGAAGTCGCTGATCTACCGCGACCTGCACGACGAGTTCGGCGCCGATCAGATCGTGCCGGTGCTGCTGGGCGCGGGCGACCGGGAGAACGGCGTGCGGCGGCTCCTGAAGGCGCTGCGCCACGATACGCCGTTCGTCGCCGAGACCGCCAAGCGGCGCTCGCTGCCCTCGAACGGCGCGGCAGCCAATGGCGCGGGAATCGCCGAATGCTTCAAGGTCCTGCACCAGGCGCATACCGGCAAGCTCTCGCTGTGCCGGGTCTGGTCGGGCACCCTGAACGAGGGCCAGAGCGTCGGCGGACAGAGGATCGGCGGCCTGTTCCGGCCGTTCGGCCAGCGCCTCGACAAGCTCGCCGCGGCGAGGGCGGGCGAGATCGTGGCCCTGGCCAAGATCGATGCACTGGCCTCCGGTCAGTCGATTGCCGCCGGCGGCGTCGCCGCCGTCGCCGACTTCCCGCCGGCCGATCCGCCGGTCTTCGCGCTGGCGCTCGCAGCCAAGAACCGCAACGACGAGGTCAAGCTCACCGGCGCCCTGCAGAAGATCACCGAGGAGGATCCCTCGCTGTCCTACGAGGCGCGCGCCGAGACCCACGAGCTCCTGCTCAAGGGCCAGGGCGAGATGCACCTCAAGGTCGCGGTCGACAAGCTGAGCGGCCGCTACAACGTCGCGGTCGAGACAGCCGCGCCGCGCGTTGCCTACCGCGAGACCATCCAGGCCGGCACGTCCGAGCATGCGCGCTACAAACGCCAGACCGGCGGTCACGGCCAGTTCGCCGACATCAAGGTCAGGATCAAGCCGCTGCCGCGCGGCTCGGGCTTCCGCTTCGTCGACAAGATCGTGGGCGGGGTGGTGCCGAGGAATTTCATCCCGGCGGTCGAGGACGGACTGATCGACTGCATGAAGGAAGGCCCGCTCGGCCAGCCGGAGGTCGATCTCGAGGTGGAGCTGTTCGACGGCCAGTATCATTCGGTCGACAGCTCCGAAATGGCCTTCAAGATGGCGGCGCGCATCGCCATGAACGAGGGCCTGCCCAAGTGCAAGCCAGTGCTGCTCGAGCCGATCCTCAAGGTGACGGTGGCGGCGCCGAGCGAATCGACCTCGCGCATCCAGCGCCTGATCTCCGGCCGCCGCGGCCAGCTGCTCGGCTACGACGCGAGGCCCGGCTGGAACGGCTGGGACGAAGTTTCAGCCCTGATACCGGAAGCCGAGGTTGCCGACATGATCATCGAGATCCGCTCGGTGACCCAGGGCGTCGGGACCTATCGCACGGAGTTCGACCATCTGCAGGAGCTGGTGGGCCGCACCGCCGACCGCATCGTCGAGGAGGCCAAGAAGCGCGTAGCGGCCTAGACTGCCATCACCGCTCCGCCGGGGAGGAAGAATCCGATCGGCGTCACAAGACGGTGAAACCGCCTTCCGGCAGCGAGCCCGTTGTCTCATATTGGCCTCGTGGAACCCTCCACGAGGAGTGCATGCTTATGCTGAACAGAAGGTCCGCGATGCTGGGCGGCCTGGTGATGGCCACCGCATCGTCCCTGACCCGCGTCGCTGCGGCCGAGGCCGGCCGCCCGACGCTGGTGTTCGTCGGCCACGAGCTTTGAGGCGGCTGCAAGATCTGGCGTGCCCAGTCCGAGCCGCTGCTGCTGGAATCCGAGGCCTTCAGGAAGATTGACTACCGGGTGGTCCATCCGGCCAACGGCGATCTCATCCTCAAGGAGGAGAGCTGGCCGGAGGATGCGCGCGGGATCCTCACCGAGTTCCAGATGAGCGAGGAAGGCGCGCAGCGCGGCAACCGCACGCCGCGCTTCATCCTGGTCCAGGACAAGCAGATCATCTTTACCACTACCGGCAATGACGGCTGGAAAGAGAAGATGTGGCCCAGGATCCTCGAAGTGACGGGAACCAAGGCCTGACGCATAGTGCCGCGCATGAGCAGGGCACTTTGATGTTGAGCAGGCGTACTCTCGTGGCGGGCGGTGTTGCGCTCGCTGCCGGCAGGACGGCGCACGCCCAGTCCGGGCGGCCACTGGTGGTGTTTCTCGGCGACCCGGCGTCGCCGGAATGCCAGACCTGGCGCACCCAGTGGGAGCCTTTGTTCGTCGGCTCCGAGGGCTACAAGAAGCTCGACTATCGCGTGATCTATCCTGCCGACGCATCGCTGCTCCTGAAACAGGAGAGCTGGCCCGCCGATCTGCGCTGGCTGCTCGACACGTTTCTCGCCAGCGAGGACGGGGTCCAGCGCGGCAAGGTCACGCCGCGTTTCTTCCTCGTCCAGAACCAGCAGGTCAGCTTCACGGCAACGGGGATCGCCGGATGGCGCGACGCGATGTGGCCGATGATCCTGTCGGTCACGGCAACCAGGGCCTAGTCCAAGGCGAGACCGTCAGGAGGCTTCATGGCCAGCGATTTCTTCCAGCGACAACTGGCGAGCTATGCCGCCGTCCATCGCGACCTGCGCAACAGGGCGACGCACTTCGTCGGCATTCCGGTCATCGTCTTTTCGCTGCTGCTCGTGCTCAGCCTGTGGCG
>CAZHQA010000154.1:7290-8935 GCA_964533955.1 uncultured Reyranella sp. | reverse complement strand
GTTCCTCGGCCACCACTATGAAGGCAAGCGGCCGGCCCTGGCCGACAATATCTTCCAGGCCTTCATCGGGCCGATCTTCCTGGTCGCCGAGACAATGGTGGCTTTGGGGCAACGCCGCGATCTTGCCAACCTCGTGCACCAGGTTGACGTCACGGCGCGGTGAGCAGGGTTGATTTGCACCCGCCCTGCCAACGCTCCATCTCGTGAGCACGGGGCGCAACCGGAGTTTTTCACATGCTGATCAAACGGAACCAGGGCTGGGAAGTGCCCGAGCGGCAAGCGACGAGCGAGGGCGCCTGGCTGCGCCGGCGCGAGCTGGTTGCCGCCATGGGGCTCGGCGCCGCGGCGCTCGCCTTGCCGCGCGCGGCCGCCGCCCAGAGTGGCGACGACCCCTCGTCCGGCCGCTACCCGGCAGGCCGCAACGACAAGTTCGGCGCACCCTCGCCGATCACCGCCGAGCGGCTGGCCACCACCTACAACAACTACTACGAGTTCGGCACCGACAAGAGCATCTGGCGCGAGGCGCAGAAACTGCCGCTGCGCCCGTGGACGATCAAGGTGAGCGGCCTGGTGGAAAAGCCGTTCGAGATCGGTTTCGACGACCTGCTGGCCAAGATGCCGATCGAGGAGCGCGTCTATCGCCACCGCTGCGTCGAGACGTGGTCGATGGTCGTGCCGTGGTCGGGCTTCCCGATGAAGGCCCTGGTCGACTTCTGCAAGCCCACCGGCAGCGCCAAGTATGTGATCATGCAAACGCTGTCCAAGCCCGCGGTGATGCGCGAGCAGAAGGACCCGCTCTATCCGTGGCCCTACACCGAGGGGCTGGCGATCGACGAAGCCACGCATGACCTCGCCTTCATTGCCACCGGCCTTTACGGCAAGCCGATCCACAAGCAGAACGGCGCGCCCTTGCGGCTCGTCGCCCCGTGGAAATACGGCTTCAAGAACGTCAAGGCGATCGTCAGCTTCGAGTTCGCCGAGAAGCGACCGATCTCGTTCTGGGAGAAGCTGGCCGACAACGAATACGGCTTCTGGGCCAACGTGAATCCCAAGGTGCCGCATCCGCGCTGGAGCCAGGCGACCGAGAAGCCGCTGGGCAGCGACGAACGCGTGCCGACCCAACTCTACAACGGCTACGCCGAGTTCGTGGCCGGCCTGTACGAAGGCCGCAAGTCGGAAAAGCTGTTCATGTAGGTCGCTTCGCTCAGCGAAGCGGCCGGCGGCGTGTAGCGCTTGGCTTGCCAAGCGCGGGCGCCGCGCAGTGCAGAACAGATCAAGGTGCCTAGCCCCCTCTCTTAACCTCTCCCCCTAGCGGGGGAGAGGAACAAGAGGCTACAACGGCCTCGTCCTGAGGGAGGAAGAGTGAAGCTCAATCGTCGCAATGCGCTCGCCGGCGCCGCTGCGTTTTCCGTGGCGCCGACCGCGCTCGCACAGGACTTCCCCAGCAAGCCGATCAAGATCGTGGTGCCGTTCGCAGCCGGCAGCGCCACTGACCTCACGGCGCGCGGACTGGGCGCCAGGCTCCAGGAAATCCTGAAGCAGCCGATCATTGTCGACGACAAGCCCGGCGCCTCCGGCCAGCTCGGCGCTTCGGCGGTCGCGACGGCGCCGGCCGACGGCTACACGCTGCTGATGGGCACCAACA
>CAZHQA010000154.1:0-7190 GCA_964533955.1 uncultured Reyranella sp. | reverse complement strand
TCGGCGGTCGCGACGGCGCCGGCCGACGGCTACACGCTGCTGATGGGCACCAACACGACCAACGCCGCCAACGGCGCGCTGTTCAAGAAGCTCTCCTACGATCCCGAGAAGGATTTCGCGCCGATTGCGCGCTGCATCACCGGCGTCAATGCGCTGGTGGTCAATCCCGACCTGCCGATCAAGACGATCTCCGAGCTGATCGGCTATGCCCGCCAGAACCCGGGCAAGCTGAACTACTCCGAGGCGAGCGCCTCGCAGCGTCTGTCGGGCGAGATGTTCAATTCGATGGCCGGCGTCAGGATCGAGCGCGTGCCCTACAAGGCAAGCCCGCAGGCGCTGGGCGACGTGGTGTCAGGGCAGGTCCAGCTCATGTTCCCCGACCTGCCGCAGGCTTTGGCCCAGATCGAGGTCGGCAAGGTGCGCGGCCTGGGAACGACCGGGCCGCAGCGCACATCGGTGGCGCCCGACCTGCCGGCGATCGCCGAATTCGTGCCGGGCTATTCGCTGGTCTATTGGCTCGCGGTCTTCGCACCTGCCGGCACGCCGCGGCCGATCCAGGAGAAGCTCTATGCCGCCATCGCCGAGGCGCTGAAGGATCCAGCGACCGGCAAGGCGATGACGCAAGGACGGATGGAAGTATCGCCGCTCGGCCTCGACGATTTCGCCGCCTACGTGAGGAGCGAGACCGTGTGGTGGACCGAGCACATCAAGGCCGCAGGCATCGAACCGGAGTGAGCGCACCATGAGCAAGGTCATCGTCGAGAAGAGCGGGCCCGTGAAGACGGTCTGGATGAACCGGCCGGAGAAGCGCAATGCGCTCGACAGCGAGCTGCTGGGCAACATGATCGAGGCGCTTCAGGCGCCGGTCGCGCCGGAGGATCGCGTGCTCGTGATCCGCGGCAAGGGCGACGTGTTCTGCGCCGGGCTCGACATGGCCGAGCGCAGCAGGTCGGCCGGCGCCGGCAAGGCGAGCGGCATCGAGGTCATGCTGCGCGCCATCGAGCTTTGTCCGCTTCCCGTGGTGGCCGTGGTCCAGGGCGACGCCATCGCCGGCGGCAACGAGCTGGCGCTGCACTGCGACATCGTCGTGGCCAGCCAGAAGGCGCGCTTCGGCATGTCGCTCGCCCAGGTCGGCCTCGCGCCAAACTGGTTCCTCGCCAAGAAGCTGATGGAGGTGCTGGGCCCGGTGACCACGCGCGAGATGCTGTTGCTCGGCGATCCCCTGCCTTCGACCAAGCTGCATGCGCTCGGCCTGATTGCCCGCTGCCCGCCGCATGAGCAGCTGGAAGCCGAGGCCACGAAGGTGATCGACCGGCTTGCCGCCAACGCCCCGCTGTCGCTCAAGGCGATGAAAGCGCTGACCGTGCGTCAGCTCGAGATCCGCGACCACATAAAGCACGACGATGTCGACGCCCTGGTGGTCGCTGCCATGCAAAGCCAGGACGCGCAGGAAGGCATGAAGGCGCGGCTGGAAAAGCGCACCGCAAAGTTCCAGGGAAAATAGGCGATGGCGATCCGGCTTCGCCTCGACAAGCCCTGGCAGGCCCTGACCGCCGAGGCCGCGGGGCGCCTGCCCGGCCAGCTCGGCGTCTACCAGATCGCCGATGCCAAGGGCCAGGTGCTCTTCATCGGCCAGGCGGGTGCACGCTCACCGTTCGGCTTGCGCAGCGAGCTGCAGCGCGAAGCCGGCGAACGCGGCGCGGGCTGCCAGTTCCGCGTCGAAGTGAACCAGCAATACCGCACCCGATGGTTCGAGCTGCTGATGGTCCACCAGGCCGATCACGGCAGCCTGCCGCCGGACAATGCCAGAAATCCGCCGCCCAACCTGGGCCGGCTTAGTCCCTCATGAGTCCTCACCCCTCATCGGGGGAGGTGCCTCGTCATGCGGGGCGGAGGAGTCATGATCCCTCCGGCCATCGGCCACCTCCCCATGTGAATGGGCAGGAAAGGAAACGCTGAAAGGTCATTCCATGGATTTCGAACCGAACTCCGAACAGCAGATGCTGATCGACCAGGTCCGCCGCTTCGTACGCGAGGAGATCATTCCGCTCGAGGCCAAGCTCGATCCCGACGCGTCCGACCTCGAGCCCGAGGACTACAAGCGGCTGGTCGAGAAGACCAAGGCGATGGGGCTGTTCGGCATCGACATTCCCAAGGAGTTCGGCGGACCGGACATCGATATCGTCACGCGTGTGCTGCTGGCAATCGAGATGGCGCAGCATCGCGCCGGGCTCTACGTGCCCTGCTACGGCACGTTCGGCGGCGCGGGCCTGGCGCAGATCTTCGAGGCCAACGAGGACCAGAAGGAACGCTACCTCTATCCGACGCTGCGCGGCGAGAAGAAGCCGTTCTTCGGCCTGACCGAGCCGTCGGGCGGCAGCGACCCGGCGCGCGCCATCCAGACCAGGGCCGAGCGCAAGGAAAATGGCTGGGTGCTGAACGGCTCGAAGCTGTTCATCTCGGGCGCCGACCGGGCGCAGTATGGCATCGTGTTCGCCCGCACCGACGCGAGCAAGGGACGCGCCGGCATCACCTGCTTCATCATCGACAGCGACACGCCGGGCTTCCATGTTCGCCGGGTCGTGCACACGCTGCGTTCATCGAGCTACGCAACGGAGCTCGAGTTCAAGGATTGCTGGGTGTCGGATCACCAGGTGCTGGGCGAGGTCAACAAGGGCTTCGCCGTTGCCAATGCGCGCCTGACGCGCCAGCGCATCCCCTATGCCGCCGGCTGCATCGGCGTCGCCATCGCCGCGCACGAAATGGCGATCGAATGGGCCAAGATGCGGTCGACCTTCGGCGAGAAACTCGCCAACCGCCAGGCCGTGCAATGGATGCTGGTCGACAACGAGATCGACATCCGTACCGCACGGCACTTCACGCTCGAGGCCGCCGAGAAGGCGCGCCGGGAACTGCCCTTCCGCACCGAGGCGGCGATTGCCAAGCTGACGGCATCGGAGGGCGGCGGCCGGGTGGTCGACCGCGCCATGCAGATCCATGGCGGCATGGGCATGACCAAGGACCTGCCGCTGGAGCGCTGGTACCGCGAGATGCGCATCCGCCGCGTCGGCGAGGGCCCGAGCGAAGTGCAACGCATGGTCATCGCGCGCGAGATCCTGGGGAGCAATCTGCGATGACTTCGCCCTCTGGTCCTCTGAAGGGCCTGACGGTCGTCGAATTCGGCCAGAACCTGGCCGGACCATATTGCGGACAGATCCTGGCTTTCCTCGGCGCCGAGGTCGTGAAGGTCGAGCGACCGGAGGGCGACGACGCACGCAAGTGGGGGCCGCCGTTTCTCGAAGGCGACGCGCTGGGCTTCATCGCGCTCAATCGCGGCAAGAAGTCGATCACCTGCGATCTCGGCGATGCCGCCCAGCGTGAGGCGTTGATCGGGCGCATCGGCCGCGCCGACATCTTCCTGCACAACCTGCGCGCCGACGTGCCGGCCAAGTACGGCATCGACGGACCGACGCTCGTCCAGCGCTTCCCCAGGCTGATCTACGCCGATCTCGGCGCGTTCGGCCACACCGGCCCCTGGAAAGAGCGGCCGGGCTACGAACCGATCATCCAGGCGGTCGCCGGACTGTTCTCGCTGAACGGCGATCCGTCGGGACCCGAATCGCGCATCGGCGTATCGATCATCGACCTGTCGACCGGCATGTGGACGGCGATCGGCATCCTGGCGGCACTCGCCAAGCGAAGCGCCACGGGCCAGGGCAGCCTGGTCAACACCTCGCTGTTCGAAAGCGGTCTGATGTGGGCCTCCAACCACATCGCGGGCTACTCGGTGACCGGCAAGATGCCGGCGCGCCAGGGCAGCGGCCATCCTTCGCTCACGCCATATCAGGCGTTCGAATGCGCCGATGGCCTGCTGATGGTCTGCCCGGGCAATGACCGGCTGTGGCGCAAGTTCGCCGAGGTGCTCGGCCATCCGGAATGGCCGGACGAGCGGCGCTACCTGCGCAACGTCGACCGCATGAAGGAGCGCGACGTGCTGTTGCCGGCGATCGCCGACATCATGAAGAAGCAGAGCCGCGCCTACTGGTCGGCCAGGCTCGACGCCGTCGGCGTGCCGCACGGGCCGATGAACTCGGTGCCGCAGGTGCTGGAGCTGGCGCAGGTGGCTGCCCTCGGCATGCTGATGAGGCCCTACGAAGGAAGCCCGGCCCTGTTCCATGGCCTGCCCGTCAGCATCGACGGCGAGCGCGCCGCGGACCTCGCCAAGGCGCCGAAGATCGGCGAGCACAACGGCAAGGTCTGACCTGCTTTGATGAGGGGAGCCCGTCAGGGCATGGCTCGCTTTCTGCTGCCTATCGTCTGGATCGCGTGGGGAATCTCGTACCCCCTGATGAGCTGGTCGCTCGAGGCGGCCGACCTGTTCTCGACCCGGCTGATCATCATGCCGCCGTCGGGTCTGATCCTGCTTGCAATCGGCGTGTGGGGAGGCGCGCCCGTGCTCCCCGACCGGCGCCAGTGGGGACAGATTGCGCTGACCGGCCTGTTCAACATGGGCCTGTTCCAGATCTTCCTGATCTGCGGGATTTCCCTGCTGGGCCCCAGCCGCACGCCGATCATCATCTACACCATGCCCGCCTGGTCGGCGTTGTTCGCGGTGTTCCTGCTGAAGGAACGGATCACGCTCCGCACCGCGCTATCCCTGGTCCTCAGCCTCGCAGCCGTCGGCATCGTCATCAGCCAGGAGACGGCGGTGCGCGCGGCGCCTGTCGGCACGCTGTTCACGCTGCTCGCCGCCATATCCTTCGGCATCGGCACGGTGCTGACCAAGCGAACTTCCTTCAGGGGCGACCTGACGATCAACGCCGCCTGGCAGATCATCGTCGGCATCCTGCCCGTTGCCGCGATCTGGCTGGTGTTCGCAGGCGACGCCTATTTCCGGCCCGAGCACCTGCGCGGCCTCATCGGCCTCGTCTGGCTGATCCTGGGCTCGAACGTGCTGGCCTATTTCTGCTGGTTCCGCATCATCCGGGCGTTTCCGGCCTCGGTGGCCAGCCTGACGACGCTGGTCGTGCCGTGCATCGGTTTCGGCAGCAGCGCCCTGCTGGTCGGAGGCGACGTCACGTGGCTCGACGTCATGGCGCTCGGCCTGATTGTCGCCGCAGTGACGCTGGTGCTGACCGGCTCGGACAACAGTCGCCGCGAAAAGACCCTCTAGATTCTGTTCCGCTTCAATCAGCTCGACGGAATCTGCCTTTGGTCGATGCGCCTCAAGAGCTTCTAGCCGGCGAAGCTCAGGCAGTAGTCGCGCACCCGCTCGAGCGGAATGCGCGCATGGCTCTGCACGATGATGAACTTGCCGCCCGGATCGGTGCCGCTCGGCAGCTTGACCAGGCGCTCGAAATCATCGGCGCCCCATACGCAGGTGTGCTCGGAGAACAGTTGCGTGTCGTGGAAGTAACAGGGGTCCCAGTGGACGTGATAGTCGAACAGGTTGCCCTTGAGCTCGGCCACGCTGGTGTAGAGCGAGTACTCGGTCCACGGCACCGAGCCGAGCCGACGCATGACCCAAAAGCCGAGCGTCGTCATGGCGTCGATCCGATCGCCCTGGAAATGCTGCAAGGCCTGGCGGGCAAGATCGCCGTGCAGGATGTTCGGCGTCACCGACAGGCCGTGGGTTCGGACATCGTAGGGCACGCCGACGATCTCGGCGGCGCTTTCCCACCAGGTGTGGTGGCGCTTGGGCTCCCAGCGCGACAGCGCCCGGCCGTTTTCCACGAAGGTGGTGGCGTCAAAGTCGCCGACGCAGCAGACGTCGGAATCGAGGGTCAGGTAGCCGCCGAACCCGAGCTGGGCCGGAACGTGAAGCTTGACCATCTGCTGCCGATACCAGCCCGTCATCATGTAGAAGCGGCTGAAGGTCGGGAAGAAATCGCCCTCGGCGCGAACCGAAACCTCGACATTGCGGAAGCTCGGCAGGCTGCCCCGGAGCAGGTCGGCGTCGCTCTGGGGCGACACGATCAACACCTGCATCGGCTTGCTGTCGCACCAGTGCTTGGCTAGCGATTCGATCAGCAGACCGGCACGTTCGAGATCCCCCCGGCGCTTCAGCTTGCGCAGAGCCAGAGGCAGGATGGCTTGACGGACTTCAGAGAACATTAGGGGCAAAGCTGCCTAACTATAGGGGGGGTCTGCCGACTTTCATACACAATCAATAACTAGGGGCGGCGCGACCGCGTTCCAAGGGCACTTGGTGTCACATTGGGCGGGCAAAACCGTGTCAGCTTTGGCGACAAAAAAAGACGCCGGGCCAACCGGCCCGGCGAGTCAAACAGGGAGGCTTCACGTCTGGGAGACGTGGGATCAAGAGGATCCCGAGTTTCGAACGCGATCAGCAGAAACTGCTCGTGTCAAAAACCTGCCTGAAAACTACGCCACGGCGGCGGGTTTGTTAGGCGGGAAGAATGGAACACTGACATGCGAGCGACGC
The DNA here is from genome assembly GCA_964533955.1 of uncultured Reyranella sp. GTDB lineage: Bacteria > Pseudomonadota > Alphaproteobacteria > Reyranellales > Reyranellaceae > Reyranella. The sequence continues at coordinate 745 of CAZHQA010000154.1, read as the reverse complement.
ATGCCTTTCAGGCCATGTGCAATACTGCATCTCATATCGGTCAAAAACGTGTCTCGGCCACCTTCCTCAGCAGGAAGTCCCGGAAGACCGCGATGCGCTTGGAATGCCGCAATTCCTCAGGATAGGTGAAATACACATCGGTCGTACGGGCATTGAGGTCGGGCAGCACCATTTCGAGCTTGGTCGACTCGCGTGCCAGATAGTCGGGCAGCGAAGCTATCCCCAGGCCCGACTCCACGGCGCGGAAGATTCCGTAGGTATTGTTCACCCGCAGAACGACGAGACGGGGATTCTGGTCGGCATTGCCTTCGCGCAGCAGCCAATTGACGTCCTGCACCGGCGCCCGCGCATCCTCGCCGAAAATGATCATGCGGTGCTGGTCGAGTTCCTCGACCGTCTTCGGACGGCCGTACTTCTGGATGTAGCTATGCGAGGCATAGACGTGGCTGCGCACGGTCAGGAGGTGGCGCTGCACCAGGCCCGGCTGGCGGGGCATCATCATGCGAATGGCCACGTCGGCCTCGCGCATGCCGAGGTCGAGCTCGTTGTCCGACAGCACCAGACTCACGTCGATGTCGGGATAGGTCGCGATGAATTCGTGCATCTGCGTGGTGAGCCAGGTCGAGCCGAAGCCCACCGTCGCGTGGATCTTGAGCCGGCCGGCCGGCTTGTCCTGGTTGGCCCGCAGCAGGGCTTCCGCGGTATTGACCTTGCCCGCCATGTCGCGTGCGGTCCGGTAGAGCAG
>CAZHQA010000153.1:0-12645 GCA_964533955.1 uncultured Reyranella sp. | reverse complement strand
CGGCTCGACGAGTAGGTCGCCGCTGCCGCGCCGCCGGTGACGCCGTGCCACGAGCGGCTCATGGCGACGATCTCGTGCTTGCCCGTCACCAGCTTGGCCATGCGCAGCGCGGCCTCGTTCGATTCGCCACCGGTCGACACCAGCAGGATGCGGTCGAGCTTTCCAGGGGAGATCGTGGCGATCAGGGTCGCCAGGTCGACCACCGGGCGGGACAGGATGCTCGAGTAGAGGTGGTCGAGCTCGCCGATGTAGTGGCGCGCCACGGCGACGATCTCGGGATGGCTGTGACCGAGGATGGCGCTCATCTGGCCGGAAGTGAAGTCGAGTATCTTGCGGCCATCGGCATCGGTAAACCAGTTGCCCTGCGCGCCCTCGGCGATGATCGGCGCGAACGCGCCGCCGTAGCGCACCAGATGCGCGCGGGCGTTGGCCCAGAAAGCGGGGTCGGCGTTCCTGCTCATGTCCGTTCGAGTGCTGCCTTCACCAGCGGCAGCCGGTCGTTGCCGAAGAACATCGAGCCGCCGACGAACATGGTCGGGCTGCCGAAGCCGCCCCGCTGGATCAGCTCGTCGGTGTTGGCACGCAGCTTCGCCTTGCAGCTCTCGGTCTCGATTCCGGCAAAGAAGCGCTGGCGCTCCAGTCCCGCCCTGGCTGCGATATCGGCCAGCACGTCTTCCCTGGAAAGGTCGCGATCGTCACCCCAATAGGCCTCGAAGGCGGCGGTCGCGTAAGGCACCAGCTTTTCCTGCTCGAGTGCCACGAAAGCGCCGCGCATGCACTTCACGCTGTTCACTGGGAAGACCGTGGGCGGAAACACGATCTTCAGCCCATAGAGCCTCGCCCAGTCGGAGAGATCCTTGAGCATATAGGTCTGCTTGAGGGGGTTCGGTTTGGCCCGGTTGTCGTACACTGTCTGGTTCACTGAGTTGAAGACGCCGCCGACCAGGATGGGCTTCCAGACAATCGCCGCGTCGAGCTCGGCTGCCAGCGGCTGCACCGCATGGAACGCAAGGTACGTCCAGGGACTGGAGCAGTCGAAGAAGAAGTCGAGCTGGCGCGCCATTTCGTCTCTCCGCGGCGGGTTCGCCTTGTCGATGCCACAACCCGAGCGTATCTTGCAAATCCATGACGGTACCGGCTGAAAAGCCCAAAAAAGTAGCGATTGTCGTTCATCAGGAACATTCCCGACCCGGCCGGGTCGGCGTCCTTCTCGAGAAGCGCGGCTACGAACTGCACCGTCTGTGTCCCAACCGGGGCTGCGAGCTGCCGCAAGACATGTCCGGCTATGCCGGCGTGGTGATCTTCGGCGGGCCGATGTCGGCCAACGATTGCGGTACGGTCGACGGCATCAAGTGCGAGCTCGAGTGGATTCCCAAGGTGGTCGAGGCGGGCGTGCCCTTTCTCGGTCTCTGCCTCGGTGCGCAGCTCCTGACTCGCGCCGCCGGCGGCAAGGTAGGTCCGCACCACGAAGGGCTGGTCGAAGTGGGCTACGTCGATGTCGAGCCGACCGACGCCGGGCGAGAGTGGTTGAAGGCACCGATGAAGGTGTACCAGTGGCATCGCGAGGGAATGACCATCCCCGATTGCTGCGAGCTCATTGCCACCAACGAGAATTACCCCGTTCAGGGCTTCCGCTGCGGAGCCAACGCCTTCGGCTTCCAGTTCCATCCCGAAGTCACGCTCGAGATGAAGGAAATCTGGACCTTGCAGGCTGCCGAGCGGTTGACGCTTCCCGGCGCACAGCAGCGCGGTGTCCATCTCAGCATGCACACGCTCTATGATCCGCCGCTCGACCGCTGGATCGACGGTTTCGTCGATCGCTGGCTCGCCACCGACTCGCGAGTCTAGATCGCACAGGAGATCATGCGCCAGGGGACTTTGCCCATCTCATAGGCTAGGCTTTGCGCGGGATCGCGGGAGGCAAGGACGATGGGTGCATTGATCTTCGTAATAGCGCTGGTTGTGGTGGCGCTGGTCCTGGTGTTCGCGGGCGTGAAGACCGTTTCGCAGGGCACCAACTGGACGATCGAGCGCTTCGGCCGCTACACGCGCACCCTGCCTCCCGGGCTGCACTTCATCGTGCCCTTCGTCGACACGGTGGGCCGCAAGATGAACATGCAGGAAAACGTTCTCGACATTCCGCCGCAAAAGGTCATCACCAAGGACAACGCCACGGTCCAGGTCGATGCCGTGGCCTTCTATCAGGTGATCGATGCGGCGCGCGCGGCGTACGAAGTGCAGAACCTTCACCTCGCCATCACCAACCTGGCGCTCACCAACATCCGCAGCGTCATGGGCAACATGGCGCTCGACGAAGCGCTCAGCAAACGCAACGAGATCAACAACACACTGCTCGGCGTGATCGACCAGGCGACCAGCCCATGGGGCGTCAAGGTGCTGCGCATCGAGGTCAAGGACATCGCCCCGCCCGAGGACATCGTGGTCGCAATGGGCCGGCAGATGAAGGCCGAGCGCGAGAAACGCGCCACCATTCTCGAGGCGGAAGGTATCCGCGAATCGTCGATCCAGCGCGCCGAGGGCGAGAAGCAATCGGCCATCCTGACCGCCGAGGGTCGTCGCGAGGCCGCTTTCCGTGACGCCGAGGCTCGCGAACGCCAGGCTGAAGCCGAGGCGAAGGCGACTGCCGTCGTCGCCCAGGCGATTGCCGGCAATGGTGTGCAGGCGACCAACTACTTCCTGGGCACCAAGTACGTCGAGGCGCTGAGCAAGATGGGCGCCTCGACCAATTCAAAGGTGTTTTTCCTGCCGGTGGAAGCGGCCGGCATCATGGCATCGATCGCCGGCATCGGCGAACTCGCTAAGGAAGCGCAGGCGCGCGGGGCCGAGGCGGCGACTCGGCCGCGCGGTTCGGTTCCGAGCTCGGGTTAGGCCGCCATGTCCGGCTTGAAGGTCGTCTTCTGGTACTGGTGGGCGCTGGCGGCCGTGCTGCTGGTCTTCGAGATGCTGCTGCCCGGCGTGGTGTTTCTGTTCCTCGCCATCGGCGCGGCGGCAGCGGGCTTCGCGTTGCTGGTCATGTCCGGCTTGTCGCTCGAGCTGCAGCTCGTGCTCTTTGCCGTGGTTGCTGTCGCTTCCGCGGTCGGCCTGCGGCCGACCTTGCGTCAGCTGCAAAATCGAGGCGCCGCTGCCAATCTCAACGCCCGCGCGGATGCGCTGATCGGCAAGACGTTCATCCTCGACCAGCCGATCCTGGGCGGCCGCGGCCGCGTCAAGCTCGGCGACGGCAGCTGGATCGTCACTGGCCCCGACATGGTCGTCGGGGCCAAGGTGCGCGTTGCTGCCGTCGACGGAACCGAGCTCAAGGTCGAACCGGCACCCTAGCCGCCGTTACGGACCGACATAAACCTTGGTCGTGGTCGGCGCCGGCGCCGCGTCGGTGTAGACGTAGGCGGTCTGCGCGGGAACCGGCTTTTCGACGACGGTCCGCTCGCTTCGTACGGTGCAGGCGCTGACGCCGGCAACTATGGCAATCGTGGCAAGAACAACACGTTTCATGGCGTCCTCCGTGGGGCAGGGGATCAACGGCCGGGCTCGTCCGCGGTTGCGGAGTTTTTCGAGGCGGGCTTGCCAATAGTTAACAACAAGGTTAAGTATTGTGTCTCGCGGGAGGAACGAGCATGAAAAGCCAGTACGGTTGGGTTGTGGTCGCCGCCGGGGCACTGATGGGGTGCGTCGCCATCGGCACGACGTTCTCGCTGGCGGTCTTCCTGCAGCCCATGTCGGAGGCGACCGGCTGGTCGCGTACCGGCGTGTCGACAGCCATGACCATCGTGTTTTTGACCATGGGCATCGGCGGCTTCGGTTGGGGCGCGCTGACCGATCGGTTTGGGCCGAAGGTCGTCGTCCTGTCGGGAGCCTTGTTGCTGGGGTCGGGGCTGGCGCTCGCCAGCCGGGCCACAAGCCTGCTCGAGTTCCAGCTGGTCTATGGCATCCTGGTCGGCGGCGCAGCCGGATCGATCTTCGCCCCCATGATCGCCACCGTCACCGGATGGTTCGACAAGCGCCGCAGTCTCGCGGTTTCGCTCGTCTCGGCCGGCATGGGCATGGCGCCGATGACGATCTCACCCTTGGCCCGCTGGCTGCTGACGCACTACGACAACGATTGGCGGATGGCCCAGCTGGTCATTGCCATCCTTGCCTGGGTTCTGCTGATTCCGACGGCGTTCCTGGTGCGACGTGCGCCCGTGCCGCCCGCCGGCGCTGCAAGCGCCGCCGCGGCGGCAAACAGCAACTTGACGGTCGGCCGGGCGCTGCGCTCTCCGCAATTCATCGTTCTGTCGGCGACCTTCTTCGCCTGCTGTGCCATGCATTCGGGCCCGATCTTCCACACCATCAGCTACGCCATCGCTTGCGGGTTGGCGCCCGCGGTTGCCGTGACGATCTACAGCATGGAAGGCCTGGCCGGGTTGGGGGGGCGCCTGATCTTCGGCCTGGCCGGCGACAGATTCGGCGCCAAGCCGACCCTGGTCGTGGGCCTGTTCATCCAGGCACTTGCCGCCGGCGCCTATTTCTATACGCGTCAGCTCGGCGAGTTCTATGCCGTGGCCGTGATATTCGGCATGTCGTACGCCGGCGTGATGCCGCTTTACGCCGTGATCGCGCGCGAATATTTCCCGATGCGCATCATGGGCACCGTGTTCGGCGCGGCCTCGATGGTCTCGAGCCTCGGCATGGCGCTTGGGCCCGTGATCGGCGGCTGGATCTTCGATCACTTCGGCAGCTACGGCTGGCTGTATATCGGATCGTTCGCAGTCGGATTGGGCGCCACCGCAATCGCGTTGCTCTTTCCGCCATTCCCGTCGCGGGCGGAGAAGGCGGCACAGCCAGCTTAGCGATTGACTCGCAGTTTTCGATCGCGAAACTGCGAGCCGTTGGAGCGGGGGCTGGTTTTGACATTCAGAAGTGGATTGCTCGCCGCGGCTGCGGCGCTTGGAGCGACCTGCGTGTCGTCTTTGGAGTCACAGGCCGCCGATCCGGCCGTCGAGCGCGGCAAGTATCTCGTGAACATCGCCGGCTGCAACGATTGCCACACGCCGGGCTACTTCCTCGGCAAGCCCGATATGGCGCGTTTCCTCGGCGGCTCCGAAGTCGGCTTCGAGATTCCCGGCCTTGGCGTGTTCCACGGCCCCAACTTGACGCCCGACAAGGAAACCGGCCTTGGCGGCTGGACCGATGTGCAAATTCTTGCCGCCCTGCAGAAGGGCACGACGCCCGATGGCCGCATGCTGGCGCCGATCATGCCCTGGCACGCATTCGCCAACCTCACGCCGCAGGACGCACAGGCCATCGTCGCGTTCCTGCGCAGCATTCCGCCGGTGAAGAACAAGGTGCCAGGTCCGTTCGGCCCGACCCAACAGCCGACCGGATTCGTGATGAAGATCGTGCCGCCGGCGGCCAAATAGCGGCCACTCAGCCGCCGATCAGCTTCTTCTGCATCATGCAGTGGATGCCTTTGTTGCCGTCCACCGTCTGCGTCACGTGCAGGTCACCTTTGAGGCTGCACAGCATGTAGGCATCTGCGGCGCTCAATCCCGTCTTGGCGCTGATCAGGCGGATCATGTCGCGCAAGGCCTCTTTCGCGGCATCGTCGAGGTCCGGGTCGAAGCCATGGGTGATCCAGTGCGTCGCCGTCTCGGCGCGCGGATTGTTGAGCTTCATGTCCTTGCGAACCGTGAATCGAAAGGTTCCGCTGAGGCTGGTCTCGAGCGCCGTCAGGTTGACCTCGCCATCACCCTGCACGCCGTGGCCGTCGCCGGTCGAGAACAGTCCACCCTCGGCGAAGACGGGCAGATAGACGGTGGTGCCGACATTGAAATGCTTGTTGTCGATGTTGCCGCCGAAGGCGCGCGGCTCGATCGAGCTGCACTGGCCCCATTCCGGCGGCGGCGCCACGCCCATGATGCCGAAGAACGGCTTGAGTTCGATCTCGGTGCCCCAGGGCATTGTGCAGACGCCGCGGTTGGAATCGATGGGAATGTGCGTCAGGCGATAAAACGGGAAATCCTCGGGCAAGGTGCCGGCGAGCGGCCGCTGCGCATTCCACCCCCAGTTGGTGCGAAACTTGATGTCCAGTACCTCGACAGCCAGCGCATCGCCGCGTTCTGCGCCTTCGACATGAACCGGGCCAGTCAGGATGTGACGCCCGAGATGGGGCTTGAGCTTGGCCAGGATCTCACGGTGCTCGGGTAGCACGTTCATCGGCGGCTGCGGCAGGATCTCGGCCGATCCGGAGACGCAATGAATGGTCGCGATGTCGCCCGACTTGATCCTGAGCGAGGGTTTGAGTTGGCTGTCGAAATAGCCCCAATGGCAGGTATCGGGCGACGAATGAAGCTCGTGCGTGGCCAAGGCGGTCTCTCCCAATTCGGTCTCCGGTTTGAAGCATGATCCGTGCCCCGGGTAAACTTGTCGCAATGATTGGCCTGGCGGGAACCATCGTCGCGGCTGCGGTGCCGGTCGGCGCATGCAATACCGTGACGATGGCTGATCGATGAACTATCGGCACGGCTTCCACGCCGGCAATTTTGCCGATGTGCTCAAGCACCTGGCGCTTTGCGAGCTGCTGCGGCTGTTGACGGCCAAGGACAAGAGGTTGTTCGTCGTCGATACGCACGCCGGCGCGGGCGGCTATGACCTGGGCGGTCCGCTCGCCCAGCGCACGCGCGAGGCTGGGGTTGGTGTGGCGCGGCTCATGTCGCTGCCGCGCGCGGGAATCCCGGTGGCAGCGGCGCGCTATCTCACGGCAGTGTCGGCCTACGATCGCAAGTTCGGTTCGCCAGGCGGCGGCCTGCGGCACTACCCGGGATCGCCGCGGTTGATCCGAGCCGCGCTACGCGCCGGCGATCGCTTCGTGGCGTGCGAACTGCACCCGCAGGAGGCGCTGGCGCTGAAGCGCGAATTTGCCGGCGACCGGGCCGTCGAAGTGCGCGACCAGGATGGCTATCATGCCCTGAAGGCGCTGCTGCCGCCGATAGAACGGCGCGGCCTGGTGCTGATCGATCCGCCGTTCGAGGCGGCAGACGAATTCGTCAGGCTGGCCCGGGCATTGCGACACGCGCTGCGCCGCTTCGCAACGGGCTGCTACGCGATCTGGTACCCGATCAAGAACGATGCAGCGGCAGACTTCGTGCAGGCCTTCGCAAACCTCAAGACCCTGCAGCTCGAGCTTCGCCTGCCACACTCGGCGGACGGCAGACTCGCGGCTTGCGGGCTGCTGATCATCAACCCGCCGTGGAAATTCGAAGAAGCGATGCGGGAGGCCTTGCCATGGGTGGCCTCCAACCTCGGGCCGGGCGCAGAGGCCCTGGTCACTTCTTGTCTGCGCTTTCCGTCGGCTTCCAGCCCCACAACTTGAAGGCGGCCTCTGCGATCGCCGGATCGAGGGGCAATTCGGCCATCTTGGCGCCCTGGCCGATTTCCTCGATCAGGATCTCGAGGCCGCGCAAGCGCGCCAGCCGCTTGTCGTCGGTGGCGATGACGTGCCACGGCGCATGCTTGGTATCGGTCTTGTCCAGCATGTCCTTGTAAGCTTCGAGATATTCCTTGCGCTTGCCGATATTGCGGAAGTCCTCGAGTCCGACCTTGTAGTGCTTGTACGGCTTCCTGAGCCGGTCGATCATTCGCTTCTTCTGTTCCTCGGCGCTGACGTGGACCAGGAGCTTCACGATCCGCACGCCGTCGTCCACCAGCTCTCGTTCGAACTGGTTGATCTCGTCATAGGCCCGTTTCCAGGCCACCTTGTCGCAGAGGCCCTCGACCCGTTCGACCAGGACCCGGCCATACCAAGTCCGGTCAAAAATCGCCCACAGGCGCGGCGCGGGCAGGCGCTGCCAGAAGCGCCACAGATAGTGCCGGCCCTGTTCTTCCGTCGTGGGTGCACCGATGCGCCAAACCTGCAGCGATTTGGGCTCCAACCCGTAGGCGATACGCTCGATCATCCCGCCCTTGCCGGCGGCGTCCCATCCGTCGATCGCAATTACGACACGGCCGCCTGTCCGAATATGCTGCACCTGCAGCTCGAGCAACTGGCGCTGCAGCTTGGCCAGGCGGCGCTCGTAGGTATCGTCGTCGATTGGACCGACGAGCATCTTGAGCTCGTCCAGGATCGGCCATTTGCCCATCGGTTCCTCCGCATCGATGGTGCCAGCGGCGGAACCGCCAGGCAATCGACGCCCATTGCGAGATCATTTAGGGTTACTCCGATGGCAGAGCCACATCCAACAATGCGCTACGTCGAGCGCTCCGGAACCCCGGTGCTGGAGGTCGGCGGCAGCTGGACGGTATTCAGCATGCGCGGGTTGGCCCGCCAGGCCGAGCAGGCGCGCCGGTCCGCCCGCGGACGCGGTCCGCGGCTGGTCGATGCCAGCGCCGTAAAACGGCTCGATACGGCCGGTGCGCTCGAGATTCTGCAGCTCGCCGACGCCCGTGCCGATACCGAGGTCAAGACAGGTGACGAGCATCACGCCGCGCTGTTCAAGGTCGTCCAGTCCAACATGAAGCCGCCGCCGGCGGCACGGCATGAGAATTGGCTCGTTCACCTATTCGACGAAATCGGCCACGACCTGGTCGATCTGTTCCGCCAGATCGTCAACCTTTGCGCCTTCTCGGGTGAAATGCTGGTGATCTTCGTCGAGGCGTTCGTGCAGCCCCGGCGCTTTCGCATCGGCGTCGTGGTGCGCCAGATGCTCGAGGTCTGGATCAAGGCGCTGATGATCGTGGGCGTGCTGTGTTTCCTGATTGGCGTCGTGATCGCCTACCAGGGCGTCCAGCAGTTGCGCCAGTTTGGCGCCGAGACTTTCACGGTCGAAGCCGTGGGCATCGGCATGTTCCGCGAACTCGGTGTGCTGCTTACCGCGATCATCGTCGCTGGCCGTTCGGGCAGCGCCTTCACCGCCCAGATCGGCACGATGCAGGTCAACCAGGAGATCGACGCAATGCGGACGATCGGGCTGAACCCGATCGAATGGCTGGTGCTGCCGCGGCTGCTGGCGCTGGTGATCTCCATGCCGCTGCTGGCGTTCTGGGGAGATATGACAGGGCTGCTGGGCGGCGCGGTCGCCTGCACCGTCTACCTCGATTTCACCTTCGTGCAGTTCTTCGATCGTTTGCGCGACACGGTGGGCGCCTGGCACTTCTACACCGGCATGATCAAGGCGCCGGTATTCGGCTTCGTGATCGCCGCCATCGGCTGCTTCGAAGGTCTGCAGGTCAAGGGCAGTGCCGAAAGCGTGGGCCAGCTCACGACGCGCTCGGTCGTCGAGGCAATCTTCGTCGTGATCGTGCTCGACGCGGTATTCTCCATCATCTTCCTGCTGGCCGACGTATGACGGCGGAGGCGTTGCTGGAGGGCGGCCAGATCGTCGATCACCGGGATGGACGCGAGGTCGCGTTGCGGCTACGCGGCGTGCGTACCCAGTTCGGCAGCAACGTGATCCATAATCATCTCGACTTCGACGTGTTCCGCGGCGAAATCGTCGGCCTGGTCGGCGGCTCGGGTACCGGCAAGTCCGTGCTGCTGCGTACCATCATCGGACTCAACCCGGCGCGCCGGGGAAAGATCGAAGTGCTGGGCATCGACACGCTCCACTTGCACGGTCGGAGCGAGCACGAGCTGCAGTCGCGCACCGGCGTGCAATTCCAGGACGGTGCGTTGTTCTCTTCGCTCACGGTGGCCGAAAACATCATCGTGCCGATCCGCGAGCATGCCGGCCTTGACGAAGAAATGATGCGCTCGATCGCTGCGCTGAAAATCGCCCTGGTCGGACTGCCGCCGGATACCGGCGACAAGAAGCCGTCGGAGCTTTCGGGCGGCATGCGCAAGCGGGCAAGTCTCGCCCGTGCCCTGGCGCTCGACCCGGATCTCCTGTTCCTCGACGAGCCGACGGCAGGCCTCGACCCCATTGGCGCCGCACACTACGACGAATTGATCGGTCAGTTGCGCAAGAATCTCGGCCTGACTGTGATAATGGTCACACACGACCTCGATAGTCTCTATGCCGTGTGCGATCGCGTCGCGGTGTTGCTCGACAAGCGCGTCGTGGCGGGTACGATAGACGAGTTGCTGGCGTACGATCACCCTTGGGTCCAGGAGTATTTCCGCGGGCCACGCGGGCGGGCGGCGGCCCGGCAGGAGTCGAACGGGTCGAATGGATAACAAATCGCCCTATGTGCTGATCGGTGCGGCGATGATGCTATTCATCGCCGCCGTCGTCGGCTTCGTGATCTGGAAGCTGCGCGCCGGCGACCAGACGTCCTACGCCTACTACGTCATATTCTTTTCCGGCGACGTGCAGGGGCTGACCGTCGATTCGCCCGTCTACTATCGCGGCCTGCGCGTCGGGCGCGTGCACAAGATCGAGCTCGCCTCGCGCAAGGACATCCAGCGCAGCACCGGCCGCGAGCGGCTCAGCGAGAAGGTCGAAGTGACCGTCGCCGTCGATTCGAACGTCGACATCCGCGAGCGTTCGTATGCCGTATTCGAGAAGCCCTTCATTGCCGGCGCCGCCTACATCCAGATCGTCGGCCGCCTCGACGTCGCCGAGATCAAGCCCAAGAAGAAGCTCGGCCAGGTTCCCTACCCCGAGATCCGCGAGGGCGCTTCGTTCCTGCAGGTCACCTCGACCTCGGCGCAGGAGTTGCTGTCGAAGGCCGGCACGACGGTCGACCGACTGAATGAGCTGCTCAACCCCGACAACATCGCGGCAGTGAGCAACTCGCTGAAGAGCCTCGACACCACGCTGGCCGGCATCGCCAAGCAGGACAAGTCCATCCAGGCCACGCTGGCCGAATTGCCCGAGGCCGTGGCCGAGTTCAACAAGACCTTTGCAAAGCTGACTACCACCGCCGATCGGCTCAGCCTGATCGCGATGGAGCTTGGGCCCCAGGACGAGGCAGCCCGCAAGGCGCTGGCTGGCAAGGAGCCCTCGGATCTCAAGAAGACGATCGTCGAAGCGCGCAACGCATTGACACAGATCGATGCCGCCTCGGTCCAACTCAACCAGCTCATCTCGGGCAGCAAGGCGCCCATCCAGCAGTTCTCACAGACCGGCCTGGTCGAGCTGTCGTACGCCATCCGAGAGTTGCGTCAGCTGACGGCCAACCTCAACATCATCGCTGCCAAAATTGAACGCGATCCGGCAGGTTTCGTGTTCAGCGGCAAGCAGGGATACACGCCGAAATGATATCGCGCTGGGCCGTCTGTTGTGCGGCGGCCGTCCTGCTTGCCGGATGTGAGCTGATCAAGGCGGCCGAGGAACCGGTCGATCTCTATACGATCACGCCCAAGAGCACGTTCGATCCCACCCTGCCCGACGTCTACTGGCAGCTTGCGGTCGAGGTCCCGGTGGCGGCGGCCAACGTCAATACCGGTCGCATTGCGCTCGCGATGTCGCCCACTTCCTCGGACTACTATTCGAAGACAGCCTGGACCGACCGGGCGGCTGTGATGGTGCAGACACGCATCGTCGATTCCTTCGAGAACAGCCACAAGATCGTCGCTGTGGCGCGTGATTCGATCGGGCTGCGCGCCAACTATGTGCTGCAAACCGACCTGCGCAATTTCGAAGCCATGTACTTCTATGGCGGCACGCCGATCGTGAAGGTGCGCCTCGTTGCCAAGCTGGTGCGCCTGCCCGATCGCCAGATCATCGGCACGGCGACGTTCGAGCGCTGTGTGCGGGCACGGGCGGACAAGGTGCCGAAGGTTGTCAGTGCTTTCGACCAGGCGCTGGGTAGCGTCATGAAGCGGCTGGTCGCCTGGACCTTGCGTACACCTCCGTCGCGAGCGCCGAGCGACCTTTCGCCCTACGACATCGGCAAGTATCGCGATCCCGCCAATGCCGTCATCGACAGCGAAGACTGCCCGAGGGGCAACGACACCTCAATGGTGCCGCTCAGCGACGAATAAAGATCATGTGCCCTTGACCAGGGACCAGCCAAGCTCGGCCAGCACGCGAGCACGGTCGCCATAGTTCCTGGCGGTTTCGGACGACGCGTTGCCGTCGAGGCCGCGCTTGTAGACGCCTTGCACGATGGCGGCGAGGCGGAACAGCGAGAAGGCGACATAGAAGTTCCAGTCGGCGATGTCCTTGCGTCCGGTGCGTCGGGCGTAGGCGGCCACGTATTCCTTCTCGGTGGGAATCCCGAAGGCCTTCAGATCCATCCCGGCATAGCCGTCCGATGCGCCGAAGCCTTCACCAAAGTGGTAGATCATGCAGTTGTAGCCGAGGTCGGCGAGCGGATGGCCGAGCGTCGACAGTTCCCAGTCGAGAACGGCGATGATCCGCGGCTCGGTCGGGTGGACGATGGTGTTGCCCAGGCGATAGTCGCCGTGATTGATGCGCGTCTCGTCGCCCGGCGGGATATTCGCCGGCAACCACGATTTCAGACGTTCCATCGATTCGAGATTGGCCGTACGCGACAGGTCGTACTGGCTCGACCAGCGCGCGATCTGGCGCTGGATATACTGGCCCTCTCGGCCGAAATCACCGAGGCCGGCGGCGCGGTAGTCGACATTGTGGATGCGCGCCAGCACGTCGTTCATCGAATCGAAGATCTTCGCCCGATCGGCCGGTGAGATGCCCGGCAGCTTGGGGTCGGCCAATATCCGGCCCGGCAGGAATTCCATGA
>CAZHQA010000152.1:0-12767 GCA_964533955.1 uncultured Reyranella sp. | reverse complement strand
CCCAGACCCGCCGCGCGTGTCAGCAACAGACCGAACGGAATGGAGCCCAGCAGATATCCCAGTGCCAGCGCCGCGAGCACGGTGAGCGGAGAGGCCACCGGCCGAGCCGACTATTGGCCGACCAGCCGGCAGGTCGTGGAATCGACGTAGGCCGTGGTCGGCGGGCCGATCAGGTCGGTTATGATCTGCTCGCCGGGCGCCACCGCCGTCGGCCCGAAATAGGCCTCGCCGACCGAGCGCCCGGCATTGAGGAACGAGCACTGGATCTGGGCGTCGAGCGTGCGACCGACGTTCGAGGTGAGAGTCACCGTTACCTGCCAGTAGCGCGCCCGATTGTAGGTGAGGTCGCTCGCCTGCAGGCTGAAGTTCGGCATGGGCTGGTTGTAGGTCGGCACCGGGCGCGGACCGCTGCGGCGCACGGTCGGCTGCGGCTTGGGCATCAGGCCGTCGGGCGGCTGGTAGGCCGAGGTTGCCCGGCGGGGATCGTAGGCCGCATCGGGGTCGCGGCTTGGCGGTGCCGGCGGCAGCGCGCCCGACTGGACCTGTCCGCCACCGCCGCTCAGGCTCGCACTTCCACCGCCCGGCACGTTGAGCGGCGGCGGGGCGATCGGCTGCGCCGATAGCGAAGGATTGCCGGATGGTGCGGCCTGCATTGTGGGCGGCGACGCCTGCATGGACGGCGTCGGGGTGGGGGATGCCGGGCGAAGCGGTGTCGGCGTCGGCGGCCCGGCCTGCACGCCACCGACCTGTGTCTGCAGCTTGTCGAAGCAGGCCAACCTTCCCTGACTGTCGCCGATCTCGGAGCAGATCTGGATGTGCCGGGTCAGGGTATCGAGCAGATCGTCTCGCGATTGGGCTTGGCGTTGCTGGGCTTGGCCCGTTCCGGCGAGGGCGGCGAACGCCACGCCGAGAAGAAGCGACTGTCGCATCATGGTCGAAGGTCCTGTCTTGTCCTGGTCCACACGATAGCGCGGGTCCCGAAGAGGGGGAACCGCAAGCGGTTCCCCCTCTTCGGAAGCGCGCGGAGGAGACATCTCGATCAACGGCATATTCCGTTCGGCCGGTTTCCAGCCGAACGGAATATGCTTTAGCAGACCAAATGGCGGATTCGAGGCACTTGGAGCGACGCGCTTGCGTTGAGATGGAACCCGCGAGCCGTTCCGATCGAAACCCGTCCTAAGCCGCCGCGGCGGCGGCCCCGAACGTGTCGTGGCGGTAGATGGTTCGGCCGCCCACGATAGTGGCCAGCACGCGGCCTTGCACCGGCCGCTCGTCGAACGGCGAGTTCTTGGTCTTGCTCCAGAAATCGACCCGATCGATCTTCCAGGCGAAGTCGGGATCGAACAGCACGAGGTCGGCGGGCGCTCCCTTGGCGAGCTTGCCGCCGGGCAGGCCGAACACGGCGGCCGGCGCGCTCGAAAGGCGCTGGAACAGGCGAGGCAGGCTGAGCTGCTTGTTGTGCATCAGTTCGAGCGAGACCGGCAGGAGCGTCTCCAGCCCGATGCCGCCCGGCTCGGCCTGCGCGAACGGCACGCGCTTGCTGTCCTGGTCCTGCGGGCGGTGGTCGGACACGATGGCGTCGATCACGCCGCTTCGCAGCCCCTCCACGATCGCCTCGCGGTCCCTCTCCGAGCGCAGCGGCGGCACCAGCTTACCGAAGGTGCGGTAGTCGCCGACCGCGAGGTCGTTCAGCGCGAAATAGGGCGGGGCGGTATCGCAGGTGATCTTGAGTCCGCGCGCCTTGGCGGCGGCGATCACCGCCACGGATTCAGCCGTCGAGATCTTGCTGAGGTGGAGGCGTCCTCCGGTCATCTCGACCAGGCGGATGTCGCGCTCGACCATGATGACCTCGGCCAGTGGCGGATTGCCGGACAGGCCGAGCCGTGTCGCCATCTCGCCACTGGTCATGTGGCCGCCCGACAGGGCCGGTTCCTGCGGCAGGTGCACGATCAGGGCGTCGAATGCCTTGGCATAGTAGAGCGCGCGGCGCAGCACCTGCGCGTTGCCCACGGCATGGTCGGCGTCGGTGAAGGCGACGGCGCCGGCCTCGGCCAGCAAGCCGATCTCGGCCAATTCCTTGCCCTCCAGCCCGACCGTAAGCGCGCCGTAGGCGTACATGTTGGTCAGCTTGATCTGGCGCGCCCGCCGGGCGACGAACTCGATCAGCGAGGCGTCGTCGAACGGCGGCTCGTTGTCGGGCAGCAGCACCATCGAGGTGATACCGCCCACCGCCGCCGCCATGGCGGCGCTCTCCAGCGTCTCCTTGTGCTCTTCGCCCGGTTCGCCGGTATGGACCCGCGCATCGACCAGGCCCGGCGCGAGGTAGAGACCGCGGCAGTCGACGGATTCGATGCCGTAAGGCGCACCCGAGGCGAACAGGCTGGGACC
This sequence comes from uncultured Reyranella sp., assembly GCA_964533955.1. Classification (GTDB taxonomy): domain Bacteria; phylum Pseudomonadota; class Alphaproteobacteria; order Reyranellales; family Reyranellaceae; genus Reyranella. The sequence continues at coordinate 10,379 of CAZHQA010000152.1, read as the reverse complement.
GAAATCGGCGATCTTGCCGTCGCTGATCAGGACGGCGCCGCTGTATTCCTTGTCCGCCGTCGGATCGATGATGCGGGCGTTGATATAGGCGGTCGATCCGGCATGCGCCGGCGTGCCGCGCAGGACGTCACCGCTCATGGCTGGAAATCCACTGGCGGACCGCGCGACTCTTGCGCGCTCCCATGAGCGGGCTCGAAGAAGAACTCAAGCCGCTGCTCCGAGTGCGTTGCGGCGCCCGCCGATCAGCGCTTCCAGGCAGGCCATGCGCACGGCGACGCCCATCTCGACCTGCTCGTGGATGACCGAGCGGTCGAGATCGTCGGCCACCTCCGAATCGATCTCCACGCCGCGGTTCATCGGGCCGGGGTGCATGATCAGCGCGTCCGGCTTGGCGACCTTGAGCTTCTCGTGGTCGAGCCCGAAGAAGCGGAAGTACTCGCTGATCGACGGCACGAACGAGCCCTGCATGCGCTCGGTCTGGAGCCGCAGCATCATGACGATGTCGACGTCCCTGAGGCCGGAGCGCATGTTGTAGTGGACCTCGACGCCCAGCCGGTCGATGTCGGTCGGCATCAGGGTCGGCGGCCCGACCACCCGCACGCGCGCCCCCATGATCTGCAGCAGGTGGATGTTCGAGCGCGCCACCCGGCTGTGCATGATGTCGCCGCAGATTGCCACCAGCAGGCCCTGCAGGCGGCCGCGCCGGCGGCGGATGGTCAGCGCATCGAGCAGCGCCTGGGTCGGGTGCTCGTGCTGGCCGTCGCCGGCGTTGATGACGGTGCAGTTGACCTTTTGCGACAGGAGATTGACCGCACCGGATTCGGCGTGCCGCACCACGATGGCGTCAGGACGCATGGCGTTCAAGGTCATCGCCGTGTCGAGCAGCGTCTCGCCCTTCCTCACAGAGGAAGTGGCGACATCCATGTTGATCACGTCGGCGCCCAGCCGCTTGGCCGCGACCTCGAAGCTGGTCCGCGTCCGGGTCGAGTTCTCGAAGAACAGGTTGATGACGGTGCGTCCCGACAGGACGTCGCGACGCTTGTCGAGCGAGCGGTTCTGGTCGATGTAGTTTTCGGAAAGGTCGAGCAGGCCCGAAATCGTTTCAGGCGCCAAACCTTCGATGCCGAGCAAGTGGGGCAACCTCGGCACGCCCGCGCGTTTCTTTGTCACTAAAGCGCGACGTTAAGCACGCGCACACCTCGACCGCAAGGCGTCGATTGGGTGGATAAGGTTCAGCCGGCGGGACGCGGTCCGATATAGCGGGCGCGAGGCCGGATGAGCCCGCCGTGCGCGGCCTGCTCCAGGGCATGGGCGATCCAGCCGACGGTGCGGCCGAGCAGGAACAGGGCGAGTGCGGCCTCGCCCGGAAGGCCGAGGACACGCTCCAGCGTGACGGTCGCGAAATCGATGTTGGGCTTGCGCCCGCCCTCGGCGTCGGCGGCGCTGGCAAGGCGTTCGGCCAGCGCCAGCTCCGGCGAACGCGGCAGGAGATCGCGCATCATCTCGAACAGGGTCGCCGCCCGGACATCGCCATCGGGATAGAGCGGGTGGCCGAAGCCCGGCAGGTCTTCCTGGCCCGCCAGGCGGCGCAATTCGCCGGCGGGGTCGGGAGACTTGCTCAAGGTGTCGAGCAGGTTGGCGACGCGCCGCGTCAGGCCACCATGGCGCGGGCCATTGATGGCGGCCAGCCCGGCCGTGGTCGCGCCGTAGAGATGGGCGCCCGTCGATGCCACCACGCGGGCGGCGAACGTCGAGGCGTTGAATTCGTGATCGGCCGACAGGACGAGGGCGGCGCGGATCAGCGGGGCATGCCGGGGCGGCACACGCCAAGCTTGCGCCACTTGCTCGTGCACCGGCAGGGGCGACACCGGCTCGCCGGTCACCGCAGCGGCGAGCAGGCGCAAGATACGCGTCGCCGTTTCGAGCATGGCCGAACGATCGTCGACCCAGCTCGGATGGTCCCAACGCGCCGCTGCAGGCAGCAGCACGAGGCATCGATCGACCGTCGACAGGGTCGGGGTGGCGGCCCATGCGGCGCGAAGGGCCGCCGACATCGGCGGCAGGTTGCCGGCATCGAAGGGCCGGTCGTCGCAATCCCATAGCAGCTGGGCGACCTGCTCGAGCGACGCGCTGCGCGCCAGTCGCGTGGCGTCGTGTCCACGATAATAAAGTCGGCCGTTGTCGATCAGCGTCAGGGCTGACTCGAGAACTGGCGTTCCGAAGTCGAGCGCGTGGGCAGCGATCGCCTCGGCCGTGCGGCCGACGGACCGCCGGCGCTTGAGCTGGGAGACATCGTCGGCGCGGTAGCGCCGCTCGCGGCGGCCGGTCGTGCCCTCGGAACGCAGCAGGCCGCGGCTCACATAGGCATAGAGCGTGGCGGCCGACACGCCGAGGCGGCGCGCTGCCTCGGCCGAACTGATCCATTCACTGCTCATGGCCGATTATTGATCATTTCAATCAATATTGACAATATAATCCATGCAGCCGATTTGTTGCCTCGAACAGCGATGGGGATTGCGATGCTGCAGACGCGGGTGGACAGCGGGCTCGACGGCGTGGTCGTGGCCGATACGGTGATGAGCGAGGTCGACGGCGAGGCAGGCCGGCTGATCGTGCGCGGCCATGGCCTCGAGGAACTGGTCGCGTCGCGCGGGTACGAAGCCGTGGCGGCACTCTTGTGGGAGGACTACGCGGCGGGCGGCGGCGATGCCGAGGCGGTCGCGGCGGGCCTCGGCGCGGCGCGCGTGCGCGCCTTTGCCGACGTGCCGAAGCTGATCGCGGCGACGCGCGGGCTTAACCCGGTCGAGGCGCTGCGCGTCGGCTTGGGCATGTTGCCCGACAGCGAGCCGATGCCGCACCACTATCTCGTCTGCGGTGCTCTGCCGGTATTCCTGGCGGCGCTGCTCAGTGCGGGCAAGGGCATGGCGCCGATTGCGCCCGATGCGACCCTCAGCACGGCGCAGGATCTCCTGCGCATGATCCGCGGCCAGCGCGCCGGCGTGGCCTTCGAAAAGGGGCTCGATACCTACCTGGCGACAGTTGCCGACCATGGCTTCAATGCCTCGACCTTCACGGCCCGTGTCGTGGCGTCGACCCATGCCGGCCTGATCTCGGCGGTGCTGGCCGGACTCTGCGCCCTGAAAGGACCGCTGCATGGCGGCGCACCGGGGCCGGTGCTCGACATGCTGGACGAGATCGGCGAGGCCTCGCGCGCCGAGGCGTGGTTCGACGACGCCTTCGCCAAGGGCACCACCCTGATGGGCTTCGGCCATCGCATCTACAAGGTGCGCGACCCGCGCGCCGACGTGCTGAAGGCCGCTGTCGCCAAGTTGCCGGCGACGGCGGGGCGGCTGGCCTACGCCACAGAGGTCGAGAAAGGGGCGATCGCAGCCCTGCGCAAGCACAAGCCCGGCCGGCGGCTCGACATCAATGTAGAGTACTACACCGCGCTTCTGCTGGAAGCGCTCGAGATCCCGCGCGAGGCCTTCACCGCTCTGTTCGCCGTGGCGCGGGCGGCGGGCTGGTGCGCCCACGTCTTCGAGCAGGTCGAGGGCGGACGCATCATCCGGCCGCAGTCGAACTATGTCGGACCGCGCCCCGCCGCTTGAGGAGACGGCCCTCCAGGAAGTGGGGAGGGCCTATCGTCGCTTCGCCGACAACGAGGCGCGCGGGCGTTCTTCGCTCTATGAGGCGCTGGCACGGCGTGTCGCCGAAGACGGGGAGATCCTGCGGTTCCTGCTGACGCTGCCCCGGATCAAGCGGCAGCCGAACCTGTTGTTCGCGGCGCTACGCCTGCTGCGTGGCACTCCGGTCGATGCCGACGATTTCCGCCGGCGGCTCTTCGTCGATGCCGCCGAAGTGCGCGATCTCATGCTGCGGCGGGCGACGCAGACCAATGAGCCGGCAAGATGCGCCGTCTTGCTCCCGGCATTGGCCGCCCTGCCGCAGCCGCTGGCCTTGCTCGAAGTCGGAGCATCGGCCGGCCTGTGCCTGTTGCCCGACCGCTACGGCTACGACTATGGCGCATCGCGATTGAGCCCCGAGCGCCGGCCTTGCCTGCGGTGCGTTGCGGGACCGGGCACACCCCTGCCGGCCAGCCTGCCGCAGATCGTCTGGCGGGCGGGCCTCGACCTCAACCCTCTCGCGGCATCGGATCGGCAGGATCGTGCCTGGCTCGAGGCTCTGGTGTGGCCCGAGCAGACCGACCGTCTCGAACGGCTGGGCCAGGCGTTGGCGATCGCCAGCGACGCCGGCGTGCGAATCGGGCAGGGAGATTTGCGCCACGACCTCGCAAGCCTGGCCGCCGACGTGCCGGGCGATGCGACATTGGTGATCTTCCACACCGCCGTGCTCGCCTACGTGACGTCGATGGAAGAACGCCAGGCGTTCGCCCGCCAAGCCACCGAGCTCGCCGATTTCTGGATCGCCAACGAGGCGCCCTTTGTCTTTCCGGATATCGCCAGCCGCGCGCCGGCCAAGGGAGATGGGTTCCTGCTGTCGATCAATGGCGAGCCGACGGCGTGGACCGATCCGCACGGCGCGTCGATCGATTGGATCGATTGACCCGGATCAGGCCTCATGTTCATCCATGGCTACGTCGGACCGCGGGCCTGACCCTCGACGCGCAGCACCGACCCACGCCAGGTTCGGGCACGGGTGCCGGCGGCGTCGAACACCCACACGATCAGGTCGCCGCCCTTGGGCGTGAAGCGGATAGTGAAATGGCGGCGCCAGAAGCTGCCGTCGGCGTGGTTGAACAGTGCCTCGGTGCTCAGCAGTTCGGGCCGCACGGCGAGCGAGGCCGAGCGCGGCACCGGATGGCCCTGCGCCGTGGCGAGCAGGGCGACGCCGTTGTTCATCAGGCCGAAGCGCAACGTCTCGCCTTGCTCCGACGTCTGCATCGGGCCGCCGTCGATGCGCAGCCAGACCGACGGATCGCCGATTTCCAATCGGAGCGACAGATAGACGGCGAAGGGCGCGGGATCGTCGAGGTCGACATGCGGATGGACGGGCGGCGGATAGATGTCCTCGAGCGGAATCGAGCCGTAGAAGCGGAGGGCCCCGGCATAATCGCCCAGCCATTCCGGCCACAGGCCCGACTGCGCCTCCGCCGGCGCGGCGACTGCTACGGAGAGCGGCGTGAGCAGCAGAAAGCGGCGGCCCAGCATCTCAGTCGGCAAAGGGCCACATGCGGCGGAAGATGCCGTCGCGCCGCCATACGTCGTGATGGAAGACGGCCAGCACGTGGACGATGAGGACTGCAATCAGGAGCCAGGCCAGCTTGTGGTGCAGCATGCGCAACATCGCGAAGGTGAGCTGATCGCGCGGGACCAGGTCGGGCAGTTGCAGGTAGCCGAACCAGTAGACGGTGACGCCGCCCGCCGAACTCATCAGCCAGCCGCTGACCGGCATCGCCAGCAACAGCGTGAGCAACAGGCCATGGCTCACGGCCGACAACCGCCGATGCCACGTCTCCACGGTATCGGGCAGACGGGGCGGCGGTGAATACCAGCGCCACACGCAGCGCAGCACGGTGAGCACCAGTACCACGAGCCCGATCCATTTGTGCCAGGCGAAGGCCAGCAGCTTGGTCAGGCTGATCGGCAGGTCGACCATCCACAGGCCGACGGCGATCAGGCCGAGCACCAGCAGCGCGGTCAGCCAATGCAGGATCTTGGCGAGGGGGTGGTAGCCGGCGCCCGCCACGGACCGCCTCAGCGCCAGGCGTCGGCGCGAATGGTGATGTCGACGGTGTCGCCGACCACGTCGACGAACTTGGTCATGCCGAATTCCGAACGCTTGATGCTGCCCTCGGCGCGGAAACGGGCGTAGCGCGTGCCGGCTGCGGCGTCGGGTTTGCGGTCGGTGACGGAAACCGCCAGCACCATCGGCCGGGTGATGCCGCGCAAGGTGACGTCGCCCGCCACCTTGAGCGTCGTCTCGCCCGTGCGCTCGACGGCGGTCGACCGGAAAATCATTTCCGGGAACTTCTCGACGTCGAAGAAGTCGGGCTCCTTCAACAGCTCGGTCTGCTGGGCGTCGAGCATCTGGATGCTCCTGGTGTTCACGTTCACCTGGACCGTGCTCTTGGGAATGTCCTGGTCGTCGACCCTGAGGAAGCCCTGCCAGTCCTTGAAGGAGCCGGTGGTGCGAAACACCTTCGAATCGCCGATGGCGAAATCGACGCTGCCGCGCGTGCCGCTGATATTGAGCTTGTCGGCGGCGCCGACGGCCGACCACGGCACCAGGCAGGCCGAGGCTCCGCCGAACAGCAGCGCGCGCCGGACGAGCCTAGCGGGCATCGGCCGTCTCGGCGAACGTGTCGAAGAAACGCCGTCCGGTGCTGCGCTGGTTCTCGTAGATCGAGCCCTGATGCTCGGCGGCGGGCAGCGGCATGCGCACCGGCGCCGGCACGATGCGCGGCTCGACGCTCGGGTCGCCCAGCACCATGCGGTCGTTGAAGTCGTCGAAGTTGGCGACGCCCATCAGCGGCCAGGCGTCGGCGGCCGTATATTCGTGCAGCAGCAGGCGGCGCTGCCGGTTGGACCGGTTGAGCGCCGAGCCGTGCACCAGCCGCGCGTGATGGATGGTCATCGAGCCGGCCGGGCCCATGAGCGGTACCGCCTTGCCGAAGTCGATGTCGCAGGCAGCCGGGTCCATGGCGCCGCAGAAGCGGCCGTTGGCGTGGTGATCGTAGGTCGGGCCGTGGTGCGAGCCCGGAATAACCAGCAACGGCCCGTTGTCCATGTCGCAATCGTCGAGATAGATGCCGGTCGCCAGCACATCGTCGTTGGTATGGGGATAGAACGCCCAGTCCTGGTGCCATTCGACCGGCGAGCCGTAGCCCGCCGACTTCATGTTGAGCTTGCCGCCGTAGAGGCGGATGTTCGGCCCGAGCAGGCCGCTCAGCAGGGACGTGATCCTGGGGTCGCGGGTGAGCGCCCGGAAGAAGTCGTAGCGCTTGAAGATCACCGGCTTCAACCGGCGCACGCGCGGCAGCGCCGCCGAATGGCTGGCCTCGAGATCGTAGAGGTCGTCGTTGGCGCTGACGCCGCGCGCCTCGGCGACGATGCGGTCGGTGAGGGCGCGCAGCTCGCGGAGCTGCTCGCCCTCGATCAGGCGCGGGACCACAAGGTAGCCGTCGCGCCGGTAGCTTTCGATCTGCTGGCTCGTGAGCATGCGAAATCATAGCACGAGCCCCCCGCTTCACGGATAATCACGCTATGGCGATCCGTGCCTTGTTTCCGACACTGGTTTACCAAGCGCCGCTGGCAAGGCCGCGCGACGGGCACTTCGCACGGACCGTGGCCGACGAATGCCGCGCGCTGGCGGCCTCCGACGCCGCCGGCCAGCGCTGGTCGAAGCGTCATTATCTCGGCGGCTATACCTCCTATGGTTCGCTCGACCGACTGCACTTGGTTTCGTCGGTCTTCGCCGGCTTGCGCAAGCAGCTCGATGCCCATGTCCGGACCTTCGCCCGCCGCCTGCACTACGATCTTGCCGGCCGATCGCTTGCCATGACCGATTGCTGGGTCAACGTGATGCCGGCCGGCGTGGTCCATTCGCTGCACCTGCACCCGACGTCGTTCATCAGCGGCACTTACTATGTCGAGGTGCCGAAGGGGGCGGGCGCGCTCAAGGTCGAAGATCCCCGGCTGTCGCGCCTGATGGCGGCGCCGCCGCGTGCCGCCGGCGCGCCGCCGGCTTACCGAAATTTCGTCGAGGTGCCGGCCCATGCAGGCGACGTCGTGCTGTTCGAGAGCTGGCTGCGGCACGAAGTGCCGCCGGCCCGCTATGCCGGCCAGCGCATCTCGATTAGCTTCAACTACGCCTGGAACGCGAGGTCATGACGTTGCACTCTTTTCGCCGGCGCGCGCTTGCGTTTGCCCTGCCGCTCCTGCTGGCGGCCACCGCCTCGCGGGCCGATCAGGAGATGCCGATCTTCGACGCGCACCTGCACTACAGCCATGACGCATGGGACGTCGTGCCGCCCGACGCCTTCGTCGACATCCTGCGCAAGGCCGGCATCCGCCGCGCCCTGGTGTCGAGCTCCAACAACGATGGCACGCGGATGCTGCAGGAGCGTGCCCCGGCGGTGATCGTGCCGGAGCTGCGCCCGTACCGCTCGCGCGGCGAGATCAGCACCTGGGCACGCGATCCCACGCTGGTCCCGTTCGTCGAGGACCTCCTGGCCAAGCGCAAGTACGTGGCGATCGGCGAGTTCCACATCTACGGCGCCGACGCCGATCTGCCCAACGTGCGACGCATGGTCGAGATCGCCAGGCAGCGCGGCCTGTTCCTGCACTCGCACTCCGACTCGGCGGCGATCGATATCCATTTCAGGCAGGACCCGAAGGCCCGCGTGTTGTGGGCGCACTCGGGCTTCGAGCGCCCCGACAACGTGCGCGCCATGCTGCGCAAGTACCCGACCCTGTGGTGCGACCTCGCCTTCCTGACGTCGCACGCCTCGGGCGGCAAGGTGACGGCGGGCTGGCGCGAGCTGTTCCTGGAGTTTCCCGACCGCTTCCTGGTCGGCACCGATTCCTTCACGCCCGAGCGCCTGCACTATGTCGCCGAGCACGCCCGCTGGTCGCGGCAGTGGCTGGCCGACCTTCCGCGCGACGTTGCCGAAAAGATCGGCTACCGAACCGGCGAGAGCCTGTTCGGCGGCCCGGCGCAATGAGGTCGCCGGCGGCCGCGGTCGCGCTGCTTGCTTCGCTGTCTGGCCTTTCGCTGCCCGCCTGGGCAAACGACTGCCCGCTCGACCTCGGCCATGGCACCGGGCTCGTGGTGTTCTCCGGCCAGCATATCCTCGCGTTCAGGCCCGATCCCTTTCGCATCGAGGTCGGCCAGCCGTTCGCGCTGATTCTCAACGCCTGCACGCGGCGCGGCGCGCCGGCCGAGTTGGTGGCGATCGACGCCTCGATGCCTGAGCACAAACACGGCATGAACTACGCGCCCGTCATCGCATCGCGCGGCGACGGCCGCTTTCGCGCCGAGGGCATGCTGTTCCACATGCCGGGCACCTGGGAAGTCGTCTTCGATCTGCGCTCCGACGGCACGACCGAGCGGCTGACGCACGAATTCGTGGTCAAGTGAGAGCGCTGCTGCTCGTGGCGTTGCTGGTGGCGCCGGGCAACGCCGAAGCCCAGCAGCTGCTCGAGTGGGCTCCCGCCGAGGTCGCGGCGGTCGCGTTGCATGGGCCCTGGCCGCCGCCGGCGGCGCATGATCCGAGCAACCGCGTGTCCGGCAATCCGGCAGCGATCACGCTGGGCCGCCACCTGTTCGAGGAGCCCCGCCTCTCGCCGAGCGGGCAGGTGAGCTGCGCCGATTGCCATCAGGCAGGCAGACAGTGGAGTGACGGCCGGGCGCGGGGCTTCGGCCTGGCTGAGCTCGACCGTCGCACGCCCAGCCTGTGGAACGCGGGCTACCAGCACTGGTTCGCCTGGGACGGCGCGGCCGATTCGCTGTGGATGCAGAGCCTGAGGGCGGTGCTCGACCCGCGCGAGATGGGCGGCAATGCCGCGGGCGTCGGCAAGCTCGTGCGCGAGCGGCCCGGTCTGGCGTGTGCCTGGCGAGGTGCCTTCGGGGCGCCGCCCGGGATCGACGACGAGCGCCTGCTGGTCGACGCGGCGAAGGCGATCGCGGCCTTCGTCGAGACCCTGGTGAGCCCGCGCACGCCGTTCGACGATTTCCGCGATGCCCTCGTGGCCGGCGACCGGTTGGCGGCCGCCCGCTATCCGGTGGCGGCGCAGCGCGGCCTCAGGCTGTTCGTCGGACGGGGAAATTGTGCGGCCTGTCATTTCGGACCGCGGTTCAGCAACGGCGAGTTCGGCGACACCGGCATTTCGTTCTTCGTCGGCAGCGCCGTGGACCTCGGGCGCCACGGCGGCATTGCGGCAATGCAGGCGAGCCGGTTCAATTTGCTGGGCCTCTACAACGACGATCCCACGGGCGCTTCGGCCACGCGCACCCGTCATGTCGAGCGCCAGCACCGCAACTTCGGCGAGTTCAAGGTGCCGGCGCTCCGCCAGGCCGGCCGTGCCGGACCCTACATGCACAACGGCAGCCTGCCTACGCTCGAGGAAGTCGTGAAGCACTACGCCGAGGTCAGCCCCGATCGGCTGCACAGCGACGGCGTGCCCCTGGTGCGCGCGTTGAAGCTGACCGACGACGAAAGCGCCGATCTCGTCACCTTCCTGCGCACGCTGTCGGCCGACGCGCCGCCACTGCCGTCGCCTGTGCCGCTTTGCCCTTGAAGCAAGATCGACGACGCTTGGACGATTTTCCTCCCCCGTCTTCGAGGGGCGTCGGCGTCATGCGCCGACGGAGGGGTCAAGGGCCGCAGTCTTTGATTCATGACCTCATCGCCCGTGCAA
>CAZHQA010000151.1:0-12770 GCA_964533955.1 uncultured Reyranella sp. | reverse complement strand
CGGCAACGCTGGATGTCGACCAGAGCGCTCTTGAGTTCGGCCGTACGAACGCCCGAACCGCCATTGCCGATGACGAACTCGCCTTCCGGCGCGCGTACCGTGCCGATCGGCGTCACCACTGCGGCGGTGCCGCAGGCGAAGGCCTCGCGCAGGCGGCCGCTGCGTGCATCGGCCTTCCACTGGTCGTAGGAATAGCGCTCCTCGCGCACCGCGATGCCCTTGTCCTTGGCGAGCGTGATCAGCGAGGAACGGGTGACCCCGGGCAGGATGGTGCCGCCGAGCGGCGGTGTGCAGAGCGAGCCGTCGTTGAAGACGAAGAACACGTTCATGCCGCCCAGTTCCTCGATCCACTTGCGCTCGACGGCGTCGAGGAACACGACCTGATCGCAGCCATGGCGCGTCGCCTCGGCCTGGGCGAGCAGGCTTGCGGCATAGTTGCCGCCGCACTTGGCGGCGCCGGTGCCGCCCGGCGCAGCGCGGGTATATTCCTGCGACACCCAGACCGAGACTGCATCGGCGCCGGACTTGAAGTAGGAGCCGACCGACGAGGCGATGACGGCGAACAGGTAATTCGACGAGGGCTTCACGCCGAGGAAGATCTCGTTGGCGAACATGAATGGCCGGAGATAAAGGCTGCCGTCGCTGTCGGGAATCCAGTCGCGGTCGATTTTGACCAGATGGTCGACCGCCTCGAGAAAAAGCTTCTCCGGCAATACCGGCATGGCGAGCCGCTCGGCCGATTGCTGGAAGCGTCGGGCATTCTCTCCGGGCCGGAACAAGGTGGCGCCGTCGGCCGTCTTGTAGGCCTTCAGGCCCTCGAAGATCTCCTGGGCGTAGTGCAGCACGGCCGCGGCCGGATCCATCTGGATCGGCGCCCGCGGCTCGATGCGCGCATCATGCCAGCCTTTCTCGTCGCTGTAGCGGATGGTGACCATATGGTCGCTGAACACGCGGCCGAAGCCGGGATTGGCCAGGAGGCCGGCGCGCTTGTCGGCCGGCGTCGGCGAGGGATGCGGATGACGCACGAACTTCAGGGTATCGGACATGGTTCTCTCGAAAGGACGCGGGACTTTAGAGCATATTTTGTCCGGCCGAAATCAGCCGGGCGGAATATGCGCGTGGGATCGGACTCTTGACGTAGCGCGTTTCCGTTTGATTGGAAGCCGTATTTGGCACCCCGTTTTCTCAGACAGGAATTCGCACGATGACGCGCAAGCCGCCCAGCTGCGACTGTGCCAGCGCCACGTCGCCGCCGTGGCTGCGCGCCACGTCGCGCGCGATGGTGAGGCCGAGGCCCACGCCACCGGTGTCGACGTTGCGGGATTCGTCGAGCCTGAAGAACGGCCGGAACACGTCCTCGTACTTGTCGGGCGGGATGCCGGGTCCATCGTCGTCCACCGTGATCTCGACCGACGTGCGCCCCCGGCTGGCGCGCAATTCCGCCCGGCTGCCGTGGCGCAGGGCGTTCGACACCAGATTGGTCAGGCAGCGTTTGATGGCGAGCGGCCGCAGCTCGACGTTCATGTCGCCCTGCCAGTCGACCGTGACGTTGGCATGATCGCGCCGGGCTCCCGCCGCAACGTCCTGCAGGATTTCGCTCAGGTCGATCGGCGCCGGCTCCTCGTCGCCCTCGCCGCGGGCAAAGGCGAGGTAGCCTTCGATCATGCGCTCCATGTCGCCGACGTCGTCGGCGAGCTCCTTGGCTTCCGGCGATTCAGGCAACAGCGCCAGCGAGAGCTTCATGCGGGTGAGCGGCGTCCGCAGATCGTGGCTGACGCCCGCCAGCATCTCGGTGCGCTGCTGGATCGAGCGACGCAACCTGATGCGCATGGTGTGAAAGGCAGTGGCGGCGTTGCGCACTTCGCGCGTGCCGCCGGAAAAAGCGAAATCCGGCACGTCGCGGCCCTTGCCCAGTGCGTCGGCCGCGACGCCGAGATGCTCGATTGGCACCAGTTCGCGGCGCATGAACCATATGGCAAGGCCGAACAGCACGAGCGCGAGGCCGAGCTGGGCAACCACGTAGGCAAAGCTCGAGCCGAAGGTCAGGCGCACATAGGGCACCAGCACGTCCATCACGTCGTCGGGAGTGATCTGGATCTCGATCAGGAGCTGCTCGCCGCCGACGGCATTGTCGATGTAGTAGGGCCTCTTGAGGTCGGCATCGAACGCGCCCTGGACCTCGCGCGCCACGATGTCGAAATAGGCCGGTGCCTGGAACTGCCGGACCACGCCCTTGCGGAAGGTGACGAAAAGCAGGAGGTCGGCTCGTGCGTGACGCAGGATCCAGGCCTTGTGCTCGTCGTCGGGAAAGTCGGTGCGCAACGCGATCAGCAGGCGCAGGTCGCGTACCAGGAGCCAGGCCAGGCGATTGGTCACGTTGTCGCCGCGCTGGCTGTAGAACCACCAGGCCGACATCGCCTGCAAGAGGAGCATCGGGACGACGAGGATGATCAGCGCGCGCGCGAACAGGGTCTGTGGCGAGTGCCGGTCCGCCCAGCGGGCAATCGTCTCGAACTGGTTGGTCAGCCACCTCACCCGAGGGCCCTCACGCGTCGACCAGCCGGTAGCCCTGGCCGCGGACCGTGCGCAGATAGCGCGGAAAGCCGGGATCGGGCTCGATCTTGCGACGGAGCCGCGTCACCTGCACGTCAATGGCGCGCTCGTTGACGCCGGCGCCGACGCTCTTGCACAGCGCCTCGCGGCTCAGCACCTCGCCCAGCCGGGTCGCCAGAGCGCGCAACAATGCGATCTCGGCGTCGGTGAGCGGCACGCGCTTGCCCTTCTGCGTGAGTTCGCCCAGCGCCAGGTTGAACTGGAAGGGCCCGAACTTGACCTGCTCGGGCGCCGTTCCGGCATCGGCCGGCCGGCCGCGCCTCAGCACGCTCTGGATGCGCAGCAGCAACTCGCGCGGCTCGAACGGCTTGCCGAGGTAGTCGTCGACGCCCTTCTCGAGGCCGGCGATGCGGTCCTTGGGATCGCCCATCGCCGTCAGCATCAGGATGGGCACGTCGTTGTCCTTGCGCACCTCGGCGGCGAAGTCGAGCCCGGTCTGCCCTGGCATCATCACGTCGAGCACGATCAGGTCGAAGCCAAGCGATTCCAGGCGCTGGCGTGCTTCGCTGGCGCGGCCCGCGGTGGTAACGCGAAAGCCGTTGCGCGACAGGAACGATTTCAGGAGTTCGCGCAGGCGTGTGTCGTCGTCGACCACCAGGATGTGCGGCTTGTCAGGCGTGGTCTCGATCGTGCTCAGCGGCTGCCTCCTCGCACCCGCCGGTCGACCTGCGCCCGCTCGGCCGGATCGAGCAGGCCGAGCAATACCTTGCGGAACCCCTCGACCGACTCCGCGCCGGTCTCGCGATAGGCGCGTGCAAAGCGCTGGCTCTGCCGGTCGGTCAGCTCGCGCTCGAGTTCGACGCCGCGCTCGGTGAGCCACAGTCGCCGCTCGCGGCGATCGCGCGGCCCGCTCTTCTGCTCGACATACTGCTGTTCCAGCAGGTCCTTGAGCACGCGGCTGATCGACTGCTTGGTGACTTTCAGGATCGACAGCAGGTGGCCCACGGTCTGGCCGGGATGGCGGCCGATGAAGTAGAGCGCGCGATGATGCGCGCGCCCGAGATGGTAACGCTTGAGCTGCTGGTCCGATTCGAAGGTGAAGTCGCGATAGGCATAGAACATGAGCTCGATGCCCTGGCGCAATTCTTCGTCGCGCAGGAACAGCGGATTGGCGGGGGACTTGGTTTCAACCATGAGAGCAACGACGATCGAGGTAGGTCCGCGCCGATTCCTTGCGGATTGGGCGCGACTATAGTGCGGCCGCGCCGCGCGGCAATCGATCTACCCCGCAAGTCATCGCTGGCAAATTTATGGGCATGGCCATTCGGACAGCCTTATTGACAAGGTCAATAGTATTGTCCTATTTATACTCAAAGTTGCTATTCTGACGACGTAATTGGTCGTTTGTGAATCTTTAGAGGAGGACAATGGCAATGTCCTTAACGATGGCTGATCGCGACGGCTTCATCTGGTTCGACGGCAAGATCCTGCCGTGGCGTGAGGCGAAGACCCATGTGCTGACCCATGCGCTGCATTACGGGTCGGCCGTGTTCGAGGGCGAGCGCATCTATGACGGGCGGGTCTTTCGCCTGTCCGCGCACAGCGCACGGCTGCGCAACTCGGCGCGCCTGCTCGACTACGAGTTGCCGTGGACGCGCGAAGAGATCGACGCGGCGACCCGCGCCGTCGTCAAGGCGAACGATCTGAGCTCCGGCTATGTGCGTCCGATCGCCTGGCGCGGCTCGGAGGTGATGGGCGTCTCGGCGATCGGAACCAGCGTGCACCTTGCGATTGCGCCGTGGGCCCAGGAGGGTCGCTTGTCGGTGCAAGCCAAGCCCGGTGGCATCAACGTGACAATGGCGAAGTATCGCCGTCCGTCGCCCGACGTGGCGCCGGGCCAGGCCAAGGTGGCCGGCCTCTACGTCATCTGTGGCATCGAGAAGGACCGTGCGTTGAACGCAGGCTTCGACGACGCGCTGATGCTCGACTGGCGCGGCAGGTTGGCCGAATCGACCGGCGCCAACATCTTCCTTGCGATCGGTGGCAAGCTGGTTACGCCCAAGGTCGAGAACTTCCTGGACGGCATCACCCGGCGGGCCGTGATCGGCATGGCGGCCAGGCGGGGCTGGGCGGTCGACGAGCGCGCCGTGATGCCCGAAGAACTGGCCGATGCCAGCGAAGTCTTCCTGTGCGGCACCGCCGCCGAGATCGTGCCGGTAGGCGCGATCGACGAGCGACGCTACCAGGTGGGCCCGATGACCCGTGGCCTGGTCGACGACTATGCCCGGCTGGTCCGCCAGCCTGGCTGCGAGGGCTTCGGCGAATCGGCACATTTCGCCGCCGCTTGACAGGCGCGGTCGCGCGCAGTCTGTTTCCACCACGTCCGAGGGGTGTCCGGTCTCCGTGAGGGGCCGGTCTGAGACAGCCGATCCGGCTGAACCCTTTGAACCTGATCCGGGTGATGCCGGCGAAGGAACGGGAGGTTCGGTTGAGCCAGTCCAAGATCATTGTCGTCGGTGCAGGCGTGGCGGGCCTAGCTTGCGCCCTCGAGCTTGCCGAGCGCGGCCGCGCGGTCGACGTGATCGAGCGCGGCCGGCGGCTGGGCGACGGCTGCTGCTCGTGGATGGCCGGCGGCATGCTGGCGCCGTGGTGTGAGCGCGCTTCAACCGATCCCGCCGTCCTCACCCTGGGCGAGCCCTCGATCGATTGGTGGGTGCGGCGCCATGCCGGCACCCTTTGCAATGGCAGCCTGGTCGTCGCGCCGGCGCGTGATGCGGCAGAGCTGACACGCTTCGCCCAACGCACCGATGGCCATGAATGGCGCGATGAATCGGGTATCGCGGCTCTCGAGCCCGATCTTGCCGGTCGCTTCCGTCGCGCCCTGTACTTTCCGCGCGAGGCGCATCTCGATCCGCGTGGCGCCCTGGCAGCCCTTGCCGATCGGCTGAATCAGCACGGCGTGTCGATTCATTTCGGCGTCGCCGTTCCGCCGCCGGGCCTGCTCGTCGATTGCCGCGGCCTTGCCGCGCGCGACGCACTGCCCGACCTGCGCGGCGTGCGAGGCGAGATGGTGGTGGTGCGTTCGCGCGAGCTTTCGCTGTCGCGGCCGGTCCGGCTGCTGCACCCGCGCCTGCCGCTCTACATCGTGCCGCGCGGCGAGGGCGTGTTCATGATCGGCGCCACCATGATCGAGAGCGAGCAGCGCGGCGGCGCCAGCGTGCGCTCGACGGTCGAACTGTTGAACGCCGCCTACGCGCTCCATCCCGCGTTTGGCGAGGCCGAGATCCTGGAGATCGGCGCCGATCTTCGCCCGGCCTTTCCCGACAATCTTCCGGCCGTGCGCCGCGGGCCTCGCGGGCTGCTGGTGAACGGCCTCTATCGTCACGGCTTCCTGCTCGCGCCGGCGATGGCCCGACGGGCGGCCGATCTCGTGGAGATCGACAATGCGGATTTTCGTCAACGGCGAACAGCATGACGTTGCACCCGCGACGCTGGCCCAGGCGCTCGACGAGCTGGGCTACGGCGGCAGGAAGATCGCCACCGCGCTGAACGGCCGCTTCGTCGCGACCGCCGCGCGCTCCGCCACCGCTCTTGCCGAAGGCGACAGGCTCGAGGTCGTGGCGCCCATGCAGGGAGGTTGAGGCATGTCGTTCTACGGCGTCGAGCTTTCGTCGCGCCTGTTGCTCGGCACGGCGCGCTATCCCTCGCCCAAGATCCTGGCCGAGGCGATCGAGGCATCGCAGGCTGAGGTCGTGACCGTCTCGTTGCGCCGTGAGGCGGCGGCCGAGCGTGGCGGCCAGAGCTTCTGGTCGTTCATTCGTGGGCTGGGAGTGCGCGTTCTGCCCAACACCGCAGGCTGCCACTCCGTCGCCGAGGCGGTGACGACGGCGCACATGGCGCGCGAACTGTTCGACACGCCCTGGATCAAGCTCGAGGTGATCCGCGACGACGAGACGCTGCAGCCGGACGTCTTCGGCCTGGTCGAGGCGGCGCGCATCCTCGGCGACGAGGGCTTCGAGGTCTTCCCTTATACGACCGAGGATCTCGCGGTCGCGGACCGGCTGCTCGAGGCGGGCTGCCGCGTGCTGATGCCGTGGGGTGCCCCGATCGGCTCGGCCCGGGGCTTGAACAATCTTTACGGCCTGCGCGCGCTCCGGGCGCACTTCCCGGATGTGCCGCTGGTGGTCGATGCCGGCCTTGGCGTGCCGTCGCACGCGGCGGCCGCGATGGAACTGGGCTACGACGCGGTGCTGCTCAACACGGCGGTCGCCGAGGCGGGCGATCCCGTCGCCATGGCGCGGGCCTTTGCGCTCGCCATCGACGCCGGCCGCCTGGCATTTGCCGCCCGCCCGCTCGAGCCGCGCGACATGGCGGTGCCCTCGACACCGGTGTTGGGCCGAGCAGCGCTGGGAGAGTGATGTGTTGGATCCGTTCTATCCCGTGGTTCCCGATGCGAGCTGGGTCGCAAGACTGGTCGCCGCCGGTGCGAAGTTCGTGCAGCTGCGCATCAAGGACAAGCCGGAGGATGAGCTGCGTCGCCAGGTTCGCGAGGCCCGCGACGCCTGCTTCAGGCATGGCGCTGAACTCGTCGTGAACGACTACTGGAGGATCGCGATCGAGGAGAAGTGCGCGTGGGTCCATCTCGGCCAGGAAGATCTCGTCGATGCCGATGTGAAGGCGATCCGTAGCGCCGGGCTGAAGCTCGGCGTCAGCACGCACGACCGCGCCGAATTGGAGAGCGGACTCGCAGTCGAGCCGGACTATGTGGCGCTCGGCCCGATCTGGCCGACGGCGCTCAAGAAGATGCCGTTTGCACCGCAGGGACTAGAGCGCATCGGCGAATGGAAAAGGCTGATCGGCGACCGGCCGCTGGTCGCCATCGGCGGTCTGACCCTGGAGCGCGCGTTGCAATGCCTTGACGCCGGCGCCGATTCCGCCGCGGTTGTCGGCGACATCGTGAACAATGCCGATCCGGTCAGGCAGGCCAGGGCATGGATTGCCGCAACGAGGCGGGCGGCATGACCGACCGCTATGCGCGCCAGAGCATACTGGCCGAGGTCGGCATGGCCGGCCAGCGGCGGCTTGCGGCATCGGCTGTGCTGGTGGTCGGCGCGGGCGGGCTGGGCTGTCCCGTCCTGCACTATCTTGCCGGTGCCGGTGTGGGCCGCCTTATGATCGTCGATCACGATGTGGTCGAGGAGACCAACCTCCATCGCCAGCCGCTCTACGCCATGTCCGACATCGGCAAGCCCAAGGCCGACGCCGCCCGCGCAGCTCTGCTTCGGTTCAATCCCGCCGTCGCGGTCAGCGCACTTGTCGAGCGCCTGACGCCGCAAAACGCCGAGCGGCTGGTGGCTGAGGCCGACGTGATCGTCGACGCCGCCGACAGTTTCGCCGTCACCTATATGCTGAGCGATGTCTGCCAGGCGGCGACCAAGCCCCTGGTGTCCGCCTCGGCGATCGGCCTCACTGGCTATGTCGGCGCCTTCTGCGGCGGCGGCCCGAGCTACCGTGCGGTCTTTCCCGAAGTCTCGATCGATGGCGGGACGTGCGCCACCGTCGGCGTATTGGGCACCGCCGTCGCCGTGCTGGGCAGCCTGCAGGCGCATGTCGTGCTCCACCTGCTGTTGGGCCTCGAACCTCCGGCGCTCGGGCGAGTCGTCACCTTTGATGCGAAGCGACTTACCTTCGGCGGCTTCAGTTTCGAGGGCAGCCTCGAGCCGGAGGCTGCGGTGCCGTTCATCGCGCCGGGCGCGGTCGCAGCCGACGATCTGGTGGTCGACCTGCGCGGATTGGACGAGGCGCCCATATCGCCGTTCGCCGGCGCGCACCGGCTCGACGTCGATCATGTCGAGGAACTGGTCACGCAACTGCCACCATCCCGGCGCATCGTGCTCTGTTGCCGCAGCGGCCAGCGCTCGCTGATGGCTGCCGAACGGTTGCGAGCGCGGGGGCTTGCCAATCTGGCACTGGTGGCGCTGGGATGAGGATCCATAACAGGAGGCCCGAATGACCCAGCACACGACCGACCAGAACGTGCTGAAGCACATCGAGGAACTCGTTACCGAGGAGAAGAATCTCTACGCCAAGGGGCAAGTTTCAGACGCCGAGAGGCAGCGCCTCGACAAGATCAACGTCGAACTCGACCGCTGCTGGGACCTGCTGCGCCAGCGTCGCGCGCTGCGCGAATTCGGCCGCGATCCTGACCAGGCCGAGACGCGCCCGGCAAGCGTGGTCGAGAACTACAAGGGCTGAAGCCGTTTCGCCCTACTTTTTTTCCCAGCGGCGTGCGGCCTGGTCGTCGCCCTCGTGCGCGCCGACCCATTTGTCTCCGGCAGGCGTCTCCTCGAGCTTCCAGAACGGCGCCTTGGTCTTCAGCCAGTCGACCAGGAATTCGCAGGCCTCGAAGGCAGCCTCCCGGTGGGGCGAGCCGACGGCGACCAGCACGATGCGCTCGCCGGCTTCAAGCCGGCCGTAGCGATGCACGATCAAGGTCGCTTCGAGCGGCCATCGGCGCCGTGCCTCGGCCTCGATTTCCTGCAGCGCCGCCTCGGTCATGCCGGGATAGTGCTCCAGTGTCAGCGCATCGACCTTGTCGCGATGATAGCCTTCGCGCACATGGAGCTCGCGCACCAGGCCGACGAAGACGGCGAGCCCGCCGATCTTCCTGTTGCCCCTCGTCAGGATGTCGAGCTCGGCACCTGTGTCGAAATCCTGCTCCTGCACGCGCACGGCCACGGTCAGCCTCCCGTGAACGGCGGAAAGAACGCGACCTCGCGCGCGTCGCCGATGACGACGTCCATGGTCGCCGTGCGCTTGTCGACGGCGGCGCCGAATGCTGCGCCTTCCGCCAGCGCCTCGGCATGGCCGCCGCTGCGGCCGCGCAACCAATTCACTAGGTCGCCGACAGTGCGCACCTCGACGGGCGGTGTCACTTCCTCCTCGGCAACGCCCACCGTTCGCTTCATCCAGGCGAAATACCTCACCTTCATTCGGCGCTCCCCGGCGGCCTGTCCTCGGCCATGTGGCGCAAGCCGGTGCGCAGGTAGTCGTAGCCCGTGATCAGCGTCAGGCCGGCGGCGATCCAGATCAGCCAGATGCCCAGGGTGGTCACCACCGGCGAGGCCGCGTCGCCGACCAGCAGGAAAGCGATTGCCACCATCTGCACGGTCGTCTTCCATTTGGCGAGCTGGCTGACCGGCAGGCCGACGCGCAACTCGGCCAGGAATTCGCGCAGGCCCGACACCAGGATCTCGCGGGCGAGGATGATCAGGGCGGCAAACACGTTCACGCCGTGCAGGGGGCCGCTCTGGACCAGCATGACGAGCACGGCGGCGACCAGGAGCTTGTCGGCGATCGGGTCGAGAAACCGGCCAAGCCGCGAGATCTGGTGATAGCGTCGCGCGAAGTAGCCGTCGAACCAGTCGGTGATGGCCGCCGCGGCAAACAGGACGACGGAGACCCAGGGCGACCAGCTGCGGCCGAGCCACATGCACAGCACGACCAGCGGAATGGCCGCGATGCGCGACAATGTGAGGATGTTGGCAGTGTTGAGCATGACC
Source organism: uncultured Reyranella sp. (assembly GCA_964533955.1). Taxonomy (GTDB): domain Bacteria; phylum Pseudomonadota; class Alphaproteobacteria; order Reyranellales; family Reyranellaceae; genus Reyranella. Next base: position 2,655 of record CAZHQA010000151.1, on the reverse strand, counting down.
AGCGAGACGACCTTAGCGGCCGCCCCGGAAGTGGTCATGGATTTTCTGGGCGAGCGCATCGGAGATGCCCGGCACCGATTTGATGTCGTCGAGCGTGGCGACCGCGACGGCGCGAGCGCTGCCGAAGTGATGCAACAGCGCACGCTTGCGGCTGGCGCCGATACCGGCCACCTCGTCGAGCGCCGAACGGGTGATGTCGGCGGCCCGCCGCGTGCGATGCGTGCCGATCGCGAACCGATGTGCCTCGTCGCGCAGGCGCTGCAGGAAATACAGTACCGGATCGCGCGGCTCGAGCGAGAAGGGCGGCTTGCCCGGCATGAAGAAGCGCTCCCGTCCGGCATCGCGGTCGGGTCCCTTGGCGATGCCGACGATGGCAATGTCCTCGATGCCGAGTTCGACCAGAACCTGGCGCGCCACTTCCAGCTGACCCTGGCCGCCGTCGATCAGCACGAGGTCGGGCCAGTGTTCCTCGTCGCGCTCGGGATTCTCCTTGAGGGCGCGGCCGAAGCGGCGCGACAGCACCTCGCGCATCATGGCAAAGTCGTCGCCCGCCGCGCCTTCCGTCTTGATGTTGAACTTGCGATAGCTGTTCTTGGTGAAGCCGTCCGGCCCGGCGACGATCATCGCGCCGATCGGCGCGGCGCCCTGGATGTGACTGTTGTCGTATACCTCGATGCGCTCGGGCGGTCCCTCTAGGTTGAATACGCGCGCCACGCCCTCGAGCAGCTGGCGTTGGGTGCCGCGCTCGGCCATGCGCCGCGCCAGAGCCTCGCGCGCATTGTTCACCGCCTGGTCGAGGGCGTCCTTCTGGTCGCCGCGCTTGGGATGTCGGATTTCCACCTTGTGGCCGGCCGAGATGGCGAGCGCGCTTTGCAGCAGGTCGGCTTCGGCCACCTCGTGGCTGGTCAGGAGCAGCCTCGGGGCCTGACGAGCTTCGTAGAACTGGCCAATGAAGGCCGACAGCACGACCGCCTCGTCGAGCTCCCGCGCATGGCTCGGAAAGTAGGCGCGGTTGCCGAGGTTCTGGCCGGCACGCAGGAAGAAGACCTGCACGCAGACCTGACCTCCCTCGGCATGGGCGGCGAAAATGTCGGCCTCGTCGATCGACGGCAGGCTGATCGACTGATGCGACTGGATGTGCGCCAGCGCCCGGATGCGGTCGCGCAACACTGCCGCCTGCTCGAACTGCAGATCGGCCGACGCCTTCTCCATGCGCTCGCCCAGACCCTGCTGGACCTCGCGGTTGCGTCCGCCGAGGAAGGCGCGAACCTCGCCGACGATGGCGTCGTACTCGGGCTTGTCGATGCGGCCCACGCAGGGCGCCGTGCAGCGCTTGATCTGGTATTGCAGGCAGGGCCGCGTCCGGGTCGAGAACACGCCGTCCGAGCAGGAACGCAGAGGGAAGGCGCGCTGCAGCGCGTAGAGCGTTCGGTTGACTGCGGTCGCCGAGGCGAACGGCCCGAAATACTCGTTGCCCGCTTGGCGCGTGCCGCGGTGCTTGGCGAGTTGCGGCCACTCGGTGTCGCGGCGGATCACGATGTAGGGGAACGACTTGTCGTCGCGCAAAAGCACGTTGAAGCGCGGACGGAACCGTTTGATCAGGTTGTTTTCGAGCAGCAGCGCTTCGGCTTCGCTGTCGGTGACCACGAACTCCATGCTGCGGGTGCCGGCGACCATGCGCATGAGCCGGTTCTCGAGCCGGGTCGGTTGGGTGTAGGCCGCCACCCGGCTCCTGAGCGAGCGCGCCTTGCCGACATAGAGCACCTCGCCGTCGGCTCCGATCATGCGATAGACGCCGGGCTTCTTCGGCAGCGTGCGCACGAAGTCGGCGATGACCCGCATGCCATCGGCAAGCGAGCCCTCACTGGCCGGCGGGTCTTCGCCGGTAAGCGAGTCCTCGCTCGGTTTCTTGTCCTGGTCGATCTCGTCGGTCACGGTGTGGGGAAGTCTGTGAACAAGCCACTTCGACGCCCGGCGTTACGCCGACGTCACGATATTGACTCAATGTAGGCAGGGTGGCAGTCGACCGCCACCCCATGCTTAGCGCCTTGTTCGCACGCTATTATTCGGAATGCAGCAAGTTCGCATATTTGCCGTTCGGGGCCATACGTTCCTGCTTTGATCCGATTGTCTGGAACACTTCGATGTGTGGATAAGTTTGCCGACTCTACAATACCGAGAGCATGCGTCCGACCAGAGGATGGCGCACCACGTCCTTGTCGTTCAGGCGAACGACCGCGACGTCCTCAAAGCCCTCGAGCCGCTGGGCGATGGTGCCCAGGCCGGACAGCTCGGGCAGCAGGTCGGTCTGGTCGGGGTCGCCGGTCATGACCATGGTCGAATGCCAGCCCAACCGGGTCAGCAGCATCTTGAGCTGGCCGTAGGTGCAGTTCTGAGCCTCGTCGATCAGAACGAAGCTGTTGTTGAGGGTGCGGCCGCGCATGAAGGCGACGGGGGCGATTTCGATCGTCCCATCATCGAGGTTCTGGCGCAGGCGCTTGGCGCCCAGGCGGTCGTTCAGCGCATCCCATAGCGGGCGGAGATAAGGGTCGAGCTTTTCGCGCATGTCGCCGGGCAGGAAACCCAGGTTTTCTCCGGCCTCGACGGCCGGCCGGGACAGCACGATCCGCGATACGCTGCCGGCTTCGAGGGCCT
>CAZHQA010000150.1:0-12903 GCA_964533955.1 uncultured Reyranella sp. | reverse complement strand
AGCAACTTCGTGCCACTTGGCAGAACCCCTCAATGGCAATCATGTCATGTGGTATGCGCGTGACGCGTACCTTGTGCACAATTGAGCGCTCAGAATTTCCGCCATGTTTTCTCATGTAGGCATCGGCAGCGAGGCGACGAGCAACGCCAAATAGAGCAGGTACGATCTCTTGGACCGGAGCGCGACAACCGTCGACGGCCCATTCGCTGCGGTCGAAAGTTATTTCAACTGAGCCTTCCCATTGGTTCAGGCGGTGCGGGCCGCGATCAACTCCAGAGTCGCCCAATAAATCGAGTACGCGCGCACCTCTGATGCGCGCAAGAACCGGAGCAGCAATCGCGGTGGCGACGCCTTCTCGCGAGACCATAATCGTGATTTCCACTTGGTTCTCCAGACTTGCGCTCAATGTCATGAACTGTGCCTTCGGGAATCTCTTCTCGGCACTTCACGTCGTGCTGGCGCGCTCGTCACGCTTCGAGCGCAAGCACACCGGGTGATCCGGCGGACACGCTAAAAACCGATGCCGCCGTTGCCAGCCATTTGACGCATGCCATGGACGTCTCCCGTCGTGGGTGAACGGAACGGCGCCCGCGAAGTTTCACCGTCGTCACGAAACCTCGATCGTGAGACTGATCAGGATTGACCAGACGGCCCGACGGGAACGTCGTAAACTAATAGCCGCCGAGGTGCGGACTCGTTGTCCGCCACCCGGCCCAGCAGACCCGGATCGCGTGGCTTGCCCCGACTCCGGCTCGAATATGCGCAAGCACCACTGTGTTTTCCGGCTTCCAAGGAGGCAGAGATGCGCAAAACAACTCTCGCTATCGCCGCGGCTGCTTTCGCACTGTCCGCGCCACTCGGCGTCGCCCAGGCTCAGGGCACGACCATCAAGACCGAGACCACCCAGGCGTGGGCCAAGATCCAGGGCGCCTGGACACAGAGCAAGGGCGCGGTGAAGGAACAGTGGGGCAAGCTGACCGACAATGACGTCACAGAGATCGACGGCCGCCGGGAGATCCTCGTCGGCAAGCTGCAGACCCGGTACGGCATCAGCCAGCAAGAAGCAGAACGCCAGGTCGGCGGCTTCGAGGGCAAGTATCACCAGTGACAGTTCGGAGGTTCACATGTCCATGACCCAGACGGAGATCGACGGCTTCAATGCCAACCTGAAGGACGTCCAGCCGCGTCTGCGTGTGTATGCCATGTCGTTGACGCGCGATCGCGACCGCGCCGACAATCTGGTCCAGCAGGCCTCGCTGAAGGCGCTGGCCGGCTGCGAGTCGTTTCGTCCCGGCACGAACTTCGGGGGCTGGATCTTCCGCATCCAGCGCAATGAGTTCATCTCCGAGCTCCGGCGAGAGCGCCTGAGGATGAGCGAGGCCGCCGCGCCCGTTGCGCTGTACGCTCCTCCAACACAAGGGAATGGTCTGATCATGCACGATTTCATCTCGGCGTTTCGACAGCTATCGCGCGGTTCCCGGCAGGCTCTCCTGCTCTCGAAGATCGAGGGCCGTTCCTACGAGCAGATCGCCAACCAGGCCGGGATTGCGATCGGCACGGTGAAAAGCCGCATCTCGCGCGGCCGCGCCTCGCTCGAGAGGTTGCTCAACGGCAAGGCGCCAACCAATGTCTCCGAGAGCCGATCTGGCATCGACTCGACTTCACGATCGCCGGCGCGCGTTGAGCTTGCGACCGGCGGCGCGCCGAATGTCACTGCCAGCCATGTCATGGAATAGCACGGCAAACCGGTTATCCGTAGGACGACTCACTGCCGAGCACCGACATCAAGCTGGTCGCAGGCGGCAAGACCGATAAGAGCGAAAGGCCAGCTGCAGGCATCAGCAGCCCCAAGGATGCGCTCTCAAGAAGCAGCTCGTAATCATCGAAAGGAACCACAATGACTCGTTCAATCGCCCTTCTCGCTGGCGCCGCCCTCGCCGCCGCAGCCTTCGCTGGCCCTGCGCTTTCGCAGGGCACGCCGCAGACGCTCTCCGTCATGAAAATCGACCCGACGTCGCTGGCGACGGGATACCGCACTTCAAAGGTGGTGGGCAGCACCGTCGTCAACGAGACGAACGAGACAGTCGGGACGATCGACGATCTGATCGTCACGCCAGGCGACAAGGTGCCCTTCGCGGTGCTTTCGGTCGGCGGCTTCCTCGGCATGGGCACGAAGTACGTGGTCGTGCCTTTCAACTCGCTGAAAGTGCAAGACAACAAGATGGTTCTCGCCGGCGCCACCAAGGACTCGCTGAAGGGCCTTCCTGAATTCAAGTACAGCAACTGATCAGGGGCATTCATCGACGTTCGCGACAACGAGAAGGCCTGAACAATCCACGCGGTGCGTTTGATAGGCCTCCTCGGTCGCTGCCACGGAGCAGTCGAGGCCATGACGAGAAGAGGAAGGTCCTCCAGGAATGAAAACTGGAGGCATGAACAAGAGGAAGAACAAACCCGGCGTGCTGCCCGAAGTGAAGGCAGTTCGGCGCGGCGCCGAGGCGACGCACGCCGACAGCTCGCCGCCAAAGACCCGACCTAAGGAAGGTGGAAAATGAGCACTCTTTTGATCATTGTCGTCCTGATCCTGCTGCTCGGCGGCGGGGGCGGTTACTACGGCTACAGCCGATACGGAGGAACGGGCCTCGGCAGCGTCGTCGGCCTAGTCCTGATCGTCTGTGTCGTACTCTGGCTGTTCGGCGGTCTGCATCTCGGCGCCGCCTAATTGGCACAACGGCCAGTCATGACTGACTGAAGACTATCATGCACTTAGTCTGTGCTGGTAAAGGGACGACGCGGAGTTCTAAAGAAACTTCTCGGCGATATCGATAGTCGAACGCTGGCCGATTGCATCGAAGTGGCTGGCGATCCACTGGTCGGCCACCTGACGGCCTATTTCCTTGAGATGCAGCAGGAAATCCATGCGGGCGTTGAGCTTGCTGGAGACACCGAGGCCGCGCATCTGCTTCTCGGCCTCGATCCAATGGACATTGATGCGCTTGTACTGGTTGGACGCGAGCTTGCCCTCGTCGATCAGGTCGGTGACGAACGCGATGGCGCGCATCTCGCGCATCAGCGAGCTGTTGAAGCTGATTTCGTTCAGCCGGTTCATGATCTCCGGCGCGGTGACCGGCACTGTGTCGCAGCCCAGGGGATTGAGCTGCACGATCACCACGTCGGGGCTCTCGGCGCCGTAGATCAGCGGGAAGATCGCCGGATTGCCCATGTAGCCGCCGTCCCAGTAGGGCTCGCCGTCGATCGTCACCGCCTGGAACAGGAACGGCAGACAGGCCGAGGCGAGCAGCACGTCGGGCGTGATCTCGCCCGACTGGAAGACCCGCACCTTGCCGGTCCTGACGTTGGACGCGATGATGAACAGCTTGACCCGCCGGCATCCTTGAAGGCGCTTGAAGTCGACCGAGCGGGTGAGCACGTCGCGCAGCGGATTGAAGTTCATCGGATTGAATTGATAGGGCGACAGCATGCGTGTCAGCATGTCGAACGCCACGAAGGCCGCCGAATGGTCGAGGTTCCAGCCAGGCGAGGCGTGATCGAAGGGCGTGGGCTGCAGCGGCCCGTGCTGGGCGGCCCGGCTGACGTGGCGCCAGAACATTTCCAGCGACCGCCTGGCTTCCTCGCGGCCGCCGCGGCCCATGCCGTCGGCGAACACCGCGGCGTTCATCGCGCCGGCCGAGGTGCCTGAGATCGCCTCGACCTCTAGCCGCTCCTCCTCCAGGAGGCGATCCAGCACGCCCCATGTGTAGGCGCCGTGGGCGCCGCCACCCTGCAGGGCGAGGTTGATGCGCTTGGTCTGCACGCCCCTCTCCCCCGTTCAGTGCGCGGTCCAGCCGCCATCCATGGGCAGCGCCACGCCGGTCACCGAGGCCCCGTTGTCGCTGCACAGGAAAAGCGCCAGGGCGGCGAGCTCGGCCACTTCGACGAAGCGCTTGTTGGGCTGGTTCTTGAGCAGGATCTCGCCGATCACCTTCTCGCGCGCGATGCCGTGCGCCTTGGCCTGGTCGTCGATCTGCTTCTCCACCAGCGGCGTGCGCACATAGCCCGGGCAGATGGCGTTGCAGGTGATGCCGTCCTCGGCGGTCTCGAGCGCCGTCACCTTGGTGAGGCCGAGCACGCCGTGCTTGGCCGCGACATAGGCTGCCTTGTAGGGCGAAGCGACCAGCGCATGCGCCGAGGCGACGTTGATCACGCGCCCCCAGCCCTTGGCCCGCATGCCGGGCAGCACCAGTTTGGTGGCGTGGAAGGCCGACGAGAGGTTGATCGAAAGGATGGCGTCCCACTTCTCGTCGGGGAACTCCTCGATCGGCGCGACATGCTGGATGCCCGCGTTGTTCACCATGATGTCGACGCCGCCGAACATGTCGACGGTCTGGCGGACCATGCATTCGATGGCCCTGGGCTTGCTCATGTCGGCGGGCGAGTAGACGATCCTGGCGTTGGTGCGGTGCGCCAGGTCCGAGCGCGTCTTCTCGATTTGCAGCGCCTCGCCGAAGCCGTTCAATACGACGTTGGCCCCAGAGCGGGCGAAGGCCTCGGCGATGCCGAGCCCGATGCCGCTGGTCGAGCCGGTGACGATGGCGGTCTTGCCGTGAAGCATGGTGCGATCTCCTGATCCGATGACCGCACCTTGCGCGAGGCATTCGTCGTTCTGAAATGCCGATCACGAATTGACTCGATAGCGAGCGGGTTCCCCTTCCCCGTCTTCGCAGGAGCGCCGATCAGGAGCGCTTCGTCTTGTGCGCGTCGCGCGTGCGGTCGAGCGAGGCGACCAGTTCTTCGGGATCGGGCCAGCGTGCCGGGTCGACATCGGCGAACGCGTAGACGATGCGGGCCGAGGGCTCGACGACGAACACCGCCGGCACCGGCAAGCGCCAGGCCGTGTCACGATGCAAAGAGCGAAAGTCTCGGCCACGCTCGAGATGGATGCGGATATGGTTGGGCGACAGCTCGTAGGCGAGCCCGCAGGTGCGCGCATAGCCGTTGGCGGGATCGCTCAGCAGGGGATAGGAAATGCCGCGCTTGGCCGCGATGGCGGCGATGTGATCGAGCGGATCGGGCATGATGCCGACCGCCTCGGCGCCCAGCGCCGCGATTGCCGTTCGCGCCTCCTCCAGCGCCACCATGGTGAGATCGCAATAGGGGCACCAGCCGCCGCGGAAGAACGCCAGCACCAGCGGGCCGCGGTCGAGGAACTCGTGCGACGTGCGGAGCGTGCCAGCGGGATCGCTCAGCGCGAAGTCCGGCAGCATGTCGCCCAGCGCAAGTCCTTCCTCGGCGACGCGCATCATGCGCAGCCGGTCGAGTTCGTCCTCGAAATCCCGGCGGTCGCGCTCAGCCAGCTCGGCCATATGGTGTCGGCTGAGCTCGAGCAGCGTCTGAGGCAGGGTTTGGCCGAGCGACATTTCACAAGAAGTGTGGCGGACCCACGATAAGCCCTGAAATACCTTGCAGAAATCGGATCGATAGCCACAGGCTATGGATCTCTGGGGCAGGATGGAGCGGTCATCGGGCTGCACCTCCGGGAGAGAGCTGCCGTGGAAATGCATCAGATCCGCTACTTCCTGGCCGTCTGCGAGGCCTTGAACTTCACGCGAGCGGCCGAGGCGTGCAACGTCTCGCAGCCCTCGCTCACGCGGGCCATCAAGGGGCTGGAGGATGAGCTGGGCGGTCCGCTGTTCCGCCGCGAGCGCAACAACACCCACCTCACCGGACTGGGCGAGATGATGCGCCCTCACCTTACCCAGGTGCTGATCGAGACCGATGCCGCCAAGGAGCGCGCCAAGAGCTTCGCCAAGCTCGACGACGTCGAGCTCAAGCTCGGCATGATGTGCACCATTGGCCCGCGCCGCTTCGTGCCCTTCCTGCAGGCCTTCCGCGAGCGCCATCCCAAGGTCAAGCTGGTGGTGCAGGACGGCTCCAACATTCATCTGCAGGAGCGGCTGGCCCAGGGCGAGCTCGACGTCGCGGTCTACGGCCAGCCCGAGGAGATCGACGAGCGCTTCCATGCCCGGCGGCTCTATGACGAGCGTTTTGTGATCGGCGTCGGGCCCGGCCATCCGTTCGAGCGGCAGAATGCGGTGCGCTGCGAGGACCTGCACGAGCAGGCCTACGTCAATCGCGTACAATGCGAGTTCTTCGGCGCCGCGGGCAAGATCAACCGCGAGCAGAACGGCCGGCCGCGCATCGTCTTCCGCAGCGATCGCGACGACTGGGTGCAGAGCATGGCGATGGCCGGGCTGGGCTTCACCTTCATCCCCGAATATGCGGTGACCATGCCAGGCCTGCGCGTGCGTCCGCTGATCGAGCCCGAGATCGCCCGCACCATCCAGGTCGTCACGGTGCGCGGACGCCCGCACACCCCTGCGGTCGGCGCCTTCGTCCGCGAAATCCTCGCCTATTCCTGGGCCAACGCCTCGGGTTGAGGCTGGAGAGCCTTCTCGCAGTGGCGCGTTCAAGCCCTGGCGGACCGCGGACCTCCGGTCCGCTCTTCTCATGAGGCGGGCCTGAGGCCCGCGGTCCGCCGAGAGCGAAGCTATCGAATCAATCGCCACTCGGTATTTCAGATCGAACCGTCGCGCGCCGATGCTCCGCCATCGCCGCGACCGCTCCGGACGCGGCCCAACCGCACGGAGACACATCCATGTTCGTTCGCACGCTTCTTGCGTCCACCGCCCTCGCCGCCAGCGTCGCGCTCGCGGCTCCCGCCTTCGCCGGCGAATGCCCGGCCGGGCAAATGCGCGCCGATGCCACCAAGCCCGTCGACTACGGCCCCAAGGCCGTCACCGACATGGTGCTGGCGCAGATCGATCTGTCGGGCGAGAAAATCGCGCTCAACGGCCACCTGATGCGGGTGCGCAAGCTCGAGATCCAGCCCGGCGGCATCGTGCCGTGGCACAGCCACGGTGACCGCCCGGCGCTGATCTACGTCGTGTCCGGCCAGATCTACGAGCACGCTTCCAACTGCGCCGTGCCGATCCTGCACAAGGCGGGTGAAGTGGCCCGCGAAACGCACCTCACCTCGCACTGGTGGAAGAACGAGGGTACGGCGCCGGTGGTGCTGCTGTCGTTCGACATTCAGCACGATCCCAACGACCACAACATGTAATCCGGAAGGATCGCATCATGTCGGGAGCCCTGCGGGCGTTCACGATCGGCCTCACCGCCTTCCTGACGCTGGTCGATCTGTTCGCGACGCAGGCCATCCTGCCCTCGCTCACGGCCGCCTATGGCGTGACGCCGGCGATGATGGGTTTCGCCGTCAACGCCTGCACCATCGGCATGGCGGCAGGCGGCCTGGTGGTGGCGCTATTTGGCCGGTCGATCGACCGCCGGCGCGGCGTCCTGTTCAGCCTCGCCCTGCTGTCGCTGCCCACTCTGGTCCTGGCCTCGATGCCAGCCCTGCCATGGTTCACGCTCCTGCGCGTCGTTCAGGGCTTCTGCATGTCGACCGCCTTCGCGCTGACACTGGCCTATCTCGGCGAGCATACCAGCGCGGCCGACACGGCCGGCGCCTTCGCCGCCTACGTCACCGGCAACGTCGCCTCCAATCTGTTCGGCCGCCTGCTGGCGGCGGGAGTCGTCGATCACCTCGGACTCGCCGCCAACTTCTGTGTCTTTGCCGCCCTCAACCTTTCCGGCGCGGTTCTGATCTGGTTCACCGTCGAGCGCACACCGCCATTGCGCCAGACGGACATGAGCCAGCGCGCGGCGCTCCTCAGCTGGCTCGGCCACTTCGCCAACCCGGCCCTGCGCGCCACCTTCGCGATCGGCTTCCTGATCCTGTTCGCCTTCATCGGCACCTTCACCTACGTGAACTTCGTGCTGGTCGGCCCGGACTTCGGCATCGGCATGATGATGCTCGGGGCGGTCTATTTCGTGTTCCTGCCCTCGGTGATCACGACGCCGCTCGCCGGCAGGCTGGTTGCTCACATCGGCACGCGTCCCGTCATGTGGGGATCGTTCGCCGTGGCGATCGCCGGCCTGCCGCTGCTGGTGAGCCACAGCCTGCCAGCCGTAATGCTCGGTCTCGCGTTGGTCGCCGTCGGCACCTTCTTTGCGCAGGCCACCGCCACCGGATTCGTCGGCCGCGCCGCCACGGCCGACCGCGGCTCGGCGAGCGGGCTGTACCTCGCGAGCTATTTCCTGGGCGGCCTGGCCGGGAGTGCCGTGCTGGGCCAGGCCTTCGACCGGTTGGGCTGGACCGCCTGCGTGGCCGGAATTGGCGCCGCGCTCGCGCTCGGCGCCTTGCTCTCGACCCGGCTCATAGCTCCCGGCCATCGAGGCGATGCGGCAACGGCATTTCAACTCGCAACAGCGCGCAGCCAGAGTGGAACCACGCACTGATGCGTTCACCATTCACGGAGAAACCCATGCCCAATTGCCTATCCCAAGTCTGCTCGGCGGCCATGCTCGCTTTCGCGCTGATCATGTCGTCCACCTCGCATGGCAACGCCGAGGGTCTGACGCTGGCGACCATGTCATCGGCCCAGTCCGGCGTGATCGCCCAGAAGAGCGCCTACGGCGTCGACGAGACCGTGGCGCGCCTGAAGAAGGACATCGCCGCCAAGGGCATCGTGTTCTTCCAGGAGATCGACCAGGCGGCGCTGGCCGCGAAGGCCGGTATCGAGTTGAGACCTTCGGTGCTGCTGATCTTCGGCAACCCGCCGCTCGGCACGCAATTCATCACCGCCAACCCCCAGGCCGGACTCGACTGGCCGGTACGCATGCTGGTCTACCGCGACGCCGAGGGCACCGTGTGGATCGCCTGGACCGATTTCGCCTGGATCGCCAGGCGCCACGGCGTGGCCACGCGCGAGGCGCAGTTCCACATGGCGTCGGAGGTTGCCGCCTCGATCGCCTCCAGCGCTTCTGCTCACTGAGGACCTCGCCATGAATGCCATGACCCCTGTTCCGCCGAACGTTCCGCAGGCCACGACCGCACCGGTCAGGGAGCGCACCATCAAGGAACAGGTGGTCCTGGTGCTTCAGGGCGGCGGCGCGCTGGGCGCCTACCAGGCCGGCGTCTACCAGGCGCTGATGGAAGGCGGCATCGAGCCGGACTGGGTCATCGGCACCTCGATCGGCGCCATCAACGGCGCGATCATTGCCGGCAACGAGCCCGCCAACCGAATAGAGCGCCTGCGCGAGTTCTGGGACGGCGTCACCCGCAAGACGCCGTTCGACCAGTTCTGGCCCCCGTCGCTCTTCGGCAACGCATTGACCAACCTGTCGACCGTCGTGGCGGGCGTTCCCGGCTTCTTCACGCCCAATCCGCTCGCGGCGTGCGGCCCCACCTTCCCGCTCGGCATCGACAAGGCCTCCTACTATTCGACGGAGCCGCTCAAGGAAACGCTGGGTCGCCTGGTCGATTTCGAGCATCTCGGTCGCCGGCACGTCCGCCTCTCGGTCGGCGCGGTCAACGTACGGACCAGCGAAATGCGCTACTTCGACTCGCAGGCGATGCCGCTGGCCGCCATGCACGTGATGGCATCGGGTGCCCTTCCGCCGGCCTTCCCGGCGGTCACCATCGACGGCGAGTCCTATTGGGATGGCGGCATCTACTCCAATACCCCGATCGAGGTCGTGCTCGACGACGTACCGCGCCGCAACTCGCTGATCTTCTCCGTCAACGTCTGGCAGCCGAGCGGCAAGCATCCGACGACCATCCAGCAGGTCATGGCCCGCCACAAGGACATCCAGTTCGCAAGCCGCGGCAAGAGCCACGTCGCACGGCAGGCGCAGATCCATCGCCTGCGCCACGTCGTACGCGAACTCGCCAATCGCCTGCCGGCCGAATTGCGTGCCGACCCCGTGGTCCGGGACCTTGCCGAATATGGCTGCGGCACCCTCATGCACCTGGTGCGCCTGCTGTCGCCCCGGCTCGACGGCGAGGATCACACCAAGGACATCGACTTCACGCGCAGCGGGGTCGAGAGCCGCTGGAGGGCGGGCTACGACCATGCGCGGAAAGTCCTCGTCGCCAGGCCGTGGGAAACCCAGGGCGACACATTGGCGGGCATCGTGATTCACGAAGCCACCGAGTGAGCGCGGAAGCCGTAACGTGGGTGGCAAAACACCTTGATGTCCGGCCGGCTCCCTTATTTTGTAGCGTTCGGTCCAAAATAATGTTCGACTGCGCCATGGCCCGATTGAAAGCCTTCGATGAGCAACAGGCGATCGACGCGGCGGTCGACTGCTTCTGGTCCCGCGGCTACGAAGCGACGTCGGTGCGCGATCTCGCCGACAGCATGGGCATCGGCGGCGCCAGCCTCTACAACGCCTACGGCGACAAACGTGCGCTGTTCGTCCGGTCGCTCGAGCGCTATGCCGACCGCTCGATGCGCGAACGAATTGCCCGTCTCGAAGCGTGTCACCAGCCCAAGGCGGCAATCCGCGCCTTTCTCGCCGAGATCATCGACCGTTCGCTCGAAGATCCTGATCGCCGGGGTTGCCTGCTGGTGAATTCTGCCCTCGATGTCGCGCCGCACGACGCCAAGATCGGACGCGTCGTGGCGGGGTATCTCGACGAGATACGCGCCTTCTTTCGCCGAAATCTCGAAGCCGCGCAGGCGGCGGGTCAGGTGCCGAAGACCCTCGACCCCGAGGAGATCTCCGGACATCTGCTCGGCGTGTTGCTGGGCATCCGCGTGCTGGCCCGTACGAGGGCCCGGCGCACGGCGCTCGAGGCTGTCGCGCGGCCGGCGCTCGGCCTGCTGAAGGTGCCGCGATGATCGACCATCTGAACAGCGGCGATCTGCAGGCCCTGCCCGACGATGCGCCGGTGGTGATGCTCAACCTCATGCGCTTTCGCGAGACGTCGCTCGACGGCAAGGGCAGCGGCTGGGACGCGTACCTCCGCTACAGCGCGCTCACCATCAGGCTGATCAAGGCACGCGGCGGCACGATCATCTGGGCGGGCAATGCCGAAGCGGTGGCGCTCGGCCTGCCGGAGCGGCATCGCTGGGACTATGTCGCACTGGTCCGTTATCCGTCCCGGGCCTCGTTCATCGACATGATGACCTCGCCCGACTATGCGATTGCCAATGTCGAGCGCGAGAACGGCTGTGCCGATCATGCGATCCTCGCGATCCGCGAAACCTACAGCAACCTGGCTAAAGCCTGAGGGAGACAGCATGTCGCTCGAAAACAAACTCGCCGCCACGCGGGCCGGAGCGGCCGCGCGCATCCCGCCCGAGCGGCAGGTCATCATGCACCGCGCCACCGAAGACCTGCGCAAATCGGGCATCCTCGATCGCATCGTCAAGGTCGGCCAACCCATGCCCGCCTTCGATCTTGCCAACCACGACGGCCGCCGCGTCGCGTCGGAAGACCTGATCGCCGGCGGACCGCTCGTGCTGTCTTTCTTTCGCGGATCCTGGTGACCCTATTGCAGGCATGAGCTGGACGCTCTGCAGACAATATACGCCGACATCTCCGCTCTTGGAGCATCGCTGGTCGTGATTTCGCCTGAGTTGCCCACCAGGACGGCGGATATGGCCGCCAATCAGAAGCTCACTTTTCCCATCCTGTGGGACGAGCGTTCCGAAGTGGCGGAAGCCTTTGGCCTCGCCTTTGTCCTGCCGGACGATCTGCGTCAGGTCTATCTCGGTTTCGGCAACGATCTTGCGGTACGCAACGGCGATCCGTCGTGGCGCCTGCCCGTGCCGTCGCGCTTCGTCGTCGACGCCGCGGGCATCGTGCGCTCGGTACAGGCCGACCCCGATTACACCCATCGGCCGGAAGCCGAAACCACGCTCGACGCGTTGCGAGCTGTCGTCAGAGGAGCCTAGCAACGATGGTCAAGCGTCTCACCGACATGCCCGAGGTCGAAGCCAATCACCTGCGGCGGATCGAGTGTCCGACCTACGACGACACGCCCCTTTTGTCCGGCAAGCCGCTCAACGAAAGGCGTGTCGCGATCATTTCGACGGCCGGCCTGCACAAGCGTGGCGACCGGCCGTTTCGTCCCGGCGACGGCAGCTATCGCGTGATCTCCGCCGACACGGCAGCCGCCTCGCTGGTGATGAGCCACATCTCGGTCAACTTCGACCGTACGGGCTTCCAGCAGGACCTCAATGTCGTGTTTCCGATCGACCGGCTGCGCGAACTCGCCGCCGCAGGAAGCATCGGGTCGACGGCGTCGGTACACTATTCCTTCATGGGCGCCTTCCCGCCCGCCGCAGCCGAGCCGCATGCCGGGCACCTCGCCGGGCTCCTGAAGGCAGATGGGGTCGACGCCGCGCTCCTCGTCCCGGTTTGACCCGCCTGCACGCGCGCCGTGGGCGCGCTGGGCCACTTCCTCGAGCGTCAGGGCATCCCGACCACCGGCATCAGCCTGGTGCGCGAGCACAGTGAAATCGTCCGCCCGCCGCGCGCGCTGTGGGTCACGTTCGAGCTCGGTCGGCCGATGGGCATTCCCGACGACGCGCCGTTCCAGCGCCGCGTGGTGCAGGCGGCGCTCGATCTCCTGGCGCGGACCGACGGGCCGATCATCGCCGACTATCCCGAGCATGTCGCGGAACCCGCCGATCTCGCCGGCTGGGCCTGCCCGATCAATCTCGCGCCGGCCGCGACCGACGGCGTGGCCGGCGAGATCGACCGCCTCGCGACCTGGTACGACCGCGCCCGCTCGGCCAGCGGCCGGACCACCGTCGGCGTTTCCGGCCTCGACATGCCGACCGCCGGCGCTCTTGTTTCGCGCGCACTCGGCGGCGACCTGCCCGAAGCCCAATCGCTCAAGGAAGCGATCGACGACCTGCGCGCCTACTACCTGGAAGCCGCCTCCGCCTTTCCCGATCCCGGCTCGCCAGCGACGCGCAAGAAGTGGTTCTGGGACGACACGCAGCTCGCCCGGGCATTGCTCGCCCTGCAACCCAAGCTCGCGGCCAG
>CAZHQA010000149.1:0-13024 GCA_964533955.1 uncultured Reyranella sp. | reverse complement strand
GCCGTGGTTCCTGTCCCGCCCGAAGCCGTGGTCGTGATCGAAAAGTCGGACGGCGTATTATTGTCGATCGCGGGCACCCTCGTGGTCGACGTGCCGCCGGTCCCCCCGACGATCAGGCCGTTGGTAAAGCCGGCCTGGGTTTGAGTGGTCACCGTCGTCGGCGGCGTGAAGGGCGGTGTCGTCGGATTCGTGGCGCCGTTGTTGTTGTTGACCGCGTTCGTGATGGCGTTGTTGTTCGTGTTCGGCGGAAGGCCGCCAGGGGTCGCCGCGGGTGGCTGATTCTGGCCGGAACTGTTCCCCAGGTTCTGCGCTCCCGCGTCGGCCTTGCTGCTGGTGCTGCTTGAACTTGAGCTGCTGGTCGAGCTGCTGCCATTTTCGAGCTGATTGACGAGGGCGGTGAGCCCACCGGGCGGCAGCAGGGTGGGCGGGCTGGGCGGCGCACCGGCGTTGACGATCACCTGCGAGCCCGGCCGTGTGGCCTGCTGCACCTGGCCCTGGCCGGTGACGGTCATG
This sequence comes from uncultured Reyranella sp., assembly GCA_964533955.1. Classification (GTDB taxonomy): domain Bacteria; phylum Pseudomonadota; class Alphaproteobacteria; order Reyranellales; family Reyranellaceae; genus Reyranella. Next base: position 12,511 of record CAZHQA010000149.1, on the reverse strand, counting down.
CTGTTGCCGAAGATGAAATTGGCGACGGTGCGGCCCGGCGAGACGTTGAAGATCGTGATGCCGCCCCGGATACCGATGGTGCTGGACGGCGTGTTGATCATGATGGCGTTGTTCTTGCTGATCTTGCCGCCGACCAGGCGGAACACGCCCTGGGTGGTGGTCAGCGCCAGTTCGCCGGTCTTGGTGTTGGGATCGTAGACGAACTTGTCGATGGTCAGCTGGGCGTTGGGGCCCACGGTGAGCGAGCTGCCGTCGAGGAAGACGAGATGCGCGCGGTCGTTGGCGCGCGTGGTGACGACCTCGTTGGCCTGGACGTCGATGCCGATCTTCAGCACGCGCTCGGCCTGTGCTGGCGGCTTGCCCAATGGGTCGCCGTCGGTGGCTGACGTGACGCCTACCCTCGATTGCGCCGTTGCCGCTCCCGGCAGCGCCAGTGCCGCCGCGCCCGCCAACAGAGCCCACACACTGAACGACAAGCCCCGTCCAGACCTGGCCATAGCTGCCCCCCCAAAAGGCAAATCAGAAGCGCCAGCTTACCCCAAACATGAAGCTATTGTTGATGAATTCGTAGTTGGAGATGGTGGCATTTCTCACAAAACGCCCGCCGGTCACGCTGAAAGTCGTACGGTCGTCGAACGGAACGGTCAGGACCACGTTGGCGATCGTGTCGGTCTGGTACCGGAACACGCCCGGATCGACGGTGGGGTCGGGGGCGTCATAGGCCCACCATTGCTCGGTCAGGGACAGGTTGATCGACCAGGGCAGGCCTGTTTTCAGGAGCGGGTCGATGAATTTGAAGGACATGCCGCCGCCAATGCCGCCCAGCTGGTAGCTCTGCCACGCCGTCTGCTCGGCCTGGAAGCGCTGGCCGCTCAGGATGGCGAACAGCTGGACGATCGGGCTGAGCTGGAACTGGAAGGTCGAGGTCGCGGAATACTCCATGCCCCGATACTGGGTGTTGTTCTGGATGTACCAGTTGTTCTGGTTGTCATGCTTGCGGAACACGAAGGTCGAGATGTTGCGCAAGCGGTCGGAGAGCAGCGCAGCGCTCTCAAGGCCCGCGCCGTAGCTGACGTAGTAATTGGCGTCGTTGACCCAGATCGCGCCGAATGCGCCGAACGGCTTGATCGTCACGTCCTCGAACGTGTCGGAAAACGCCCTGAAGCGCGGGCCGCTGATGAGGTCGAGCAACTGGACGTTGGCGGTCGTGACATTGAACTGCCGACTGCCATAGGCGGTGAATTGCGTCTCGATCGCCGACTTGTCCTGCAGGCCGAGATCGTAGCGGTGGCGCACCTGAAGCGTGGCGACGGCGCCCCAGTCCGGCGAACCGACCGAACCCTGGTTGAGGTTGGCGACCTGGCCGAACAGGCGGACGTTCGAGGTCGCGGGGCCAAGGTTGGCGTTGGACTGGTAGCGCAAGCCGAGAAAGGTCTCGCCCGCGAACTGGGAAGTCTTCGACTGGGAGATGACCTGGGCCATGAACTGCTCGGCCCGGCTGCGCACGTCGGGCGGCAGGTTGGGCGTCTTGAGGGCGCTCTCGAGATAGGTCCGCGCGACCTCATAGGAGCCCAGGCGATAGTACAGCACGCCGAGCTCGAGCCGGACGCGCGGCAGGTTGCCGTCGATCAGCAGCATGCGCTCCAGTGCCGAGATCGCTCCTTCGAGATCGCCGGTCTGGCTTGCAATGGTGGCGAACTTGAAGAGTACGTCGAGGTCGGCGGGCTTCTGCAGCATCTCCTGGAACGCCGCGTCGTATTGGCGTTCGAGCTCGGGATCCTTGGAGGCAGCCGGCGTCTGCGCCTGCGCGAGGTTCGCGCCGGCGACGGCCAAGAGCTGAAGGCCTCCCCAAACGGCCAAGACTCCGAGAAACCACCTAAATTTTCGCAAACCCACGTGTCTCCACCCGGCCGCGGGGCGATGCGCCGTTTATCGTCCCACGCCAGGTAGGATGGCGCATCAGGGGTGCTAAATCAACCAACTGAACAGCACGAATATCCAGCGAGTCCATGGGCTTGCCCGTGCTGCCTTCATGCGCAACAGCATCCGCCGGTATTGCCGTTCGCCGAGCGCGGCCACGAAGCGCTCGCGGTCGCCGCGCATGGCCGCCAACATCCGGTCCAGCATGGTGGCATAGGTGTCGCCCCAGTTGCGGGCCGACAGGTGCAATCGGCCGCCCAGCACCGGATTGTTGGCGGCAAAGTTCCGGCCGTGCAGGCGGTACGAATAGAGCGGTTCGTCGATCAGCAGGGAACCGGCGACCATCTGGGCCATGACGACGACGTAGAAATCCATGTGCAGGCGGAAGGCCTCGTCATCGCCGGGGAAGACAAGGTCGATCAGCGAGCGGCGGAACATCATCGACGAGGTCGAGACCCACACCCAGTGGACCAGCCGCTTGGTGTAGAGGCGGTAGGGAGTCTGGTGCTGCCAGGCGACGGACTTGTTCGCCGTATCGATGCTCGGCACGCGCGCCGGGTCGATCGGCGCGAAGGCGAGTCCGCGGTCGGCGGCGGCGCGGTCCTTGCCGAACCAGTAGACGCCGCCTGCGATCACAGCGCCCTGGCCGTCGATCAGGCGGGCGTTACAGGCGGTGAAGCCTACGGCATAGCTCTCGTTCAGGTGAGCGGCGAGATGGCGTTCCAGGAAGTCGTCGCTCCACAGATCGTCCGAATCGAGGAAACACACGAAGGGCGCTCGCGTCGCCGCAAGCCCGGCGCGTGTGGCGCCGGTCTGGCCGACGTTCCTCGCCAGGCGGACGTGCCGGAAGCGAGGGTCGGCCAGTTCCTCGAGCGTGCGCTGCACGACGGCGGCGGAATCGTCGGTCGAGGCGTCGTCGACGATGACGCAGTCGAAGTCGCCGAGCGTCTGGCGCGCAACCGAACGGATCGCGTCGCCGATATAGTCGCGGCAGTTGAAGCAGGTAACGACGACGGAGATTCGGGGAAGGATCGTATCAGCCATGCCAAAGCCTTCCTCCCCCGTCTTTGGAGGAGGCGTCGGCGTCATACGCCGACGGAGGGGTCATGAGCCACAGCTTGGCAATCCTGACCCCTCCGTCGCGAAATGACCGCAACACCTCCCCATGAGAATGGGGAGGGCGATGAGGGCGCCGGCTTCATCCCTTTGAAGGCCCGAGGAAGTCGAAGTCGACGCCCTGGTCGGCCTGCAGCACGGTGCGATGGAAGAGGCCGGTGTAACCGCGGTCGCTGCCGTTGCGCGGAGCTGGCGCCTTCCAGGCCTTCTTGCGCTTGGCGAGCTCGGCAGCCGAGACCAACAGCTCGAGCTTGCGCTTTGGCACGTCCAGCGTGATGCGATCGCCGGTCTTGACCAGGGCCAGCGGGCCGCCGACCGCCGATTCCGGCGCCACATGCAGTACGATGGTGCCGAACGCCGTGCCGCTCATGCGCGCATCGGAAATGCGGATCATGTCCTTCACGCCTGCGCGGGCGAGCTTCATCGGGATCGGAAAGGAACCGGCCTCCGGCATGCCCGGCGCACCCTTCGGCCCGGCGTTGCGCAGGACGAGGATGTCGTCGGCCTTGACGTCGAGCGTGGGATCGTCGCCCCGCGCCGCCAGGTCTTCCAGCGAATCGAAGACCACGGCGCGGCCGGTGTGGGTCAGGAGGTTGGGCGAAGCGGCCGAATGCTTGATCACCGCGCCGCGCGGGGCGAGGTTGCCGCGCAGCACGGCCATGCCGCCGGTCGGCTTGATCGGATTGCTCGGCGTGCGGATGACCGTCTGGCCCGGCACGATCTCCGCCGCATCGATCACCTGCTTGAGGCTCTTGCCCGCGACTGTCAGGCACTTCTCGTCGAGATGGCCGCGAATCTCCTTCAGCAGCCGCGAATTGCCGCCGGCCCAATGGAAGTGTTCCATGTAGTGGTCGCCGGACGGCTTGAGGTCGACCAGAACCGGCACCCGGCGGCCAATGGCGTCGAACTCCTCGAGTTCGATGTCGATGCCCAGCCGGCGCGCCACCGCCGTCAGATGGACCAGCGCGTTGGTCGAACCGCCGATCGCCTGCAGCACGGTGAGCGCGTTGCGGAAGGCCGCCCGGGTCATGATCTCGCTCGGCCGGGGGCCGTGTTTCACCGCCATCTCGGCCGCGAGCTTGCCGGTCGCTTCGGCGACGCGCAGGCGGTCGGAGTGGGTCGCGGGAATGGTGCCGCTGGTCGGCAGCCCCATGCCCAGCGTCTCGACGATGCAGCCCATCGTCGAGGCGGTGCCCATCACCATGCAGGTGCCCTTGGTCGGCGCCAGCCGTGCGCTGACGGTTTCGATGTCCTCCGCGGAGAAGGTGCCGGCGCGATGCTGGCCCCACAGCCGCCGGCAGTCGGTACAGGCACCCAGCACCTCGCCCTTGAAATGGCCGACCAGCATCGGTCCGACCGGCAGCACGATCGCCGGCCGGTCGACGCTCGCCGCCGCCATCAGCTGGGCCGGCAGGGTCTTGTCGCAGCCGCCGATCAGCACCACCGAATCCATCGGCTGGGCGCGGATCATCTCCTCGGTGTCCATGGCCATGAGGTTGCGCAGGAACATCGAGGTCGGATGGGAGAAGCTCTCGTGGATCGACACTGTCGGGAAGACCATGGGCAGTGCACCGGCCAGCAGGACGCCGCGCTTCACCGCCTCGATCAGGTCGGGCACGTTGCCGTGGCAGGGATTGTAGTCGCTGAAGGTGTTGGTGATGCCGACGATCGGCCGGTCGAGGGCATCATCGGAGTAGCCGCCGGCCTTGATGAAGGCCTTGCGCAAGAACAGCGAGAAGCCCGCGTCGCCGTAGGTCGCCAGCCCCTGTCGCATACCCGTGGCTTTCGGCTTGGCCGACGCCGGCCGCTTGCGGGATGCCATGTCTATTCTCTCCCTAACCCTCGCGATGACGGGCTATTTTGTAACGCCTTCCAGTCCGGCCGCCCAGCGTGCATGTGCGCCCGGATCGCGCTCCGAGGCGATGGTGCGGGCGAGCTCCAGCCCCATCAGGGCAGCGAACTTGAAGCCGTGGCCCGAGCAGGGCGACATCACCCAGCCCTTGGGGCCGAGTTTATCGACGAGGAAGCGCTCGTCGTCGGTCACCGTGTAGAAGCACACCTTTAGGCGATCGGTGCGCCAGCGGTCGAAGCCGTGGAACAGGTTGCGGCACCGCTCGAGCAGTGGACGGATCTCATCCTCGGTGGCCGACCGTTCGGCAGCCGGATCGCCACGGCGACTGAACGCGTGGTCGCCGACCTTGAAGCCCCGGCCCTCCATCGGCGGCACCATGTAGAGCCCGACATCGCCCGTCTTCTCGATGATCATCGGGCCCCTCGACCAGGCCTCACGCTGATCGTCGGGCAGATGGAAATAGATCACGATCTGGCGCGACGGCACGAGCTTGCCGGCGAGCGCGGGCAGCAGGCGCGCAACCCAGGCGCCGGCCGCGACGATCACCACGTCGGCCTCGTGAGTGCTGCCGGTGCCGGTCGCAATCCGTCCCTGGTCGAGGTCGACCGAACGCACCGGCGTTTGGGCGTGCAGCTGGATCCGGGGATGCTGCGTCAGGTGGCGAACCAGGGACGACACGATGTCCTGGGCGAACAACACGCCGCCGGTGTCGATCCAGAAGGCCCGCTCGACGCCGCGTGCGTCGAGCAGGGGAAAGCGCTTCGGCAGCTCGGCCACGGGCAATTCGGTCATCGGTCGGCCGATCGTCGCCAGGGTCGCCGCCGATCGCTCGGCCCAATCCGCGCCATTGCCGGACAGGGCAAGCGTGCCGGTCGGCGCATAAAGCCGCTGCCCGAGATCGCGCCACATCAGCTCCCATGCCGCAAAGGCATCGTCGATCATGCGTGCATAGCCTGTGTGATCGCCATAGGGATGGCGGATCAGCCGATGCTCGTCCATCGAGGAAGCAAGCGTATTGGGCAGCTCGCCCTGCTCGAACAGTTCGACGTCATGGCCTTCGCGGGCCAGCCCCCAGGCGGTGCTCAGTCCCATGACGCCGCCGCCCACGATGATGGCTTTCATGGCGCTTCCTTGGCAGTGCAACAGGGCTTGCGCAATGCGTTCCCAAATCGCTGGTGGTGTGCGCTCGTGAGCGGCCGTAGCGCTTGCAAAAGCCGCCATCTTGCGCGTTGATGGCCGCCACGTTTGCACAACCTCGATCGAGCTGGGAGTAGAAAATATGGCGATGACCATGCTGCAAATGTCCGGGGTGGCCCCGACGCCGGCGACCATGGCCAACGGCGTGCTGCTGATCATCGACGCGCAGAGGGAGTACACCGACGGGCTGCTGCCGCTGACCGGCGTTGCAGGCGCCGTCGATGCGCTGGCGACGTTGCTCGAGAAGGCGCGCAAGGCGGGAGCGCCGGTCGTCCATGTACGGCACAAGGGGTCGCCCACCGGCAAGGCGTTCAATCCGACCTTGAGCGGCTTCGAGATCGTCAAGCAACTGACGCCGCGCGACGGCGAGGTCATCGTCGACAAGGGCTTGCCCAATGCATTCGCCGGCACGGACCTCGCAAAGCATCTCGCGACATCGGGTCGGAAGAGCCTGATCGTCGGTGGCTTCATGACGCACATGTGCGTGTCCGCCACGGTGCGCTCGGCGACCGACCACGGCTTCATGAGCACGGTAGCCGCCGACACGGTAGCCACGCGCGACCTGCCGGACGCGACGGGCGGGCCGACCGTTGCCGCCGACGTCATCAACCGAATCACGCTGGCGGCTTTGTCGGACCGGTTTGCCTGGATCGTACCCAAGGCCGCGGCGATCGCCTGATCGAGGTCTGGTGGGTTCAGCCGAACGGGTGCGGGAGTGCGGCGCCAGCGCAATCGTGCGCGTCGTGGCCAGGAAAAAAGCGGCTTTGCCGTCACCCAACGCGTGGACCGGGCGGTCCTTGCAATCGGGTCGTCGCGTTGGCGGCAGGCGCAATGAGCGAGGCGATCAGGAAACAAAGTCGTTGTAGAGTTACAGTCTGGTCCCCGGCTCCTTGGCCGGCTCAGGGACTCCGAGGACGAAGACGATCACCGGCAGGCAAGCGTCGATAGCTCGGCATGTACTTGAGGGACGGTGACTAACCTATTGAAATGAAATATCGGTAGAGACAGGGATTGTAGCAACTGCATCAGCAACGGGGACGGCCAACCGACCTGGTATCGTCGCCAAACGGGGAGGCGTGTCATGAAGTCAATCTTGACCATGGCGTGGACGGCTGAGGATCCAGCGGCGTTCGATCTGGCGGCGAAGCTGGCCCGCGTCTTCGATGCCCGGCTGGTCGGGCTCGAGCCGCCGTCCTATGGCGTCATGAGCATGGCATGGGCGGATGCCGGCATGGGAGCGCCGATCGGCGGCGGCCTGGCCGAGGACGCCGAGGAACGCCAGCGCGTGGCGACGGTCAAGCAGGCCTTCGAGTCGCGGGCGGGTGGGCTCAAGTCGGAGTGGCGGACGGCCGACGATAGCGGCCCGACCGCGATCGGGATCATCGGCCGCGCCTACGACCTGATCGTCATGCCTCAGCCCGGGGCGTTGCCCAAGATGCCTGAGAGCGTGTTCGAGACCGCGCTGTTCGATTCGGGTCGACCGGTTCTTGTCGTGCCGCAAGGCTATGCTGGCATGGTGGGCAAGCGAATCCTGTTTGCCTGGAACGGCTCGACCGAAAGTGCACGGGCGATCTCGCTCGCGATGCCGGTGCTGAGCGGCGCCGATACGATCGACGTGCTGAGCGTCGACGGAGCGATGGTCCCGGGTCCGACTTCGGCCGAGATCGCGCAGTCGCTGGCGAGCCATGGCCTCAAGGTGACCAGCCAGCACGTCAAGCCCGGCAGCCGATCGGCCGGCCAGACGATCGTCGATACCGCCGTGGCCGGCGGCGCCGACCTGATCGTCAAGGGCGCCTACACGCAAAGCCGGCTGCGCCAGATGATCTTCGGCGGCATGACTCGCCACCTCATCCTGCATTCGCCGCTGCCGGTCCTCTTCTCCTACTAGGGGCCGCAAGCAACCCGTATTTGATCCGGGCGACCGCGAACGGTTCCCCCGGATCGGAACCCGCCGTAGCGCATGCTACAAAACGGCCTCATGAGGGCCGCCGCAAGACGCGTGAGCTGGATTCTTGCCGCCGTGGCAGTGCTCTGTGCCGCACTGGTGGCCGGTGCGACCTTGCGCGAGCGCCACGACTCGGACGCGCCAGGTCCCACCCAGGGCGAGAAGATCGCGATGCTCAAGGCCGAGCGTTCGCGCTTGCAGGCGCGCGCCGGCGGCGAGGCCCGGATCGTGCTGTTGCCGGCGTTCCGCATGGCCACCCTGCTGACCGACGCGCTTGCCGTGCGTGCCGAACGCGACGGAGATCGCGCGATCGAACAGCTGCCGACGAGCCGCCGGCAGGCTTTCGCCGACATGGACTCGCTGAACGCGGCGTTGCGCGACGCCATCGCGCGGCCGGGGGAAGGCGCGCGGATCGCCGCCATAACCGCGGCCGAGCGCGCACGTCTGTCGCTCGAGCGACTGGCCGGCATCGACGACCTGCCGCTTGTCCTGCTGGTCACGCCAGGCTTCGTGCCGCCGCGCCGCGGCACCGGAGACCTGGCCTTGCCGCCGAGCGCTACCGGGCCTGCCGCTCCTGAAAGCCGGTTGAAGCTCGCGCCGGACGGTAAAAGGAGCGCGGAGCCCGCGGTTCCGACCATGCCGCGCTATGCACCGGCCTTCGCTGCGTCGCGCGAGGACGATCCGCCGGTTGAGGTGGAGATCGTCGGTCTGCAGCTTGCGCCGCAGGGGACCGCACCTCCCGTCCTGGCAATCGGCAACTGGCGGGGCCCTGCGACGATCGCCCCGGAGCGGCTGCGCTTTTCCGTTCCGCGCGAGGCCTTCGCCACCGATGCCCGGCGCACGTCTCTTGCGACGGGCCTGCTGAGTTTCCGTCGCGGCGCGCGAACGATGGTCATGGAGCTGCTCTTCCTCGTCCTGCCGGATCGACCAGGCTCGTTCGCGTTCGACCAGAAGGTGCGCGACCTGGTGCCGGAGTCCAATACCCTGATCTCGCCTGAAATCCTGGTCCGCGCTCCGGCGGGCGAGGCCCGCTCCGTGCGCCGCTGCTTCGATCCGCCCGCGGGCTGGCAGTTCGACAAGCAGAGCCGGCGGGTCATCGTCGTGGAACGATTGGGGTGGCTCGACGACATCGGCGATCCGACGATGAACGGCGGTTCGGTCGAATTCGCCTCCGACGGAGCGTCCGACCAGATCTGTGTGGTGGTCACCGCCAAGCCGGCGACCAAGGCGGCGCGGACCGCCACTCTCGGCCGATTCGAGGCGACCCTGGTGCGCGATCGTGCCGAGGATCGTGTGGTGCAGAGCGGGGTGCGCGCCCTCGATTGGCGCGAGCCGGTGCGCGTGGCCGTCGAGCCGGGAACAGTCGATTGGAAACTCTACGTGCGCCTGTTCGACGAGATCGACCGCGAGTTCGCCGGCAGGTTTTCCTCGAACCTGCCGTTTCTTCGCATCGAGCCCGAGCCGGGCGGCAAGGCGATCGTGCTGAGGGTCGACGCGGCAGCGGAACCCCACAGCAAATAATCAGCTGGACCCAGGTACCACGCGCTTGGGCCCGTTCGGCTGTTCTGGAATCTCGCCGTCGGCCGAGAGCAATACCGCGACCGGCCGCGTGGTCTCGAAATGTGCGAGCACGATCAGCACCACAACCATGATCGGGACGCACAGGAACATGCCGACGACGCCCCAGATGGTCCCCCAAACCATGAGGGAGGCGATCACGACCAGCGGCGAGAGGTTGAGCGAGCGTCCCATGATGGCGGGCTCTATCACGTTGGCCGTCACCACCTGGATGGTGCCGATCACCAGCAGCACGATCAGGAAAGGGCTGAGGTGGTCGAACTGCACGAGGGTCAGAAGCGCCGGCGCCACGATGGCCAGGATGGAGCCGACGGTCGGGATGTAATAGAAGAAGAAAACCATGACGGCCCAGAAGCCGGCAAAATCCACTCCGACCCAGGCCATCACCACATAGGCGAGCGCCGAAGTCACGACGGCCAGGGTCGTCTTGATGCGCAGATAGAGCCGAATGTCGCGATCGATCTGCTCCAGGACCGAAAGCAGGCGTGCCTGTTGCTCGCTCTCGCGGAACATGATCGCCAGCTTGCGCCTGAAATGGACCTGCTCGACGAACAGGAAGCCAGCGTAGACCAGCACAATGCCCGCGACGCTCACCACCGTGGCGGCGGCACCGGCGATCCCGCTCAATGTATCGGCAAGACTGATGCGGTCGAACAGTTCGCCGAGCGTCGGCACATGCTCGACTCCGATCAAGCTTGCACCCTGGTCCAGCAGCTTTTGCAGGCGGCCTTCGTAGCTGGGCGCCGCTGCGGCCACGGCGGTGACGTTGCGGCTGATGGTGCGCCCGACCACCCAGACCAGCCCGCCCATCAAGAGAAAGGCCGCGACGAGCGCCAGCGGCCGCGGCAGGCGAAAATCGATGAGCGGTGGCCGCTCGAACGCATCGGCCAGGGCGTCGACCATGTACCAGAGCGCCAACGCCAGCACGAACGGCAGCAGCAGCCCGCGGCCCGCCACCAGCAAGTACATGGTGGCTGCGATCACGATTGCCCACAGGGCTGCACGCTGCAGAGTCATACAGTGCACTATAGTCTCAAGCGTTGGGTTGGCTAAGGGCCTGACACCAAACTCTCCGGGGGAGACGCGAATGCAGAGTCTTCTGTTCAGCTTCCAGGGTCGAGTGAACCGCGGCAAGTTCTGGCTGGTGCATGTCGTGATGTGGGTCGTGGTGCTCGTCGTATTCTCCGCCATCTTCGGATCGGCCGCCCTGTCTTCCGATCCGCGACTTGCCTTTCAGTCGGTCGGTCCGGTCGGCGGGCTCGTCCTCTTCGTCGTGTATGTCCTCGCAATCTGGATAGGCCTGGCGGTTGCCGCCAAGCGCTGGCACGACCGCAACAAGTCGGCCTGGTGGATCCTGATCGCGTTCGTGCCGTTGGTGGGAGGCCTTTGGTATCTGATCGAATGCGGCTTCCTGAAGGGTACGACGGGCCCCAACAAGTTCGGACCTGATCCCCTGGCCGCCTGACCGACCCGATCGCGGGAGGCTAGAGCCGCGCCGCGGCGCGCTTCAGTGCGTCGCGGCCGCGCCCGGTCAGTTCAACGCGATGCTCGCCGGCCGCGCCGCCGCATTGGCGAATCAGGCCCTCGGCGCGCGCATCTTCCCACACCGGAAAGCGGGGGCAGGAGCTTTTCCACGCATCCATCACGTCCTCGCGGCTGCGCGGCCGGTCGGCCACCCACTGCAGGAACTGGATCATGATCAGGCTCGGCTGAGCTTCCACGACGCAATTCTGCGCCAACCCCGGTCGGACCGTCCAGAGGCACTGGGTCAGTGCAGGCGCCGCAGGTGCCGTGGATCGGGGCTGGGAACATAACGCACGCCGCCCTTCATGATGAAAGCGAAGCGCCGATTGTCCTGCAGCACGCGCACGTCGGCGATCGGATCGCCCTCCACCAGCAGGAGATCGGCGAGGTAGCCCGGCTTGATCAGGCCGAGTTCATGGCCGCGTTTCATGATCTCACCGCCGGTGCGCGTGGCCGCTTGCAGCGCCTCGCTGGACGTGAAGCCGAAGTGCGCCACGAAATGCTCGAGGTCGCGCGCGTTGGTGCCCTGCGGGTTGGCGGCAAATCCATAGTCGCCGCCCAGCACGATGCGGATGCCGCGCTTGCGCATCGCCGCATGCGTGCGGCAGCTGGCATCGTAGAGCCGTTGCAGGCGGTCGAACACGATCCGGCCGTGGCGCGAATTGTCCCCGCGCAGTCCCTCCATGCGCGCGAGCACGATACCGAAGGCGGGCCCGGTGAAGACCCGATCCTTGGCCGACTCCAGCAGATCGAGCGCCTCCTCGTCGGCGAAGTCGCAGTGATAGATGATGTCGACGCCGTGGCGTACCGAGCGCTTTACCGAGTCGGAGGCGCGCGCATGCGCCGCCACCCGCCGGCCGATGACATGGGTGGCCTCGACGGCGACGGCGATCTCGCCATCGGTCATCACCGCGGCGTCGGCGGGCGCGGAATCGGTGCCGAAGTCGCCCGAGATGTTGAGCTTGATGGTGTCGACGCCTTCGCGCAGGCAAAGCCGCACCATGCGCAGCATCTCGTCGGCGCCGTCGACCGGCACGCCGAAGCTCTCGAGCGGCAGGTGCAGCTTGCGCCCGTCGCCCAGGCCGCCGGTGACCGTGAGCTCGGGGCCTGCGGCCAGCAGGCGCGGCCCGTCGATCAGGCCGTCGTCGATCGCGTCCCGGATCGCCACGTCGATGCGGATCTTCGCGGCAGCGGCCGAGCAGGCGCTGGTGAAGCCCGCGGCCAGAAGCTTGCGAGCGGCATCCATGGCGAGGAGGGTGTGTTCCTCGGGCGGCAGTTCGCCGAGCGCCGTGCCGCGCGCGACGTCGACGAACGACAGGTGCGAATGGCCCTCGACCATGCCGGGCATCAGGAACTTGCCCTTGGCATCGATCCGTTCG
>CAZHQA010000148.1:7169-13070 GCA_964533955.1 uncultured Reyranella sp. | reverse complement strand
CGAGCCCCATGCCGCCGAACTCGCCGGTCGGCCAGGAGATGGCGAATGTGCCGGCGTGGAAGGAGCCGCCGGCCATCGCCTGGGCGCCCAGCCCGTAGGCCTTGCGCAGCACGATGGTGCCGAACGGCACGCCGAGATTGGCGCCGGTGACGAACAGCCGGCAGCAGTGGCGCACCAGGGCGGTCTTCTCGATCTCGGGTCCCACCATCATGCCCGGCGTGTCGCACAGGAAAAGCACCGGCAGGTCGAAGGCGTCACAGAGCTGCAGGAATCGCGCCGCCTTGTCCGAGCCGTCGCTGTCGATCGCGCCGGCGAGGTGCGTTGGATTGTTGGCGACGATGCCGAGCGGCTTGCCTTCGATGCGCGCCAGCACCGTCACCATGCCGGGCCCGAAGGCGCGCCGCAGCTCGAGCACCGAGCCTTCGTCGCACATCGTATCGATGACCGTGCGCACGTCGTAGACGCGCAGCCGGTTCTCGGGGATGGCGCGGCGCAGCAGGCGCTGGTCGGCGCACCGCCACTCGGGCAGCGCCCCCTGGAAGTAGGAGAGATACTTCTTGGCGACGGCGACGGCCTCGACCTCATCCTCGACCGCGATGTCGACGGTGCCGTTGGGCACCTGCACGCTCATCGGTCCGACCTCTTCAGGCGCGAACACGCCGAGATTGCCGCCCTCGATCATGGCCGGGCCGCCCATGCCGATCGACGAATTCTTCGTGGCGATCACCACGTCGCAGCTGCCCAAGAGGGCCGCGTTGCCGGCGAAGCAGCGTCCCGAGTTGATGCCGACCAGCGGCGACACGCCGGACAGCCGGCCGAAGATGTGGAAGGCCATGGTGTTGAGACCCGCCACCGATTGCACGTCGACGTCGCCCGGCCGGCCGCCGCCGCCTTCGGTGAAGAAGACCAGGGGAATACGCTGCTCCTCGACGATCTCGAACAGCCGGTCCTTCTTGTGATGGTTGGTCTTGCCCTGCGTGCCGGCCAGCACGGTGTAGTCGTAGAGCGCGACGGCGACCCGGCTCTTCTCGGCCCCGAACAGCGAGCCGTTGACCGTGCCGACGCCGGTGATCAGCCCGTCGGCGGGCGTGCGCGCGATCAGGTCCTCCTGGGTGCGGCGGGTGCGCTGGCTGGCGATGGCGAATGCCCCCCATTCGACGAACGAGCCGGGGTCGACCAGGTCGCCCAGGTTCTCGCGCGCCGTGCGCTGGTTGGTCTTGCGTCGCCGCGCCACCGCTTCCGGCCGCTTCTCGTCGAGCGTCATGGCCCGGCGCTCGAAATACTCCGCAAGGTCGGGTCGGATATGGTCGAGGTCGATCCTCTCGTCCGCCGCCGCGCTCTTCACCTCGACATCGGCCTCCTCGACGAAGAGCAGCGCGTGACCTTCGTAGATCGTCTCGCCGGGCTCGACGGCGATGCGCCGCACGTAGCCCCGCGCCGGGCTCCTGATCTCGTGCTGCATCTTCATGGCATCCATGATCAGCAGCGGCTGCCCGGCAGCGACGGTCTCGCCCTCCTTCACGGACAGGCTGACGACGGTTCCCTGCATGGGTGCGGGCACCGCGACCGTCCCTTCCGGGGTGTCGTCCTGGGCAGCCGGCACCTCCCCGGTCCGGCTCTTGCCGAAGGCCAGCACGGCCAGCGGATCGACGGCATCCACCTTGGCGCCGGCCTGGCGCGACGCGGCAGACGGAGCCGCGGCCGTGACCGAGGCCTGGAAATGCCGGCCTGCCGGCAGCTTGACCGCCGCCGCGATCAGCCGGCCGGCGTGCTCGTCGACGAAGCGCGTATGGACCTTGTCGGCGCGCACGTCCTTGTCGGCCAGCAAGGCGCGCAGGAAGGACAGGTTGGAGGGTGCGCCCTCGAGCCGAAATGCCGCCAGCGCCCGCTCGCCTCGTGCCAGGGCCTCCTCGAACGAGGCGCCATGAACGATGACCTTGGCCAGAAGCGAATCGAAGTTGGGATTGGTGCGGTAACCAGCATAGCCGTAGGAATCCACGCGCACGCCCGGGCCCGTCGGCGGTTCGAACGCGGAAAGCGTGCCCCCGCCGGGCTTGGCCGAGCCGTCAGCCGTCATGGTCTCCATGTTGATCCTGAACTGGATGGCGTTGCCGCGCGGCGTGGCATCCTTGAGGCCGGCCAGCGATCCGCTGAGCTGCGCCTTGACGAGATCGACGCCCCACACCTCTTCCGTGACGGTGTGCTCGACCTGCAGGCGCGGATTGGCCTCGATGAAGAAGAACTCATCGCCATCGAGCAGGAACTCGAACGTCCCGAGACTGCGGTACTTCACGGCTTTGGCCATGACGACCGCCGCGTCGACGATCTTCCTGCGCAGCGCCGGCTTCAGGTTGGGGCTGGGCGCCAGCTCGACGATCTTCTGGCTGCGCCTCTGCAGGCTGCATTCGCGCTCGCCCAGCGTCACGATGCTGCCCCTGCCGTCGCCGACGACCTGCACCTCGATGTGGCGCGCGCGGCCGACCAGGCGTTCGGCATAGAGTGCGCCGTTGCCGAAGGCCGATTTCGCTTCGGCCGAGGCCCGCGCGAAGGCGTCGGCGATCTCCGCTTCGACCTTGATCAGCCGCATGCCGCGGCCGCCGCCGCCGGCGATCGCCTTGAGAGCGATGCCGGACTTCGCGTGCTTCCTGAAGAACGCGACGGCGCCCACGGCGTCGACGGCGCCCTCGGTGCCCGGCAGCACCGGCACCTTGCATTTCCGGGCGTGGGCGCGGGCACGCGCCTTGTCGCCGAACAGGTCGAGCTGCTCGGGCGTCGGGCCGACGAAGGCGACCTTCGCCTCGACGCAGGCCCGTGCAAAATCGGCATTCTCCGACAGGAAGCCGTAGCCCGGATGAATGGCGTCGCATTTTGCGGCCTTGGCCGCGGCAATCACCTGCGCGATGTCGAGATAGGCTGCGGCGCCCTTGCCCTTCAGCGGCCTCACCTCGTCGACCCGCCGCGTGTGCAGGGAGCTCGCATCGTCCTCCGAGTGGATGCCGACAGTCGTCACGCCGAGCTCGGCGGCCGCCTCGGCAATGCGGATGGCGATCTCGCCGCGATTGGCGATCAGGAGCTTCTTCAACATGCTAACTTCCGGCTATGACCAAACGGCTGCTGATCGTGGCACATGCCCCGTCGGAGAACACCCTCGCCCTGCGCGATGCGGTGCAACGAGGTGCGCTGAGCGAAACCGGCATCGAGGTCAAGACGGTGGCGCCCCTGCAAGCCGGTCCTGACGACGTGCTGGCGGCTCAGGCCGTCATCCTCGGCACCACCGAGAACCTGGGCTACATGAGCGGCGCGCTGAAGGACTTCTTCGACCGCTCGTACAATCCCCTGCTGGAGAAGACGCAGGGCCTGCCCTGCGCGCTCTACATCCGCGCCGGCTCGGACGGCACCGGCACGCGCCGCGGCGTCGAGACCATTCTCACGGGCCTGCGCTGGCGCGCCGTGCAGGAGCCGCTGCTCTGCAAGGGCCCGTGGCAGCCCGCCTTCGTGCAGCAGTGCGAGGAGCTGGGTGCCGCCATGGCGGCCGGATTGGCCGCCGGCATCTTCTGATCTTCCGGGACCGCGGGCCTCCGGCCCGCTCATGCTCTCTCGGTCCGCGCGAGCGTCTCGCTCGCTCATGATTCATGAGCGGGCCGGAGGCCCGCGGTCCGGCAAGACGTTCTACTCCGCCGCTTCCTGCTTCTTCTTCTCGTCGGCCACGTCGGTCATCATCACCGCGATGTCGGCGTTGATGTGATGGGTCGGCCCCTCGGTTGCCTGCTCGGCCTGCACGACGCTGCGGCCGTAGGCGGTGACCGTCGGGATTGCCGACGGCGCGACCGGCGCCAGCCGCTTCTTGCGCTTCAGCGCCGCCGCGATGAAGGGCGCGAGCTCCTTCTGCTTCTTCGCATCGCGTGCCGCCTGGTCGGCCTTGAGTACGGGCATCACCTCGGCAGCAAACAGCTCCAGCGCCTCGCAGATGTGCTCGTGCTTGTTGCGCCCGCCCTGCTGGATGAACACGACCTGGTCGACGCCGGCATCCTGGTATTGCTTGAGATGCTCGACCAATTCGGCCGGCGTGCCGATGCCGCTGCCGCGTCCGGCCGGCGGCAGCTTGTCCCTGGCCGCCTCGAAACGCTCCCACACGTTGGTCACGCCCGGCTGGTGATTGCCGTAGACGTAGAAGTGGCCGAGCGAATAGCCGAAGAACTGGAAACCCTCGGAGCCGCGCCGGCGTGCTTCGGCCGCGTCCGCATGCACCGAGAAGCCGGTCACCATGGCGATGTTGGCGTTGACCGAATGGCCGATCGGCACGCACTGGTCGCTCTTGATGATGTCGTAGTACTCGTGCGCCCATTTGCCGGCCTCGGCCGGATCGACGAAGGCGAAGGTGAGCGCGCCGATGCCCGCCCGCGCCGCGGCGTGGATGGTCTCGCGCTTGGAGCAGGCGACCCAGATCGGCGGATGCGGCTTCTGCAGCGGCTTGGGCACCACGTTGCGCACCGGCATGGAAAAGTATTTGCCCTGAAAGCCGGGATAGGGGCTCATGGCCATCATGTTCGCCGTCTGCTCGACCGCTTCGGCCCACATCGCCTTTTTCTGGTCGGGATCGATGCCGAAGCCTTCGAGCTCGACACGCGAGGCCGACTCGCCGGTGCCCCAGTCGACCCGGCCGTCGGCGATCAGGTCGAGGGTGGCGATGCGCTCGGCGACGCGGGCGGGATGGTTGTAGCCGGGAGGCGCCAGCACGACGCCATGGCCGATTCGGATGTTCCTGGTGCGCGCGGCGCAGGCGGCGAGGAAGACCTCGGGCGCCGAGGAATGGGCGTACTCCTCGAGGAAGTGGTGCTCGACCTCCCAGATGTGGTCGATGCCGAGCCGGTCGGCGAGTTCGACCTGGGCCAGTGCGTCCTTGAACAGCTTGTGCTCGGTGTCGGGGCCCCAGGGACGCGGCAGTTGGTGTTCGTACAGAAGTCCGAAGCGCATCGTTTTCCCTCTCGCTTTATACGGCACCACTGTCATCCCGAGCGCAGCGAGGGACCTTTGAAACCGCAGTAAAGGCCCCTCGCTGCGCTCGGGATGACACCGTGACCATTGCCATCACCTCTTTCAATTCCCTACCCGCGTTCAGTGCGCGGTCCAGCCGCCGTCGACCACGAGGCCAGCACCGGTCATGAAGCTCGCATCGTCCGACGCCAGGAAGACGATGCCCTTGGCGATATCCTCGGCGACGCCGAGGCGGCCGATCGGGTGCAGGGCGAGCGTGTTCTTGCGTGCCTGCTCGGTATCGTTGGTGCCGACCTGCTGGGCGCGCATGACGAAGGTCTTCTGGCCCATGTCGGTCTCGATCAGGCCGGGATGGATCGAATTGACCCGGATGCCGTAGCCCTTGCGGCCGAACTCCAGTGCCGTCGACTTGGTGAACAGGGTGACGCCGCCCTTGGTCAGCGAATAGAGCGGATCGAGCTGCGAGCCGACCAGGCCCGCGATCGAGGCCAGGTTGACGATGTTGCCCTTGGTCTTCTTGAGATGCGGCAGCGCCGCCCGCGTGCCCAGCACCACACCGGTCAGGTTGACGGCGACGAGCTTGTGCCAGTCGTCGAGCGAGGCGTCCTCGATGCCCTTGCCGACGAAGATTCCGGCGTTGTTCACCAGGACGTCGAGCTTGCCATGGGCCTTGATGGTGGCGTCCATCGCCTCCGCCCAGCTTGCCTCGCTGGTGACGTCGAGGTGGACGTAGGTCGCACCGATCGACTGGGCGTGCTTGCGCCCGACCTCGTCGAGCACATCGCCGATCACCACCTTGGCGCCGGCCTCGACCATCAGCTTCGCCGTCGCACCGCCGATGCCGCGGGCCGCGCCCGACAGGAACGCGATCTTGCCGTCCAGACGATTCATGGCTGTTTTCCTCCC
>CAZHQA010000148.1:3402-7069 GCA_964533955.1 uncultured Reyranella sp. | reverse complement strand
GCGTTGAACACTCGCGTCGTTCAATCAGGAGATGTCGACATGATCAAGAGCCTGTCATTAGGCTGCGTGCTGGCTGTGGCCATGGCCAGTTCAGGCTGCATGTCCTACTCCAGCACGACAAGAACCGTGCCGGCGTCAGCGCCGGCAGGTACCTACTACAGCTACAACGCCAGCCCCGGTGCCAGCCCGAACCCCGCCTACACGCCGCAGTACTCCAACGAGACGCCGGCGTCGCGGTATGGCTACAACTCGCAAGGGGACTACTATCGCAACTACGGGGGCACGTATCATCCGGGACCGGAACGCAACTGTCCGGGTTGCTAACTGCCCGGGTTGCTAGAGCGGAATGGGATGAGATGGAGCCGCGTGCGGTTCCATCCCCTTCACGCGCCGAGGAGGACGCTCCTAGCTAGCCCTTCTTCCCCAGCTGGTTGAACGGCACGTCCTTGTCGACCCGCACGTCCTGCGGCAGGCCGAGCACGCGTTCGGCCACGATGTTGCGCAGGATCTCGTCGGTGCCGCCGGCGATGCGGAAGCCCGCCCCGCCGACCCACTGCGCCTGGAAACCCGCGGCGTGCGGCACCTCCTCCTTCATGATGCCGGCCGGGCCCATCAGCTCCATGGCGAAGGCGCCCATGTCCTGCATCTTGGGCGCCGCCACGATCTTGATGATCGAGGATTCGGGCCCCGGTGTCTGGCCGCGGGAAAGCGCGGTCAGTGTGCGGTAGCGCGTCAGCTTCAGGCCCTGCTGCTGGACGTACCAATCGGCGATCTTGCCCCTCACCTGCTGGTTCCGGATCGCCGGCCCGTCCTCGAGGTCGGTGTCGCGGGCGAGCTCCATCAGCTCGTCGACGTCGAGCCCGCCCGACGGCAGGCCGACCGCCAGCCGCTCGTTCATCAAGGTGGTGAGCGCGGCCTTCCAGCCCTCGCCGACCTTGCCGAGCCGCTGGCTGTCAGGCACGCGCACGTCGGTGAAGAACACCTCGTTGAAGTTGGCGCCGCCCGAGATCTGCTTGATCGGCCGCACCTCCACGCCGGGGCTCTTCATCGACAGGAAGAACATGGTGAGGCCGGCGTGCTTGGCCACGCTGGGGTCGGTGCGGGTGATGATGATGCCGTAGTCGCAGTAGTGCGCGCCCGAGGTCCAGACCTTCTGGCCGTTGATCACCCAGCCATCGCCGTCACGCTCGGCGCGGGTGCGGATGCCCGCGACGTCGGAGCCGGCGGCCGGCTCGGAGAACAGCTGGCACCAGACCTCCTCGCCATGGAGCGCGGGCTTGACGTAGCGCTTGAGGTGCTCGGGGCTCGCATAGGCCATCATCGTGGGGATGCACATGCCGAGGCCGATATCGAAGAAGCCGAGCGGCACCAGGTAGTTCGCCTCTTCCTGCTGATAGATCACCTGCAGGATGGGCGAGGCGCCGCGGCCGCCGAATTCCTTGGGCCAGGTCATGCGCGCATAGCCGGCCGCCGCCTTCTTGGCCTGCCACTCCTTGGCCGCCTTGAGCAGGTTGGGATCGTCGTTGCGGGCGCGGAAGCTCTTCGAATCGTCGCTCTTGCGGGTGGCGTTGGCGTCGAGCCAGGCGCGCACTTCCTTGCGGAACGCGGCCTCTTCGGGCGTGTCGTTGAAGTCCATTTCGGTTTCCTTCCCTGATCCTCTCCCCCGTCTTCGGGGGAGAGCGTTACGCCGCGTTCTTCTGCTCCAGGCGCGTCACCAGCTTGTCCTTCCACGCCATCGGCCCGCCGATCGACAGCGCCATCAGCTTGGCGCGGCGCAGGTGGAACTGCGTATCGGCTTCCCAGGTGAAGCCGATGCCGCCGTGCGTCTGGATGTTCTCCTTGGCGGCGAAGTCGTAGGCCTCGGTCGCCGCGATGCGCGCGGCAGCCGCGGCGAGCGGCAGGTCGGCGCCGCCGTCGGTCAGCATCATGGCGCCGTAGTAGGCGTTGGAGCGGGCGAGCTCGAGCTTGACGTAGCAGTCGGCGAGCTTGTGCTTGATCGCCTGGTACGAGCCGATGGCGCGGCCGAAGGCCTGGCGCTGCAGGGCATAGTCGCGCGCCATCCACATCGCCGCCTCGGCGCCGCCGACCTGCGCGAAGGCGAAGTACACCGCCGCGGCGTCGTGGATGCGCTCGAGCAGGCGCCAGCCCTCGCCGTCGGCGCCCAGCAGCTCGGCCGAGGCGTCGTTGAAGGTGAGCTCGGCATGCTTGCGCGCCGGGTCGATGGTCTCGACGCGCCGCCTGCTCACCGCCGTCTGGGACAGCTCGACGAGCACCAGCGCGTTCCTGGCCATGACGATGGCGAACGTCGCCGCCTCGCCATCGGCCACCGGCACCTTCTTGCCGTTGAGCCGCCCGCCGCCGAACGTCGTGGAAATATTGCGCGGCTTGGGCGGCTGCGGGCCCTCGGCGACGGCGAGCGTGCCGATCGCCTTGCCCTCGGCCAGCAGCGGCAGCCACTTCTGCTTCTGCGCTTCCGAGCCGGCCAGCTTGAGCGCTTCCGTCGCCAGCACGACCGAGCTGTCGAACGGCACGGGCGCCGCCGCCCGGCCGATCTCCTCGGCGACGACGCAGAGCTCGAGCGGCGACAGGCCCAGCCCGCCATAGGCCTCCGGGATGGCCGTCGCCGGCACGCCCAGCTCGACCAGGCCCTTCCAGACCTCCTCGGCATGGGTCTCGTTGCCATCCAGCACGCGGCGCACCACTTTCATGGGGCACTTGTCGGTGAGGAACTTGCGGACCTGCTCCTTGAGCAGCTTCTGGTCGTCTGAGAAATCGAAGTTCATGATGCGAGAAGGCTAGCATAGGGTCGAGGCATGGAAACCCCGCAGATCACCCCCCAAATCACCGACTGGCACGCCCACGTCTATTTTGATGCCGCCACGCGAGACCGGGCATGGGCCCTGCGCGAACGCATCGAGAAGTCCTTCGACATCGACATGGGCCGTTTTCACGAAAAACCGGTCGGCCCGCACCCGATGTTCAGCTACCAGGTGCATTTCAGGAACGAGCAGTTCGCCCCCCTGATCTCCTGGCTGACCCTCAACCACGGCGATCTCACCGTGTTCATCCATCCCAACACCGGGCAGGATCTCGAGGACCATCGCGACCGCGCGCTGTGGATCGGCACGTCGGTCCCCCTGGCGCTCGGCATCTTCACTGACCGCAAGAAGGATTGAGCCCATGGAATCGCTCCTGCCCCTGGCCAAGCGCGTCGGCGAGAAGCTGAAAGCGCGCAAGGAAACGATCGGCGTTTCGGAGTCCTCATCGGGCGGCCTGGTCTCGGCCGTGCTGCTCGCCGTGCCCGGCGCCTCGGCCTATTTCATGGGGGGCGCGGTGGTCTATACGCGTCCGGCGGGCGAGGCCTTCCTGACGGCCTCGCCGTCCAAGCGCGCCGGCATCCGTTCGTCCTCCGAGCCGTGGGCGCTGCTCGCCGCCGAGCTGGTGCGCGGCCAGCTCAACACGACCTGGGGCCTGGCCGAGACCGGCGCCTCCGGCCCGACCGGCAACTCCTACGGCGATCCGGCGGGTCACACCTGCGTCGCGGTCGTCGGCCCCAAAGGCAAGATCGCGCGGACCTTGCGCACCGGCTCGGCCGACCGCGTCGCCAACATGCGCGCCTTCGCCGCCGAGGCGCTCAAGCTGATGGACGAGCAGCTGTCCTGAGCCG
>CAZHQA010000148.1:0-3302 GCA_964533955.1 uncultured Reyranella sp. | reverse complement strand
GGCCGGTCACCACGCCCAGAATGAGCATTCGGGCCAGGGAGGAGAAAGCCGATGTCCAACACGGTTTTCGGGTCGATCAACGATTACCAGAAGGGCGACATCGAGATCGTCAGCGGCGATCCGAAACACTACGTCTTTTCCAACATCTTCGAAGTGGCCTCGAAATCGGCGCCGTACGAGCGCGTCGTCGTCGGCAAGAACCTCGAATACGTCCAGGAGGTGATGCGGGCCGAAGACCGCTCGCCGTGGTTCGCCTGTGCCCATGACGAGTTTGCGCTGTGCATGGACGGCGAGATCGAGATCGAATTGGTCAAACTGGCGAACCCGCCGACAGCGGGTCAGGGCGCCGTTGAGATCGGCGAGGCGCCCGAGGGACGACGGATGGGTCTGATCCGGCTGAAGCGCGGTCACCAGGCGTTGCTGCCGGCGGGCTGCGGCTATCGCTTCACCGCAACCAAGCTCGGCGTGATCTTGCAGCAGACGATCGAAGGACAACTCAGCCGGCAGAAGTGGGACGAGATCTGCCTCAAGTAGGGAGGACGGCCATGTCGGCAGCAGCTGCACAAGTCATCGCCACGGATCGCAGCAACGAAAGCGGATACCGATCGTTCAAGCTGGGCAAGTTCGAACTGTCGCGCGACGAATATTTCGTCACCGTGAAGTGGCCCGCCAAGGGACAGGTGCGATCGCACCAGATGTCGGCCGAAGCCTTCCTTCGCGCCTGCATGCGCGATGTCGCCTGGAACTTCTTTTATGGTTGGGTCAACTTCGACCACGTCATCGGCACGCGCAATCTCTACGGCCAGGTCGACATGTACGCCGGCAGCTTCAACGGCGTGATGAAGGAAGCGGGCGTCGATTACACCGAACGCTTCGAGGCGGCACACATCATGGCGACCTTCAAGGCCATCCTGCGCGATTGGGTCAATGAAGGGTTCGACCCCTTCGCCGCGCCGGTCGAGACCGGCACTGCTTTTGGCGCGAAACAGGGCGAGAACATCGAGGCGATCGAGCGCACGCGCGTCCAGACCAAACGCATGCCGGGGCTGCCGGGTGACTCGCCTCTGCGGGACGACATGCCGGTCAACCGCGCCTTCGCCGACGTGCCGCAGGACGAACCGGAAATCGTCGCCGAGCCCGGCTTCGAGGGACAGCTGCACGCCTTCAGCCTGTTCAAGTACCTCAGCCGCTCCGACGTCACCTGGAATCCGTCGGTGACCGCAGTCTGCCGGGCCTCGCTCGCCTGCCCGACCACCGAGGAGTACATCCTGCCGGTGTTTCACGGCAACGACCGCGTCGAGTGGTTCATTCAACTGTCCGACGAGATCGTCTGGGATGTCGCGGACAAGAACACCGGCGCGCCCAGAGCGCGTGTCACCATGAAGGCCGGTGACGTCGCCGCCATGCCGGCCGACATTCGCCACCAGGGCTATTCGAAGAAGCGCTCGATGCTCTACGTGTGGGAAAACGTGACACCCGATCTTCCCAAGCGCTACGAAAACGGCGAGCTGTCGCCCTATCCGGTCAACTTCTGACCACGACCGTGGTGCGTCACTTCCAGCACTCGATCAGGGTGCTGCTCTGCTCGGCGCGCTCGGCGCGCTGCGTGACCGGCAGCTCGCGCGACGCCGGCTCGGCCGGCGAGTAAGCGACCCCGTTCGCCTCGAGGAAGGCCACCAAAGTCGACACCTTGATCGCAAAATTGACATTCTGCGGAATGTCGCCGGTGAGGCGCGCGATCGCGAGCGCGTTCAGCTTCGAGACGACGACGCCCATCACACGTCCCGCCTCGTCGAGCGCCGGACCGCCGCTGTTGCCGGGCTGCACCGCCGCCGAGATCTGGATGTAGCGTGAATCGTCGCGCATGCCGGCGAGCGCAGTGACATTGCCGAGCGTCGTGTTCCCCGCCGAAGACAATGCCTCGGCCAGCGGATAGCCGAACACCAGCACGGGCTCCGCCGCCTTGATCGGCGCGCCGACCCGCAGCTTGAGGAACTCCTTTGCCGGCGCCTGCGTGCGAAGCGCCGCCAGATCGTCGGCCCGGCTGGTCGCAGCCACGCGCACGGCGCCCCGGTCGCCGCCGTTCTTGTGCAGGCGCAACTCCGTGCAGCCGTTGACCACGTGGAAATTGGTCACGACCGTGTCGGATGAGATGTAGAACCCCGTGCCCGTACTCGCGACCGCCAACTTTTCCCTGGTCGTCGGGGTCGCTGCCGCCGTGACGGCGGCCGTCCGCTCGGCGACGGCCCTTTCGAGTCGGGCGCGTACGGCTTCCGAGGGCAGGCCGTCGCCGCGTTCGCCGATGCTCTTCTGGAAAGCCGAGATCGCCATGTTCGTCTTGAGGCCGATCTCGCCGTTGATCGGCCCCGGATCGTAGCCAAGCCGTGCCAGCAACGTCTGTACAGCCGCCACCAACGAGACAGGCGCAGCGCCCGGCGGAACATTCGGCGCCGGCGCCGGAGTCGTCGCCGGCGGCATCGCAGCGTACTGGCGCGCGCACTCGCGTACACGCTGGGTCGCCGCCTCGATGCCGTCGAGGCTGATCTGGTGGCGGGTGCGGTTGACGGTGACGACGAGCCGCAAGCCCGACTTCAGTTGCCCGAAGATCTCGGGGGCGACGTTGAAGTCCAGGGCATGCGGATTGGCCGGACGACCGGTGAACGTATACGACGACGCGCCGACCTCGACTGTGCCGGTATGAAATTCGTTGGGCGGCAGGTTCCACTCGGGCGCCTCCGCTCCCATGAGCCAGATGCCGCTGGTCGGCTGGTAGCTCATCGCAAGGCCGAAGCCTTCGTTCTGCATGCGGTAAAGCGAGCAATGGTCGAAAACGGCACTCCTGCCGCGCGTATGAGCGGTTACCCTCCAGGCACCAACCTGGCTGACGGATCCGGCAATGGGATCGGCCGCCGCCACCTCCGGTAGCAGCAACGCGGCGCCGAAAAGCGCCAATCTCCAGCTCCTGCCGATCCCCATGCTCCCCCCAAGAAGCCCAGACCACCTGCCTCCCGCGAAATGGTCACATGCGGCGCGCCGCCCGTCCAGCCGGCTGGCCGGTGGATGACAGGACGTCAGGGCTGGGATCGGCTCTGCAACCGAAAAAGTGGCCCGATCTCCTCCTGGTGAACGGCCCGTGTCGCGCCCTGGATGCGCCGATCGCGAGCCCTATCAGGTGCGGTTCGCGCGCACGGAAGATCGTGGTTCCATCATGCTCCAGGCCGCGGCGGCGGCCGGCCGCCGGCGGTCATGCCGCCGTCGATCACCAGCTCCTGGCCGGTGATGTAGTTTGCCGCGTCGGCGCA
>CAZHQA010000147.1:11155-13136 GCA_964533955.1 uncultured Reyranella sp. | reverse complement strand
CAACGAGCTGTGGACCAAGGGCGGCCTGCTCTACACGCCCCCCTTCCAGTGATCTCCAGGGACCGCGGGCCTTCAGGCCCGCTCATCATTCATCGGAGCGCGCCACTCCAGTGGCGCTCGTGAAAGATGCGCAACTGGAGTTGCGCGCTCCCATGAGAGGGCCTGGAGGCCCGCGGTCCCCATGATCCGCCTCCTTCGCGACCGCAAGGTGCGCGATGTCCTGTGGCAGGCCGCGGCGACCCTGGCGCTGGTGTTGGTCGTGTGGTTCTTCGTGCGCAACGCCTCGCAGAACATGGTGAAGGCGGGCATCGCGTCGGGATTCAATTTCCTGTGGCGCGACAGCGGCATCGAGGTGCCGTTCAACCTCACCGGCTACAAGCCGAGCGACAACATCCTGGCGCTGCTCTGGCTCGGCGTCGTCAACACGCTGATCGTCTCGGCCTGCTCGATCGTGGTGGCGACGGTGGTCGGCTTCACCGTCGGGCTGCTGCGGCTCAGCCGCAACTGGCTGCTGTCCTCGCTCGCCGGCGCCTATGTCGAGTTCGTGCGCAACATCCCGCTGCTGTTCTTCGTGCTGTTCTGGTATTTCGGCGTGCTCGCCGCACTGCCCGCGCCGCGCGAGAGCCTCAGCTTCCTCGACGTCGCGTTCCTCAATCGCCGCGGCCTTTCCATCCCGCTGCCCGTCGACGCCACGGGCTTTCGCTGGGCGCTGCTCGTCACGGCCCTGCTGATCGTCGCGCAGTGGGCCATCGCGCGCTGGGCGAGGGCGCGCCAGGCCCGCACCGGACGCGACTTTCCCACCTGGATCGCGGGCTTCGTGCTGTGCGGCGCGCTGCCGCTCGCCGCTTTCTTCGCTGCCGGCGCGCTCACGACGTGGGACGTGCCGGCGATGCGCGGCTTCAACTATCGCGGCGGCTTCGTGCTGGTCCCGGAGTTCGTCGCGCTGTTTGCCGCGCTCTCGACCTATACCGCGGGCTTCATCGCCGAGGTGGTCAGGGGCGGCGTGCTGTCGGTGCGTCAGGGCCAGATCGACGCGGCGCGCGCCCTCGGGCTGACGCCCGGGCGCGTCATCCGGCTGGTGGTGATCCCGCAGGCCATGCCCGTGATCATCCCGCCGATGACCAGCCAGTACCTCAACCTGATCAAGAACTCCTCGTTCGGCGCGGCGATCGCCTATCCCGAGCTGGTCTCGGTGTTCATGGGTTCGGTCCTGGTGGCGACCGGCCAGGCGATCGAGATCATCGCCATCACGCTGTCGATCTACCTGGCGCTCAGCATCGCCGTGTCGCTGTTCATGAACTGGTACAATGCCCGCCATCGCCTGGTGACGCGATGACCGCCGGCTGGATCCAGACCCTGCGTCAGCGCCTGTTCGCGACCTGGCTCGACACGGCGGTCACGCTGGTCTGCCTCTACATCGTCTGGCGCATCGCCGTCCCGCTGGTCGACTGGCTGCTGGTCGACGCCACCTGGAACGGCACCAGCCGGGACGATTGCAAGGGAACGGGTGCCTGCTGGGTGTTCATCCGCGCCCGCTTCGGCCAGTTCATGTACGGACAGTACCCGGTGGGCGAGCGCTGGCGCGTCGACCTTCTGGGCGTGCTGATCGTGCTGGCGGGCGCGCTGCTTTCCTGGCGCCGCCTGCCGCGTCGTCGCGAGATCACCGCGGCCCTCGTCATCGTCCTCCCGCTGGTCGGCATCTGGCTCATCCATGGCGGGCTCGGCCTCGGGCTGGTCGAGACGCGCGAATGGGGCGGGCTGATGCTGACCCTGTTTCTCGCGATCTATGCCGGACTGATAGCCGTGCCCCTGGGAATCCTGCTCGCGCTCGGCCGGCGCTCGCGCTTGCCGCTGATCCGCTTCGCCTCGGTGGTGTTCATCGAGTTCTGGCGCGGCGTGCCGATCATCACGGTGATCTTCCTCGCCTCGATCCTGCTGCCGCTGATCATGCCGACCGGCTTCGACGTCGACCGGCTCGCGC
>CAZHQA010000147.1:2681-11055 GCA_964533955.1 uncultured Reyranella sp. | reverse complement strand
TCGATCCTGCTGCCGCTGATCATGCCGACCGGCTTCGACGTCGACCGGCTCGCGCGGGCCATCATCGGCCTCGCCTTCGTGATTGCCGCCTACATGGCGGAAGCCGTGCGCGGCGGCCTGCAGGCGCTGCCGGACGGGCAAGCCGAGGCGGCACAGGCGCTCGGCCTGGGCTACTGGCGCATCCAGCAGAAGATCGTGCTGCCGCAGGCGCTCAGGATCGCGCTGCCCGCCATGACCAACGAGTTCATCGCGCTCTTCAAGAACACCACCCTGGTGCTGATCGTCTCGCTGTTCGACCTGCTCGGCATCGCCCAGGCGGCGCTGGCGGACCCGGCCTGGGTCGGCATGAACATGGAGGCCTACGTCTTTGCCGGCGCGATCTACTGGTTTTCCTGCTTTGCCCTGTCGCAATGGAGCCGGCTGCGCGAGAAGGCACTGACGCGGCGATAGTTCGGCAGTGGCCGAAGCAGCGGATGGGCCGCCGATGCCATTGGTTCCGTATGACCCATGCCAACGTCCTTGCCGCCGCGGCCGAGCATGCCGCGCGCTATCTCGATGAAATACCGTCGCGGCCCATCGCGGCGACCGCGAGTCTGGCCGAGTTGCGCCGGCGCCTCGGCAAGCCCCTGCCCGAGAACGGCCTCGACGCCACAACCGTCATCGACGAGCTGGTGCGCGACACCGAGGGCGGGCTGATGGGCTCGACCAGTGGCCGTTTCTTCGGCTGGGTGATCGGTGGAACCCTGCCGGTGGCGATCGCCGCCGACTGGCTGACCTCGACCTGGGACCAGAATGCAGCCTCCAACCTGACCGCCCCCGCCGAGGCGGTGGTCGAGGATGTCTGCGGCGCCTGGATGAAGGAGCTGCTAGGCCTCCCGCAGGCGGCCTCGTTTGCCTTCGTGACCGGCTGCCAGATGGCCCACACCACGGCCCTGGCGGCGGCCCGCCACAAGCTGCTGCGCGACCGCGGCTGGGACGTCGAAGCGGCCGGCCTCTCCGGCGCGCCGCCACTTCGCATCCTGACCACCGAGAGCCGGCACGAATCGATCCTGCGCTCGGCCCGCCTGCTGGGGATCGGCACCAATGCCGTCCACTATGTCGGCGCCGACAACCATGGTCGCCTGCGCCCGGGCGCGCTGGCCGACGCGCTGCGGCAGTCGGGGCCGGCGCCCGCCGTCGTCTGGCTCCAGGCCGGCGATCTCAATACCGGCGTCTTCGATCCCTTTTCCGAAGCCTGCGCCGTGGCGCGCGAGGCCGGCGCCTGGGTGCATGTCGATGGTGCGTTCGGCCTGTGGGCCAATACCAGCGCGCGCCACCGGCATTTGCTGGTGGGCGTCGAGCAGGCCGATTCCTGGGCGACCGACGGCCACAAGTGGCTGAACCTGCCGTTCGACAGCGGCATGGTGTTCGTGGCGCATGCCGCCGCCCATCGCGCCGCCTTCGCTCAGGACGCGAGCTATTCGGTTCCGCACGAGGAGCTGCGCAACCAGAAGGATTTCAATCCCGAATGGTCGCGCCGCGGCCGCGGCTTCCCGGCCTATGCCGCGATCCGCGCCCTCGGCCGCGCCGGCATCGGCGAGATCGTCGAGCGCTGCTGTGCCCATGCCGATCGGCTGGTGCACGGCATTGGCGAACTGCCGGGGGCGGAAGTGGTGTCGGCGCCAGTCATCAACCAGGGCCTGGTGCGGTTCCTCGGCGCCGACGGCCACCACGACCGCGCCACCGACGAGGTGATCCGCGCCGTCCAGGACAAGGGTGTCGCCTGGTTCGGCGGCGCCATCTGGAATGGCCGGCGCGTGATGCGCATTTCCGTCTGCAATTGGGCGACGACCGATCGCGACATCGAGCTCGCCGTTGCCAGCGTGGCGGACGTGCTGCGCGAGCGATGCTCTACCGGGAGGTGCTGAGCGAAGAGTCCCGGGAGGGTACCCCGGAAACCCCGCGAACTCCGCCAGACATTCCGGAGTTTCCGGAGGTTGGTCTGGAGGCGAGCGCTGGGAATTTTGCCGTCCCTACCTGTGGCGGGGACCGCGCATGTAGTGCAGTTCGGGCCGGTAGGTCAGCGCCTCGATCGGCACCAGGGTCCGCAGCGAGGACAGCCACGATTGGATGGCTGCCGTGAGGGCCGTGGTCGGGGCAAACAAGCGCCGCTGCATCGACATTCTCCTTTGGAGGGAGATAGGCACTCGGGAACGAGTGGCCAGCGTCGCTATAGGCGTCTCGCAGGTATTTTACGGTGATATTCCGCACCTTCTCAGTGCGGCGTTCCGTCCTTCCGGGTGTGCGCGTACTTGCCGTCGGCGCCGGCCGTGGCGTGGTTGTCGATGTCGGGGTAGGTGATCTCGTCGAACGGCGTGCGATCGCCGATCACCAGGATGACCGCGTCCTTCGCCGTCTTGTTGACGAAGCGATGGGCGTTGCCCGAGCCGGCGGGAAAGCCCGCGCACATGCCGGGCCCGAGCGTCTGGCTGCCCTCGTTGGTCTCGAGCACGACCTCGCCCTCGACCACCCAGATGAACTCGTCCTGCCTGGCGTGGGCGTGGCGCGCCGAAGATTGCGCGCCGGGCTCGATGCGCGTGAGGTTCACGCCGAAGTTGCTCAGCCCGACATGGTCGCCCAGGCGACGGTTCCAGCGCCGCGAATTGATGGCCTTGAACTTGTCCGGATAGGACGTGGCGTTGCTCTCGGAGAGATCCTTCGGGTCGAAGGCGGGGAGTCGGGGCTTGCTCATGGCAAGGTTATGCCATGACCTTCCAATGGCGAGAATCGTCGCTTCGAGGGGTGTGCACGTACCATGCCGGGAGGCATCGGTCCGAAGTTGAAGTGCGTATGCGTTGGAGTGCCCGATCGGGAATCGTTGGCCAGTCACCGAAATGGGCAAAAGCGGAGACCGCGTGTAGTGATCGACGCTCGCGCGGCTCTATGTCTGGAAGGCGCCCGTCAGATTCCCGTCTGATTCCTCGGCCATCACCAGATGTGGTGGCGATGCCGAGGATCAGTTTCTCATGCCGCGAAGTGCCTCAGCACCTTGCCGGGCCTGCTCTTCGGATCGGCGCAGAATCCCGTCGCGTCGGTCACGTGCTGCCCGTTGATCCAGACGCCGTGCAGGCCCTGGGCGCTGGCCGTGAGGCGTGCCGCGCCGGCCGGCAAGTCGTGCGCCCGCCGCTTGGGCCCACGCGCCACGGTCTTCGGATCGAACAGCATCAGGTCGGCGGCGTAGCCCTCGCGCAGCAGCCCGCGACCTTCGATGCCGAACAGCTCGGCGGGCTGGCCGGTCAGGCGGTGCACGGCCTGCGGCAGGTCGAGCACGCCGAGATCGCGGCTCCAGTGGCCGAGCAGGTGCAGGCCGAAGCCCGCGTCGCAGAAGAAGGTGAGGTGCGCGCCCGCGTCGCTCAGGGAGATGTGGGTGTGCGGATCGGCCAGTATCTTGCCGACTTCCTTCTCATCGTTGTGCAGGAGCTGGGCCACGAACATCGTGTCGAGGTTCTCCGACAGGGCGAAGTCGAGGATGAAATCCATCGGGTCGCGGCCCGAGCCCTTGCAAAGGTCGGCGAGCGTCGCGCCTTCCATGCGGCGGTTCTCGCGTTTGGCCGTCTCGACGACGAAGAGCTTGTCCCACTCGCCGTTGAAGACCAGGCGGCCGCGCCGGTCGGCCAGCTCCTGCTTGACCGCCGTGCGCCAAGCCGGATCGGCGTAGATCTTCCTGAGCTCGGCCTCGCCGTGCGCGGCCATGGCCGGCTTCCAGGCCACCATGCTCTCGAACAGGTACGGGCTCTTGAAGGTGAAATCCATGCTGAGCGGACAGCACGAGGTCTGCGCCACCAGCTTGTGGCCGCGGGCACGCGCCTCGTTGACCTGGGCGAGCGTGGCGAAGGCCGCCGTCGGGTTGGTGTTGGAATGGAAGAGGGCTGCGATCACCACCGGGCGCCTGGCCTCGGCGGCAATGCCCTCGAGGTAGGGGATCGAGGTCTTGCTGCCCTTGGTCAGCATGTAGACGCCGCGGCCGCTCTCGCCCATGGCCTTGACCAGCGTGCGCAGCTCCTTGTCGTCGGCCAGTCGCGAGGGCATCGGCGTTCCGCCTTCGCCGTTGTGCGCCTCGGCGGTGGAGGAGGCGAAGCCCACCGCGCCCGCCGCCATCGCCTCGCGCACGAGGACCGCCATCTGGTCGATCTCCGTGTCGGTCGCGCCGCGCTCGGTCGCCTCGGCGCCCATCACCCAGGTGCGCACCGATGAATGGCCCGAGAAGCAGGCGACGTTGGGTCCGACGCCCAGTCGCTCGAGCATGTCGAGATACTGCGGAAAGCTCTCGAACTCCCAGCGGATTCCCGAGCGCAGCGCGGCCAGCGACATGCCCTCGACATGCGTGAGGTTGCGCATGGTGAGGTCGCGGTCGGCCGGCTTGCACGGCGCGATGGTGAAACCGCAATTGCCCAGCACTGCCGTGGTGACGCCGAGCGCCGGAGAGGGGTCGACGAACGGGTCCCAAGTGATCTGCGCGTCGTAATGGGTGTGTCCGTCGATGATGCCGGGCGCGAGCGCGAGGCCGTCGGCCTTCACCGTCTCCCGGGCGGCGCCGAGCTTCGGGCCGATCGCGGCGATCTTGCCGCCGGTGACGCCGAGGTCGCCGTGGGTCGGCGGGCCGCCCGAGCCGTCGAGGATCTCGGCGTCCTTGATCACCAGGTCGAACATGGGTCGTTTCCTCCGTTGCCCCTGATGTTAGTCTTCAGCGGGAAAAAGGGAACGAGGGAACGCATGGCGGAATTGAAGCGCCGCGGGTTCGTGGCGACAGCCGCCCTGGCATTGGCGCCGCGGCTTGCGGCGGCGCAAACCTTCCCCGCCAAACCGGTCCGCCTCATCGTGCCCTATCCGCCGGGTGGCGGCACCGACATCGTGGCACGCCTGGTCGCGCCGCGCCTCGGCGAGCGCTGGAAGCAGACGGTGATCGTCGAGAACAAGGCCGGTGCGAGCGGCATCGTCGGCAGCGAGATCGTGGCTCATGCCGCGCCCGACGGCTACACGCTCATGGTTATGACGGGCGCCCATACGGTCAATCCGGCGACGCTGACGAAGCTGCCCTACGACACCGAACGCGATTTCACCCCGATCACCACGGTGGCAGCGAGCCCGCTCGCCCTGATCGGCTCGGCCAAGGCCGGCATGGTCTCGATTGCGACGTTTGTCGCCGCCGCGCGTGCCGCGCCGGGCAAGCTCCAGTTCGGCAGCAGCGAGAACACCACCCGGCTGGGCGGCGAGTTGTTCCGTTTGCGCAGCGGGCTCAAGATCGAGAACGTCGCCTACAAGGGTGCGGCACCGATGATGCAGGAACTGATCGGCGGCCATATCCCGGTCGCCTTCAGCACGCCGCTTTCGACCATGTCGTACCACCGCGCCGGCACGGCACGGATCCTGGCGATCTCGAGCAAGCAACGCCTGGCCGTGATTGCCGACGTGCCGACCATGGAAGAGGCCGCCATCGTCGGGGTCGACCAGGTGAACTGGTTCTCGCTGTTCGGCCCGGGCCGGCTGCCGGCGGAGCTGTCGCGCTTCCTGCAGTCGGAGATCGCGGCGGTGCTGGCCGAGCCAGACATGCTGGCCAGGGTGCGCGACCTCGGCAGCGAGCCGGGCGGCGAGCCCTGCGAGGTCTTCGGCGCACAGGTTCGCCGCGAACTCGCCATGTGGGCCAAGGTCGCCAAGGAAGCCGGCATCGAGCCCGAATGACGGTTGATCGCACCGAGGGCGTTCGCCCTACTCGATGACGACTTTCTCCTCGACGACCCAGCTCTTGATGCGGCCGATGAAGAGCGCGCCGTCGGCGTGCAGCGCCTTCATCTCGGGAGTGCGCGCGGCCGCCTCGAGCGCAGCCTGGTCGTCGAACCAGAGCTCGGCGATGCCGTCGATCTCGACTGCGGTCGCCTGGATGTCGGCGCGTGTGCGCTCGCCGCGGATGTGGTTCTGCACGTAGCGGCGCAGGCCCGGCACTTTCAGTGCGAGCGGCGCATGCGTGTCGACCCAGTGCCGGACGAACCGTTCGTGGGTCCAGTCGCTTTTGCGCGTCAGCAGGCCGATCGTCTTGATCATGTTGGGTGCCTCTCGATGTTTGGCCTACTATGGGCCATGCGCCTTCTCGTTGCGATTCTGCTGCTCGTCATGGCGGTCGAGGCACGGGCCGAGAGCGTCCATTTCCCAAGCCTTGCGGTCGGCCGCTCGCCGGCCGGGCCGGAGATCACCGGCGAGATCTACCGCCCGGACCGCGCCGGTCCGTCTCCTGCCATCGTGCTGGCCCATCCGTGCAGCGGCGTCAGCCGGCACACGGCTTCCTGGGGCAGGCTGATCGCGAGTTGGGGCTACGTCGTGCTGGCGCCGGACAGCTTCGGGCCGCGCGGCGTGACGCAGGTTTGCACCAAGGGCACGGTCGTGAGCGGCAGCATGCGGGTCGCCGACGTCGCGGGCGCCCTCGATTTTCTCGACAGCCAGCCGTTCGTGCAGCGCGGCAGCTACGGGCTGATCGGTCACAGCCATGGCGGCTGGACGGCGATGCGCGCGGTCCAGAAGGACTATGGCCTCGCGGCGCGCGGCCTCAAGGCCGCCGTCGCCTACTACCCCGTCTGCTGGTCGGCCTTCGACCACGATGTGTCGGTGCCGCTGCTCATCCTGATCGGCGACAAGGACGATTGGACGCCGGCCGACAATTGTCGAAAGCTGCAAAGGGCGGGCTTCACGCGCCCCGAGCTGGTGGAGGCGATCTACTATCCCAACGCCTATCACAGCTTCGACAACAGGGCGCAGCCGCGAAACTATCTCGGTCATCACCTCGCCTACGACGCAACTGCGGCTCCCGATGCCGAGGCGCGGACCCGGGCCTTCTTCGACCGGTTGCTGCGTCCCTGAGGGTCGATCGGCTCGCTACTCGACCTTGATCTCGGCCTGCTTGGCGAGCTCGCGCCATTGCGCGATCTCGCGGTCGACCTGCGCCTTGAACTCGGCCGGGCTGCTGCCGACTGATTCGACGCCGTCCTTGTCGAAGCGCGCCTGCACGTCGGGCCGCGCGACCGCGCGCCGCGCCGCCGCCGAGAGCTTGTCGAGGATGGCGGGAGGCGTGCCGGCCGGCGCCACGATGCCCATCCAGAGATAGCCCTCGAAGCCCGGCACCGTCTCGGACACTGTCGCCACCTCGGGGAGCTGCTTCAGCCGCCGCACGGCGGTGACGGCGAGCGGCTTCAGCCGCCGGTCGGCGACGAACTGCGCCGAAGTGGTGTAGGTGTCGAGCTTGGCCTGGACTTGACCGGCCACGAGGTCGGCCAGCGCGGGCGCCGCGCCGCGATACGGCACGTTGGTGACCTGCATGCGCTCCTTGACCATCAGGAGCTCCATCATGACGTGCGGCAGGGTGCCGTTGCCGGCGTGGCTGACGTTGATCTTGCCGGGATTCCTGCGCGCAAACTCGACGAAGGCGGGGAAGTCACCGACCGGCAGCGTCGGATGGGCGACCAGCAGCATCGGCACCTGGCCGATGACCGAGATCGGCGCGAAGTCCTTCTGCGTGTCGTAGGGCATCGAGACGCGCAGTGCCGCATTGATCGTGTGCGCGGGCGTGGTGAACAGGATCGTGTAGCCGTCGGGCGTCGACTTGGCGACCGCTTCCGCCCCGATCACGCTGCCGGCCCCGGCCTTGTTCTCGACGACTACCTGCTGGCCGAGATCGGCGCTCAATCGCTCGGCCGTGACGCGCGCCACCACGTCGGTGACGCCGCCCGGCGGGAACGGCACGATCATGCGGATCGGCCGCTCCGGATACTCTGCCCGCGCCGCCGTGGTGAACGGCAGCGCCAGCAGCAGGGCGAGGAACTGCCGCCTCACCACTGCGGTCTTATTGAGCGGGTGCGAGCCGTGGCTTGGGATCTTCCGCTCTCGTCGGGTCGGGGATGTGCAGGAACAGCGCACACACGACGGCCGAGACGAGGCTGAGCAGGGCCAGGCCGTAGAGGCCGCCCGAGTAGCTGCCGGTGGCGTCCTTCATGATGCCGATCCACCACGGTCCGAAGAAGCCGCCGAGATTGCCGATCGAGTTGATCCAGGCGAAGCCCGCCGCCAGCGCCGTCCCGCTCAGGAACATCGGCGGCATGGCGAAGAACGGACCCTTGGAGCCGTAGAAGCCCATGGCGGCGAGCGACATGCCGACCAGCGCCCACCACGTGCCCATGGTCAGGCCGGCCAGCACCAGCCCGCCGGTCGACAGCACGCAGGCGAGCAGCAGGTTCCAGCGCCGCTCGTTCATCTTGTCGGAGACGCGGCCCCACACCACGAGCGCGATGCCGCCGCAGATGTAGGGGATCATGGTGAGCCAGCCGACCGTCATGTTGGAGTTCGCCACGGT
>CAZHQA010000147.1:0-2581 GCA_964533955.1 uncultured Reyranella sp. | reverse complement strand
GATCGCAAAGCTCGTGGTGCCGGTGACGAAGGCGGTCGCGGTGGCGAAGATGCCCCAGGTGATCATGATGCGGGCGATCCAGATGCGGGCGCCGACCTTCTCCATGATCACGTTGGACGGCACTTCGAACAGGAAGTAGGCCCAGTAGAAGGTACCGACGGCGAAGCCGAAGTCACTGGCCGACATGTGCAGGTCTTCGCGCATTGTCAGCGCGGCAAAGCTGCTGTTGATGCGGTCGATGTAGGCCAGGATGTAGCAGATGATGGCAAACGGCAGCAGGCGCAGATAGACCTTGCGCATGGCTGAAGCTTCGACAGCTTCCATCGGGTGATCCTCCCAGACCATATGTTTTCGCCTCCGGCTTATCCGCCGGTTGACGCCGCACGCTATCAAACCTGGTGGTGAACCGCTAGCTGCCGCCGGCCAGCCCCATCTGCCTGCACAGCAGAACCAGCGTTTCGTAGATCACGTGGGCGCAGAGATGGGCCGCCATGCCGTTGATGTCCTGCGGCGGGCTCACCGTATTTACATCCACGGCGACGATATTGAGGTCGGTCAGGCAGCGCAGCAGCTCGATGCCTTCGCGCGCCGAAAGACCGCCCCATGAGGGCGTGCAGACGCCCGGGGCGACCGCAGGGTCGAACACGTCCATGTCGAAGCAGAGATAGACCGGCCGCTTGCCGACCTTGTCGCGGAATTCGGCCATGCGCTGGGCAAAGCCGCCGCGCACCAATTCGTCGATCGACACCACTTTGTAGCCGAGGCTCATCGCGCGCGGCACGACGCCCTGCGCGTAGGTCGTGCTGCGGATGCCGACATGCCAGGAGAACTCGGGATCGACCAGGCCTTCCTCGGCGACGTGCGTGAACTGGGTGGCGGAGTTGTACTTTTCCTCCGCGCCGTAGGGGTAGGAGTCGGTGTGCGAATCGATGTGCAGGGCCGCCATCTTCTTGTGCTTCTTGCCGACCGCGCGCGCCACTGGGACGGTCACCGAGCCGTCGCCGCCGATGGTGATCGGCACGGCGCCCGCCGCGACGATGCGGTCGACCGCCTGCTCGGTGCGCTCGAAGGCATCGACGATCTTGCTGGGCGTGAGCCTGACGTTGCCGCAGTCGACGAGGCCCAGGGCGGCCACCGGATCGAAGTCGGCGTTGGTCGGATTGAAGCGCCGCATCAGCGCCGATTGCTGGCGCACCGAATCGGGGCCGCCGCGCGCGCCGATGCGCATGTTGGTGCCGCAGTCGAAGGGGATGCCGAGGATCGCCGCCTTGTTGGCGGGACCCGGCCGGCCGTAGGGCGCGCCCATGAAGGTCATGGGCGAGGTGAAGAGATCGGCGTCGGAAAGCTTGTCCATGGTCATTGTCCCGCGGAAAGATAGTCGAAGGCGACGAGGGTGTGGATCTTGGCGACGGCCAGCAGCTCGTCGACCACGACATATTCGTCCGCACCGCCCATGTTGTAGGGGGTGAGTCCCAGCACGACGGTCGGCACGCCAGCCGGGCGATACCAGCGCGAATCCGACCCGCCGACCCGCATGTTCACCGCCGGCGCCTCGCCCAGCACTTCGTGCGCGACGCTGGCAGTGCGCGCCACGATCTCGCTGTCGGGCGGCGTGAAGGAAGGCTCGAAGCGACGGATCGCGCGCCAGCTGACTCCCGGGAGCGGTCCCAGCCACTCGTCGAGCCTGGCCGCCAGCACGTCGGTCGTCATGCCGACGGGCAGGCGGATGTCGGCACGCGCGATGGCGTGGGTCGGCACGAGGTTGGGCGAGGTTCCACCCTCGATCGTGCCGATGTTCACCGTCACGCGCTGCAAGGTCTCCGATTCGCCGGTGCCGGAGAGCGCCTCGGAGATCGGCTTGGCCTGGATGATGGCAGCCGTCACGGAGGGCGGCGCCTGGAACGGCAGGTGCTCGAGATCCTTCAGCCGGTCGAGCGCGGTACGCAGGCGGTCGATGGCATTGGTGCCGCGATGCACATGTGCGCCATGCGCCGGCGAGCCCGTCGCCTCGACCTCGACCCACATCAGGCCCTTCTCGCCGAAGCGCACAATTCTGGGCGAACCGACGTCGCCGCAGATATTGGCGTCGCCCCTGGCATGCGGCACGTGCTCCAGCATCCAGCCGGTGCCGAGCGAGCCCATGTTTTCCTCGTCGCCGGCGAGCGTCAGGACGATCTCGCCCGACCACGCAGCCTTGTTCTCGGCCAGCAGCCTGGCGGCCAGCAGCGAGCAGGCCATGCCGCCCTTCATGTCGCAGACGCCGCGGCCGTAGAGCTTGCCCTCCTTCAGGACGCCGCCCAGCGGCGGCACGGTCCAGGGCAACTGCTCGAGGATCGGGAAAGTGTCGAGATGGCCATTGAAGATCAGGCGACGGCCCGCCTTGCCGCTGCGGATGCGGCCGATCAGGCTTTTGATTCGGGGCGCCGGCTCGATCACGTCGACGTCGATGCCGGGGATCTCGCGCAGCAGCGCTTCGGCCACCCGGGCGATCTCCTCCGTGTCGCTCGGCGGATTGGGCGAGGCGACGGCCACCAGCCGTTGCGTGACGGCGATCAGCTGGTCGAGCGAGCCCTCGACCCGG
>CAZHQA010000146.1:5849-13145 GCA_964533955.1 uncultured Reyranella sp. | reverse complement strand
CGGTGATCGCGAACTCGCGGGCCAGCTCGGCGATGCTGTAGATCCGCTGCGGATCTCGCGATCCTTCGCTCTCGATGGGGGACACGACGGACATGACGCCGCGTATTAGCTCTGCCTTCCGTTAACGTCAAGGAAGACTTACGTTAAGGGAAGGAACGTAATCAGCTCCCATATCCGCGCCTGACAGCAGTCCAGAATCCCACGCGCGCGAGACGTTTCCGATGGCGCTGGGACTAGCGCTTTGGCCGGTTCATCCCAGATTTCACGCCGCCCCTTGCAATGGCGACTGTCATTTGCGGGGGCAGTGACCCTCAGTTCGCGCCGCTCTCAGATCACTTTGGCTTGCTTCATGTCGCGGACTTCCTTGGGCGAGCAGCCGAGCCATTCGCCATAGATCGCTTCGCAATCGCCGCCGAGAACCGGCGAGGATTTCAGCGGCACCTTGGTGTCCGACATCTTGACCGGCCAACCGGGCACGGTGACCTTGCCGCGCACCGGATGGTCGATCTCCTGCATCATCCCGCGCGCATGCAGGTCCGGGTCGTGCAGTAGCTCGAGCGTGGTCATGACAGCGCCGCAGGGAACACCGGCGCCGGCGATGATCCTGGTAACCTCCTGCTTGGTGCGCTTGGATGTCCACTCGTTGATGGCAGCGTCGACCGCCTCCCGGTGCTTGCCCCGCGTCGGACCGTCGACCATGCGCGGATCGTTGAGCAGGTCCTCGCGGCCGATCGCCTTCACCAGGCGCCGCCAATGGTCCTCATTGCCGCGGGAGCAAAAGACATAGGCCAAGTCGTCCAATCCTCCAGGCGCGCATTTGTAGAGGCCGCCCGGCGCAATGCCGGGCACCGTGTTGCCGCCGCGCGGCAGCTGTTCCTTGAGCGCGGCCTGGCGGCTCATCGGCGTGCGACAGTAATTCAGCATCGCGTCGCGCATCGCGATCTGGATATGCTGGCCGCGGCCGGTCGCCATGCGCTGGTAGAGCGCCGCCAGGATGCCCATCGCGCACAGCATGCCGGTTCCGGTATCGCCGATGGTCGGGCCGGGCCGCACGGGCGGTTGGTCGGGATGGCCGTTCACGCCCATCGTGCCGCCCATCGCCTGGGCAATCATGTCGAAGGCGAGATAGTTCGCATGCGGGCTCTCCGGCGCGAAACCCTTGACCTGGGCAAAGATCAGCCGCGGATTGAGGGCGTGCAGGCGTTCCCAGTCGAAGCCCAGACGCGCGAAAGTGCCCGGCGCCATGTTCTCGATCAGCACGTCGGCCTTCTCAATCATTCGCCTCAGCAGCGCCTTGCCCTCCTCGCTCTTGAGGTTGCAGGTGATGCTGCGCTTGTTGAGGTTGTAGTAGATGAAATAGTGCGAATCGGCGTCGGCCCGATCGCTCATTCCCCAGCGGCCGGGCTCGCCGCGGCTGGGCTCTTCCACCTTGACGACATCGGCACCAAACCAGGCAAGCGCCTCGGTACACGACGGTCCCGCCTCGAACTGGGTGAGGTCGAGCACCTTGATGCCTTTGAGTGCCGGCTGGGTCGCGGTCGCGATATCCGGCTGCCTTACCTGATCCTGCATGGCGATCCCTCCCGTGAGGGCCGCGCCGGAAATGGGCCGGCCCTTTTTTGATTCGTCACTACATCAGCTGTGCCAGGCGAACTGCTGCGCCTTGCGAGCAGAGCTCTGCGAAAGCACGACGTTGACCAAGGCCGGCCCATTGTGGGCCATCGCCTGGTCGAGCGCTCCGCGAATCTTCTTTGGATCCTCGACGAAGAAACCCTTGCCGCCGAACGCCTCCATCATCTTGTCGTAGCGGGCGCCGTAGATCAGCGCGTTGGGCTTGAGGTTCATCATCGGGTTTTCCGGGATCTCCGGCATGCCGGGGCCGATGCCGCCGTTGTTCAGGACGACGATCTTCACCGGGAATCCATAACGGACCAGTGTTTCCATCTCCATGCCGGAGAAGCCGATCGCCGAGTCACCCGACAGGTGGATGACCGGCCGGCCGGGCTGGGCGACGCAGGCGGCGATCGCCTGGCCGAGACCGACACCCATCGTGCCGTAAGTACCGGCATTGAGGCACGAGCGTGCATCGAAGCTCGGCAACTGGGTGAGGCCGATGTCCATCGTGCCCGCGCCTTCGGCGCTCAGGATCGAATTCTTCGGCATCCAAGCCGCAACGTCGCGCAGGGCGCGGTAGTAGTTTGCCGGCCCCGTATCGTCGTCGATCTG
This sequence comes from uncultured Reyranella sp., assembly GCA_964533955.1. Taxonomy (GTDB): domain Bacteria; phylum Pseudomonadota; class Alphaproteobacteria; order Reyranellales; family Reyranellaceae; genus Reyranella. Next base: position 10,919 of record CAZHQA010000146.1, on the reverse strand, counting down.
CGGCTTGATCGTCGCCGCATTCTCGGCCGTCTTCTTGGCAAGTGCCTTGCGCCACGCGGAGTCGGTCGGATGGAACCACTGGCGGCTACCGAGCGCCTTGTTGAGCTGGCCGACGATGGCCTTGCCGTCGCCGACCAAAGCCACTTCCGTCGGCTTGTTGTGCCCGATCTCCTCCGGCGCGATGTCGAGCTGGATGACCTTGACGTCCTTCGAGAAGCGCGGCGGCAAGCCGAAATGGAAGATCCAGTTGAACCGCGCACCCATCAGAAAGACGACGTCGGCTTGCTGCAGCGCCAGCGTGCGGGCCGCCGAGACTGCCAGCGGATGATCGTCCGGCATCACGCCCTTGCCCATCGGCGAACGAACGAACGGGATCTGGGTGCGCTCGATGAAGGCACGCACCTCGCCCTCGGCGCGCGACCACGCCATGCCCTTGCCGACCAGCACGAGCGGCCGCTCGGCCTTCTCGAGCAGGTTCAATGCCGCCTCGACGTTCTCGCCCGGCGCAACCATGCGCGGCGGCTCGGGCACACGCTGCACCTGCACGACCTTGTCGAGTTCACACGTGCCCCTGATGATGTCGTCCGGCATGTCGAGATAGGAGGCGCCGGGACGACCGTAGATCGCGTGCCGGGTGGCCATCTCGACATAGTAGGGGATGCGGTTGACGCTCTCGATACCGTGGGCAAACTTGCAGAACGGCGAGGCGATCAGGACCTGGCGCTCTTCCTGGAAGGCACCCATGCCGCCGCGGTAAGTCTCCGAGGCGCCGCCGACCAGGATCATGGGCCAGCAGTTCTGCTGGGCATTGGCGAGGCCGGCCAGGCCGTGCACCACGCCGGGGCCGGTCACGGTAAGACAGGCGCCGGGACGGCCGGTCATGTAGCCGTACGCCTGGGCCGCGTAGGCCGCAGACTGCTCGTTGCGCATGCCGATGTAGTTGATGCCTTCCTTCTGCGCCGCCGTCGCGATCGGACCGACCGGAAACCCGACGATCCCGAACAGGTGATCGATGCCTTGCTGCTTGAGGCTGCGCGCCATCAGTGTAGCGCCGTCGACTTCGCTCATGTTTTTCCTCCCGGTAGGTCGATTATGCACCGACGGCAGGCGCGCGAAAGGGGCTCTATCCGGTGTGCGATACAGCCGATAGGTTGGGCCCGTCACAGTCCAGTGTAGCGGAAGGGAACAAAATGGCGATCTACCAGCTCGGCGACAAAAAGCCGGTGATTCCAGCGTCCTGCTTCGTGGCGGAGAACGCGACGATCATCGGCGACGTGACGCTCGGCGAGCGGGTCAGCGTCCTGTTCGGCGCCGTGTTGCGCGGCGACAACGAGCCGATCACCATCGGCGACGACAGCAACGTTCAGGACAATTGCGTGCTGCACAACGATCCCGGGGCGCCGCTCATCATCGGCAAGGGCGTCATCATCGGCCACTGCGTCATGCTGCACGGCTGCGTGATCGGCGACGGCGCGCTGATCGGCATCGGCGCCGTCGTGCTGAACAACTCGGTGATCGGCAAGGACTGCCTGGTCGGCGCCGGCGCAGTCGTCACCGAGCGCAAGAGCTTCCCCGACCGATCGGTAATCTTCGGCTCGCCCGCCAAGGTCGCGCGCGAGGTCACCGAAGACAACATCGCGCGCATGCGGATGGACGCGTTGAGCTACGTGCACCGCGGCGCCCTGTACAAAGAGAAGCTGAAGCGCATCGGTTGATCTCGTGATCAACGCTCTCGACCATCTCACTTTGCGCGCCTCGTTCCGGGCGGGCGCTGTCGGCGCGTACGAGACGCTGCTCGGTCGCCGCGCCGGCGACGGCACTCTGCGGGTTGGCAACGTCGGGCTCTCGATCGAGGACGATGCGTCGACCGCCCGTCTCTCCTCGATGGTGTTCGCCACTTCCTCGCTCGACAAGGCCGGGCGGTTGCTCGAACGGCGCGCCTTGCCGGCCGAGCGCCGGGGTGATCGTCTCGCGCTTTCGGCCGGCGCGACGCACGGCGTGCCGATCGCCTTGGCCGAGATCAAGGACGCGCCGCTTCCTTCGCCGCTCAAGGACAGCAGTGAAGCCGCCTCCATCGCCTCCCTCGACCACGTCGTGATCCGCTCGCCCAATCCCGAGCGCGCCATCGCGCTCTATGCCGGACGGCTCGGCCTCGACCTCAGGCTCGACCGCAGCAACCCCGAGTGGGGCTCGCGGCTCCTGTTCTTTCGCTGTCGCGACCTGGTAGTCGAGATCGCTCACGACCTGAAGAGGGGCGTGTCGAACGAGTCCGACGAATTGTGGGGCCTGTCGTGGCGCACGCCCGACATCACGCGGGCCAACGAGCGCCTGAAGAAGGCCGGCGTCGAGGTCTCGGCGCCGCGTCAGGGCCGCCGTCCGGGCACGCAGGTTTTCACTGTGCAGAGCCACACCGCCAACGTGCCCACTCTAGTCATTGGTGGCCTTGGTCGCTGGTGATCATGCGCCGCCTGCTTGCTTTGCTCTTCGTGACGCTCGCCGCCGCCTGCGCCACGCCGCCGCCCGAACCCGCCCCCAAGACGGCGCAACCGCTCAAGCCGCTCGGCCCCTGCCCTGCTTCGGCGTGGAGGCCCGAGGCGCCACCGCCGGCGGCGAGCGCCAGGACGTCGATGGTGCTCCTGGCGGTGCAGGAATGGTTCCGCTACGGCCGGCAGACAATCGACTTCACCAGGCCCGGTCGGCCGCGGCTCGAACAGCCCGGCGTGCAGGAGCGCGACGCGCCCGAACGCATCAACGACTACTGGAAGAGCGTCGACCGGCCCGATCTCAGCGGACTGGATACGGAAGTGCCGTGGTCGGCGGCCTTCATCTCCTGGGACATTGCGAGCGCGGGCGTGCCGCGCGATCTGTTCTGCCCCGACGCGCGTCACACCATCTATGTCGAGCGCATCGTGATCCGCGCCCGCGAACCGGACGCCGCCTTCATCGCGCACCACGTGAACGAATATGCGCCGCGTGTCGGCGACCTGATCTGCGCCTCGCGCGACAATGGCGGCACCACCCTGGAAAACCTGAATCGTGGACCCGGACATTGCGACATCGTGGTCGAGGTGCGGCGCGGCGAAGTGCACGCCATCGGCGGCAATGTCCGAGACTCGGTGAGCCGCAGCGTCTTTCCACTGGACGCCAACGGGTTTTTGTCGCCCATTTCCGGGCGCCCATTCTTCACCGTGATCGAGAACCGGTTGCAATAGAAAGAGCGAAGATGTCCTGGCCCTACGACTACATCATCATCGGCGCCGGCTCGGCCGGCTGCACCATCGCCAACCGCCTTGCCGAGGACTACGCCCTCAACATCCTGATCCTCGAAGCGGGGCCGCCCGACAGCTCGTTCATGCTCAAGATGCCGGCGGGCTTTGCCGGTCTCGGCGACAAGACGCCCTACAACTGGCGCTACGAAACGGTGCCACAGACGCATTGCAACAACCGTCGCATGTACTGGCCGCGCGGCAAGACGCTGGGTGGTTCCTCGGCAATCAACGCCATGCTCTATGTGCGCGGCAACGCCTGGGACTACGACCACTGGCGCCAGCTCGGCAACGAGGGCTGGAGCTACAACGATGTCCTGCCGTTCTTCAGGAAGGCGGAAAACAACGAGCGCGGCGCCGACGATTTCCATGGCACCGGCGGGCCGCTCAACGTCGCCGACCAGGTCGATCCGCTGAAGATCAACGAAGCCTTTCTCAAGGCCTGCGAGCAGGCCGGGCACAAGCGCGTCAAGGACTTCAACGGCGCCGATCAGGAAGGCGTCGGCTACTACCAGGTGACGCAGAAGGACAAGCAGCGCTGGAGCACGGCGAGTGCCTATCTGCGGCCGGCGGTCGAGCGCAACAAGAACAACGTCAAGGTGATCTCGAATGCTCTGGTGGAGCGCATCATCCTGGACGACAAGCGCGCCATGGGACTGCGCTACATCGTCGACGGCCGCGACGAGGTGGCGCTCTGCAGCCGGGAGATCATCCTGTGCGGCGGCGCCGTGAACTCGCCTCAGCTCTTGATGCTGTCGGGCATCGGCCCGGCCGATCACCTGAGGTCTGTCGGGCTGCGCTGCCTGCACGACCTGCCGGGCGTGGGCGGCAACCTGCAGGATCATCTCGACGCGGCGCTGCTGCAATTCTGCAAGACCCGCGACACCTATGACACGGCCAACAAACTATGGTCGCTCTATCAGTACTGGCGGCACAAGAAGGGGCCTGGCACTTCGCCGATCGCCGAATCCGGCGGCTTCCTCAGCACGCAGAGCGGTCTCTCGGCACCCGACATCCAGCTTCACTTCCTGCCGGTGCTGGTGGTCGATCACGGCCGCACCCAGATGAAGCAGAACGGCTACAGCCTGCACGTCTGCACGCTGCGCCCCGAGAGCAAGGGCACGATCCGGCTGAAGAGCAAAGATCCCAAGGAGCATCCGCTGATCGACGCGAACTACCTCGCCGAGCGCAAGGACCTCGACACGCTGATCAAGGGCGTGAAGATAGGTCGCGAGATCTTCGCCCAGTCGGGCCTTGATCCCTACCGCGCCAACGAGTTCCAGCCCGGCAGCGCGGTCAAGACCGATGCCGAGATCGAGCAGTGGGTACGCGCCAAGAGCGAAACGATCTATCACCCTGTCGGCACCTGCAAGATGGGGCCCGACAACGACCCGATGGCGGTGGTCGACAACCAGTGCCGCGTGCGCGGACTCGAGGGCCTGCGCGTGGTCGATGCCTCGGTGATGCCAACGCTGGTCGGCGGCAACACCAACGCGCCGACGATCATGATCGCTGAGCGCGTTGCCGCCTTCATGCAGGGCAAGGAAGCCAGGACCGCTACCATGGCGGCCTGAACGTGTTCGGCCCCGCCGCCTGATCAGTTCGCCCGGTTCTCGACGACCGCCATCCAGATCTTGCCGGGCGTGCTGGCGAGATGGCCGCGGCTGTCCAGCGGATAGAGGCTCATCGTGACGCTATTCTTGACGTTGCCGCCGACGGCATGGACGAAGCCGCCGCGCACGTCGGTCACGACGTCGCAATGGCTCGCCGTGTTGTCGATGCGCCGGTGCGCCGTGCGCGAGTC
>CAZHQA010000146.1:0-5749 GCA_964533955.1 uncultured Reyranella sp. | reverse complement strand
GCCCAATAGCTGGAAACACGGCTGGTGAGCGGTTCGCTGCGTTCGTCGACGCCGTTTCGGTTGGTGTAGCCGTTGGCCTGGCTGCCGTAGATGACCGTCGAGCGGCCGAAGCGGGACCATTCCTGCCAGGCGGCCAGGGCGGTACGATTAGTCGGCGGCCGCTCGGTGGAGCCGGAGCCCCCGCCGGAGCTACCGCAACCAGTGAGATGGAATGCCACCAATACGAGCAGAAGGAGTGCCGGCAGCCGTGATCCGATCGTATGGGAGGAACAACGATGGGGCGGCTGCCAGCAAACACGAACGCCGACGGAGGGGGTGTCGCGCCAGTTCATGCATAACTTGCAGTTTGTAATATAACTGTCTGTTATTATTGGTTCTAATTTCTAGCACGCCTTATACCGAATGTCACCGGACGAAATTCGCACCCTCGAACTTCGGGCCTTCCAGGCGTGGCCTGCCCTGGAAACCCGGTCCAATTTCGGCTGGGTCCAGCGCTTTGCCGGCGGCTACACCAAAAGAGCCAATTCAATCAATGCGATAGAGGATGGCGCCCGGTTCACGCCCGACGCCATGGCGGAGCTGGAACGGCCCTATCGCGAACGCGACCAGCCGCCGGTCTGGCGCCTGACGCCGCTGGCCCCGGCCGCCGCCGCCGCCGCCCTGGCCGGGCGCGGCTATCGCCTGATCGACCAGAGCCTGGTGCAGCGGGCCCGCCTCGACGAGCGCTTCACCCCCGATGCCTCGGTCGAGATCGCGGCGGCGCCACCGCCCGTCTGGCTGGCGGGCTTCGCCGGCTTGAGCCCGGTGGCACCGCATCATCGCGAGACCATGGCGCGCATGCTGCATTCGATCGCCGCACCGGTCGGCTTCGCATCGGTGGTCGATGATGGTCAGCCGCTTGCCTTCGCTCTGGGCGTGGTCGACGGCGATCATGTCGGGCTGTTCGACGTGCTGGTAGCGCCGGCCGCACGCCGGCGCGGGCTGGCGCGGCGACTGACCCGGAGCATCGGCGCGTGGGGTCGCTCGCACGGCGCGCGCTTTGCCTATCTGCAGGTGGTGGCGACAAACATCGCCGCCCTGCCGCTCTACGCCGACCTCGGGTTCGAGACGGTCTACAGCTACGCCTATCGTGTGCCATAGTCCCTCTCGCAGGGAGGAACCGATAATGGCGCAGTACGCATGGGAGAAGAGCTACCCGCCGGGCGTGAAGTGGGGGCTCGAGATTCCGAAGAAGACCATCCATCAGATCTTCGACGAGAGCTGCGCGCAATACGGCGACCGTCCGTTCACCGACTTCCTCGACAAGATCATGACCTTCGCCGACTACAAGACGGCCTCTGACCGGGCCGCCGCCGGCCTTCAGAAGCTCGGCGTCGGACCGGGTGTGAACGTCGGGCTCTACTTGCCCAACACGCCGCACTACATCATCGCCTTCTTCGGCGTGCTCAAGGCCGGTGGCCGGGTGGTGAACTACAGCCCGCTCGATGCAGCCCGCGAGCTCGAGTTCAAGATCGGCGACAGCGAGACCGATATCCTGGTGACGCTCGACGTCGCCGCGCTCTACCCGAAGATGGCTGCGATGCGCGGCAAGACGCGGCTCAAGAAACTGATCGTCGGCTCGATCGCCGACTACCTGCCATGGCCGAAGAACTGGCTCTATCCCATCGCCAAGAAGAAAGAGATCTCGGCGTGGCCGCGCGACGACTGGCACATGTCGTTCAAGGATCTGCTGGCCAACGACGGCAAATACCAGGGCCACCCGGCGCCCGCCGACCTGTGGGACGAGGTGGCGTTGCTGCAATACACCGGCGGCACGACCGGGATGCCGAAGGCAGCGATGCTGACGCACGGCTGCGTCGTCTCGGCGATGGCGCAGGGCCAAGCCTGGACGACGCCCATGACGACGCCGGGCAGCGAGAAGGTGGTGTGCGTGCTGCCGCTGTTCCACATCTACGCCCTGTCGGGAATCATGCTGGGCGCAGTGCGCAACGGCAATCAGCTGCTTCTCTATCCGCGCCCCGACATCGACATGATCGTGAAGGACCTCGCCACCAAGCGGCCGACCTTCCTGCCCGGCGTGCCGACGCTCTACACCGCGATCAACAAGCATCCCAAGGCGCAGGGTCTCGACCTTAAGTCGCTCAAGATCTGCATGTCGGGCGGCGCACCCTTGCCGGTCGAGGTGCAACAGAGCTTCGAGAAACTAACCGGTGCTACCCTGATCGAGGGCTACGGCCTCACCGAGACTTCGCCGACCGGCGCGATCTGCCCGATCGACAAGAAAGCGCGGCGCGTCGGCTCCTGTGGCGTGCCGATGCCCGGCACGGTCATCGAGATTCGCGACATGGAGCATCCCGACAAGACCTTGCCGGCAGGCAAGGAGCATGTCGGCGAGGTCTGCATCATCGGCCCACAGGTCATGAAGGGCTACTGGAAGAAGCCCGACGAGACCGAGAAGGTGCTGTTCAGCCATCCGGCGTCGAACTGGAAGGGCCTGCGCACGGGTGACATGGGCTACATGGATTCCGACGGCTGGCTCTACCTGGTCGACCGCTCCAAGGACCTGATCATCTCGTCCGGCTACAACGTCTACCCGCGCATGATCGAGGAGGCGGTATACGAGCATCCTGCCGTCGACGAATGCATCGTGATCGGCATTCCGGATCCCTACCGCCAGGAAGCGCCCAAGGTGTTCGTCAAGCTGAAGCCCGGCGCGCATCTCACCTTCGACGAACTGAAGAAGCACCTCGATGGCAAGATCGGCAAGCACGAGATGCCGGTCGCGTTCGAGGTCCGGGCGGAGCTGCCCAAGACTCCGGTCGGCAAGCTCTCGAAGAAGGAATTGAAGGACGAAGAGCGCGCCAAGTCCCAGGCCAAGGCGGCGTGACGCAGCCCGCCCTCCCCCGTCATGCGGGGAAGGTGGCCTGAAGGACCGGAGGGGGAGAGCCCAAGTCGAGCTCTCTGTGCCACAATACGTCATGCGAATTTCTTCTTCGCGTTGCCTTCGCCCTCCGCCTCCTGCGGGGGCACCTTTCCCGTTTGACGGGGGAGGCAGATGAAACGGCGTCCTTTGCTGCTCGGTGTCGGCCTCGCGCTCGGCGGCTGCTGGGACACGCCCTGCTACGAGCGCAACGCCAGGCAGAAGGCGTTTCTCGACGCGTTGCAGGCGATCACCAAGCCGGCACTCGCCTCGAACAATCCGCTGCGCATCGAGGAAGCGGCGAAGCAAAGCGTCGGCGTCGCCGACAAGGTCGGCGCCTTCGCCGACTGGTGCGGCACGCTCAAGACGATCGAAGGCAATGCGGAGACCGTCGCCATCACTGTCGAGGTCGGGCCGCAAATTTCGCTCTACGCGTTCAACGACTGGAAGCTCGCGATGACCGGCAGCGCGGCGGGCATGATTGCCGACTTGTTCTCCACACGATCCCGCGAGTCGCCGCCGCCGGGGCTTTCCGACGCGGCCGTTACGGCGCTAAAAGCCTTCCGGCTCGGCGAGCGCGTGAAGCTCGGCGGCCGCATGGGGGCGATCGCAGGCTCCGGCCTGTTCGATCTCTCCCGTTTGTTCGGCAAGGGCGAGGCGGAGAACCGCCAGTTCCTGCAATCGCCGCGCTTCGTGGCCCGCATCGAGTCGCTGGTGCCGTCGACGCCATAAGAACGAGAGGATTTGGGGTGCCGTCTTTCTCCTACGATTTTCCCTACACCACCAAGAAGCTACCGGTCTTCGCCTCCAACGTCGTCGCCTCCTCGCAGCACCTCGCTGCGACGGCGGGCCTGCGCATGATGGCCAAGGGCGGCAATGCGGTCGATGCCGCGATCGCCAGCGCCATCGCCATCACCGTCGTCGAGCCGACGATGAACGGCATCGGCTCGGATGCCTTCTGCATCCTGTGGGACGGCACCAAGCTCGTCGGCATGAATGCCTCGGGCCACTCGCCCGAGCTGATGACTCCGGACAAATACGAGGGCTTGCCTAAGATCGCCGACACCGGTTGGGGCTGCGTCAGCACGCCCGGTGCGGTCTCGCTGTGGATGGCGCTGCACGCGCGCTACGGCAAGCTGCCCTTCGCCGATCTTTTCGAGCCAGCGATCAAGTACGCCCATGACGGCTTCCGCGTCTCCTACATGGTAGCGCGCCAGTGGGATGCCGCGATCGTCCGCCTGAAGGGGCAGCAGGATTGGGTGAAGGCATTCCTGCCCCACGGCCGGGCACCGCTGCCGGGCGAGGTCTGGAAGTTCCCCGACCAGGCCAGGACCCTGACCAAGATCGCCGAAAGCAAGGGCGAGGCCTTCTATCGCGGCGAGCTCGCCGAGGCGATGGACAAACACGCCAGGAACACCGGCGGAGCGCTGCGCCGCAACGATCTCGACATCCACAAGGCCGATTGGGTCGATCCGATCGGCCTCACCTATCGCGGCACCACGCTGCACGAGATCCCGCCGAACGGCCAGGGCATCGCCGCCTGCATGGCGCTCGGCATTCTCGAGAACTTCGACCTAGCCGGCCACGACGTTGACGGGCCTCAGATGACGCACCTCAAGATCGAGGCGATGAAGCTCGCCTTCGCCGACATCTGGCGCTACGTCGCCGACCCGCGATACATGGAGGTCACGCCGGCGCAGATGCTCGACAAGACGTACCTGAAGAGCCGCGCCAAGCTCATCAACCCCAAGAAGGCGCAGGACTTCGGGCCGGGCGTGCCGAAGGATGGCGGGACGATCTATCTCGGCACCGCCGACGAGTCCGGCATGATGGTGTCGCTGATCCAGTCGAACTACACCGGCTTCGGCTCGGGCATCGTGGTCCCCGGCACCGGTATCGCGCTGCATAACCGCGCTTCCGGCTTTGTCACCACCAAAGGCCACCCCAATCAGGTCGGCCCGAAGAAGCGGCCGTTCCACACCATCATCCCCGCCTTCATCACCAAGGACGGAAAGCCGGTCGCGACCTTCGGCCTGATGGGCGGCGCCATGCAGCCGCAGGGCCACATGCAGGTCTTCAGCCGCATCGTCGATTACGGCCAGAACCCGCAAGCGGCCATCGACGGTCCGCGCTGGCGCGTGCACGAGCTCGACAAGACGGTATGGGTCGAGAATCACATGCCGGCCGACACGTCGAATGGGCTGGAGGCGCTTGGTCACAAGGTGACACGCACCGACTGGCCAAGCGTCGCCTTCGGCTCGAGCCAGATCATCTGGAAATTTCCCGAAGGCGGTCCCTATCTTGGCGCGTCGGAGAGCCGCCGCGACGGCGCGGCAGTCGGGTTCTAGCGGTGCCAACCGTCGTCTCCATCGCGAACGGCGGCTTCTCGATCAACGGCACGCCGACCTACGCCGGCCGCAGCTGGAAGGGGCATCGCATCGAGGGCCGGCTGTTCAACAGCCGCATGGCCAATGCCATCGCCGACGACGAGAACCCGGAGACGCGCGGCGCCTGGGCGTACGCCGACGGCGACTGGGACGCCGAACGCAGCACCCGCGAATTCATCGCCGCCCTGCCCGCCTATCGCGCGCACGGCCTGCTCGCGGTGTGCCTCAACCTCTCGGGCGGCAGCCCCCAGGGCTATTCGTGGAACCAGCCGTGGAAGATCTGTGGCTTCACGCCCGAGGGCACGATCAAGCCCGCCTGGGCGGCGCGCCTCGACAGCGTGATCAAGGCTTGCGACCGGCACGGCATGATCGTGGTGTTGGGCCTGTTCTACGGCAAGCAAAGTGGAACGTTCAAAGACGAGCACGCCGTGAAGGCTGCCGT
>CAZHQA010000145.1:0-13205 GCA_964533955.1 uncultured Reyranella sp. | reverse complement strand
ACGACCATGCTCGAGATCGTGATTGCCTTCGCCTTGTCGATCGTCTTCGGTATCGCCTCGGCGGTCGTGCTCGACCGCCTGGATTGGCTCAACCGCATCGTTTCGCCTTTCCTCACCGCCTTCAACAGCATGCCGCGGATCGCGCTCGGGCCGCTGTTCATTCTCTGGTTCGGCATCGGCATCGGCTCGAAGGTCGTGCTCGCCTTTTCACTCGGCTACTTCATCATGCTTCTCAGCACGCTCGGCGGGCTGAAGAACGTCGACCGCGACCTCCTGCTGATGTCGCGGCTGTTCGGTGCGTCGGGACTCGGCCTTTTTCGCCATGTCCGGCTGCCCTGGGCGCTGCCCGGCATCTTTGCCGGCCTCAAGCTCACGTTGATCTACTGCAGCGCGGGCGCCGTCATCGGCGAAATGATCGCGGCAAAGAGCGGCCTCGGCTTGCTGCTGCAGAGCTTCAGCGGCCGCTTCGACGTCGCCGGCGTCATGGCGCTCATCCTGATCGTCGCCATGATGGTGATGGTCGCGACATCGCTCATGGACCTTGCCGAGCGTCGACTTCTGGCCTGGAGCAAGGGCAGCACGAATGTGCCCGGATAGGAGGGGGGCCGGCGTCACCGCGATCGTGGCGGCAATCAGGGGCAGAAGTTGGCAGACTGGTTGCAGGGGTAGCTTCCCCTGTCCCGCCTGAGGTGTCCCTTGTCCCTTCCGTTGATCGACGTTCACACGCACATGTATCTGCCGCGCTACGTCGCCCTGTTGCGCCAGCGCCGCCAGATCCCCCGGATCGTGGCCCGTGAGAAGGGCGAGCGGCTGATCATCCTGCCCGACGAGGAGGCGGACACCTCGACCTCGGCGGGGCGGCCGATCGGCAGCGAGTTCCATGAGGTCGGCCGCAAGCTCGCCTTCATGGACAAGCACAATATCGCCGTCTCGGTGGTGAGTTCGGCCAATCCCTGGATCGATTTCGTCGAGCCGGCCGAGGCGCCGGGGCTGGCGGCGCAGCTGAACGAGGACCTTGAGGCGATGTGCGCGGCCTCGGCCGGTCGTCTCTACGGCTTCGGCGTGCTGCCGCTGCAGCGGCCCGAAACCTGCGCCGCCGAGCTCGAGCGCATCGCGGGCTATCCGCACATGCGGGGTATCATCATCGGCTCTGCGGGCCGCGGGCAGGGCCTCGACGATCCCGAATTCGAGCCGATCTGGGCCACCGCCGCGCGCACCGGGCTGTTCGTGTTCGTGCATCCGCACTACGGCATCGGCCACAGCCTGTTTCCCGACACCGGTCATGCCTTGCTGCTGGCGCTCGGCTTTACCTTCGAGACCTCGATCGCCATTGCGCGCCTGATCCTGCGCGGCGCACTGGAGCGTCACGGCGCGCTGAAACTCCTGATCGCGCATGCCGGCGGCACCTTGCCCTACCTGGCGGGCCGGCTCGATTCCTGCGTCAAGAACGACATCTCCAAGGATTTCGGCCTCAAACATCCGCCCAGCCACTATCTGCGCCAGTGCTGGTTCGATTCGATCGCCTATCATCCGCCGGCCCTGGCGGCGCTCACCGCCTTCGCCGACCCGGCCAGGATCATGTTCGGCACCGACCATCCGTTCTTCCGCCCGCACGTCGAGGATGCTGTGCTCGACGCCACCGTCTGGCCGGTGCCGGAAGAGAATGTCGAAGCCCTGTCGTCGCTCGAGGCAGGCGTGCAGAAGGCGATCGCCTACGAGAACGGATTGAAGGCGTTCGGCATCGAGTTGCCTCAACGACTGTCGTAGAGGCGCAGGACAATGGCTTCGAGAGCGAGGAAGAAGCCGAAAAGGGCGATGCCAACGCCGCACAGCAGCAGGATGGCGGCGAGCAGCAGCGACGTCTCGAAGTTGTTGGCGGAGAAAAGGATGATGTAGCCCAGGCCCGCCTGTGCGGTGATGAACTCGCCCAGCACCACGCCGATCACGGCGAAAGTGACGCCGATGCGCAGCCCGCTGAAGATGTAGGGCAGGGCGAAGGGCAGCCGGACCTTGAGGAAGATCTTGAGCCGCGACATCGTCAGCGAGCGGCAGAGGCTTTCGTAGTGCGCAGGGGCGGCGCCCAGCCCGGTGATGGTCGCCACCAGGACGGGGAAGAAGGCGATGAACACCGAGAAGATCACGTTGGCCGTCCAGCTGGTGCCGAACCAGATCAGAAAGACCGGCGCCAGCGCGACCTTGGGGATCAGCTGAAAGAAGACCACGGTGGGATAGACGGCCTGCATCAGCGTGCTCGACAGCGAGACCGCCATGCCGAGCGCGATTCCGAGCAGCGCCGCGAGCAGCATTCCGGCCAGGGCGCCCCAGAAGGTCGGCAGCGCCTGCTCGAGCAGCACGTCGACGGAACGCGCGAGCGTGACCCAGACCGTGCTGGGCGCCGGCAGCAGACGGACGTTGATCGCGCCGGCGCGACTCAGCATTTCCCACAGTGCGAGCAGCAGCGCCGCCGTCGCGAGCGGCGGCACCAGCCGGCGGAGGCCGGTCTCGCTCATTCGCCACGCCAGCGGCGCACCGCCCGCTCGCCGAGATCGATGGCGCCGTAGCAGGCGAGGCCGACGACACAGAGAACGACGATGGCGGCGAGGATCAGATCGGTGCGCAGCAGCGCCGCACTCTTCAGGATCATGAAGCCCAGCCCTTCGGACGAGGAGATGAACTCGGCAACGATGACGCCGATCACGGCGAGGGTGATGGCGATCTTCAGCCCGGCGAACAGGTAGGGCAACGAAGCGGGAAGCCGGACCTGCCAGAAGATGCGCCAAGGCGTTGCGGTCAGGGAGCGGCAGAGCCTGACCAGCGAGCCGTCGGTCGATTCGAGTCCGGCCACCATGGCGATGAAGATCGGGAAGAAGGCGATGAAGGTGGCGATCGCCAGGCGCGCCGGCGTGCCGATGCCGGCCCACACGATGAAGAGCGGCGTCCAGGCGATCTTGGGCACGAGCTGGATGACGATGATCAGCGGATAGATTGCCTGCTTGAGCAGGCGGCTGAAGGTCATCAGGCCAGCGAGGGCGATGCCGAGCACGGTCGCCAGCGCAAAGCCCGTCAGGGTGTCGCGCAGGGTCGGCACGGCCTGCCGGCAGATCTCGCCGAAGTCGCCGAGCAATGCCGCCAGGACATCCGACGGCGCGGGCAGGATCACCTTGGGATAGCCGCCCAGCACGGCGATCGCTTCCCATAAGGCCAGCAGGGCTGCCGCGAAGGCGACCGGGAGGACCGCCGTCCGCAGGCGTTCGAAACCCATTCCGGCCGTCGGTCCGACCTCGGGCGTGGTTTCGGCCGCGAGCGCCATCAGTGCGCCATCTGCTGGATCTTGCCGCGCAGATGGCTGCAGATCGCGTTGAACTCCGGTGTTTCGCCGATCTCCAGCCCGCGCGGCCGGGCGAACGGAATGGCGACGTCGGCGATGATGCGGCCCGGCCGCTGGCTCATGACCAGCACACGATCGGACAGGTACACCGCCTCGCGGATCGAATGGGTGACGAAGATCGCCGTGCGATGATGCTCCTCCCACATCCGCATCAGCACGAGGTTCATGTCGTCGCGCGTCATGGCATCGAGCGCGCTGAACGGCTCGTCCATCAGCAAGAGGTCGGGCTCGAACACCAGGGTGCGGCAGATGGCGACCCTCTGACGCATGCCGCCCGAAAGCTGGCGCGGCTTGTGATGATGGAAGCCCGCCAGCCCGACCTGGTCGAGCAGCGCCGCCGCGCGCTCGGCTTGCGGCCGAGCGGGGCGCCCCATCGCCTCGAACGGAAACAGGACGTTGTCGATCGCCGTTTTCCACGGCAGCAGGGTGGGATCCTGGAACATCACGCCGGTCTCGGCGCGGGGCGACTGCATCGTCCGGCCGGCGACGTTGATCGCGCCCTGGCTCGGTGCGTCGAGGCCGGCGATCATCATCAGCAGGGTGCTCTTGCCGCAGCCCGACGGGCCGAGCAGCGACACGAACTCGCCCGCCTTGACGGAGAACGACGTCGTGGCGACCGCCTCGACCTGCTGGCGGGTGCCCGGATTGAAGGTCTTGGCGAGCCGGTCGACGACGACGTAGTCGCCTGCTCCGATCATCCGAGGCTCGTCATCCGAGGGCGTACTTGGCCGAAGCCGCCTTCACCTTCTTCCATTCGTCGTCGCTGAGCTTGACCTTGCCGACGAACTCGTTGGTGTAGAGCGACGCGGGATCGGGCTTCTTGTCGCCCGCCGCGCTGCCGGCGGCGAACACGGTGTCTGTCATCTTCTGGTAGATCGCCGGGTCGGCCCAGGCCACGCCGTGCTCGATCGCTTCCTTGGAGACGTAGTTGGACGACCACACACCCATGCCGATCTCGATCTGCTCCTGCGCCGTAGAGGCGAGCTTCAGCTCGGGCACTTCCTTGAACATGATCTCGATCGTTTCCTGCGGACGCAGCAGGGCGAACTTCACGCCCTCGCACAGGCCAGCCGTCATCTCGGCGCAAAGCGACTTCTCCTTGGCGAAGAACTCGTTCGTCGTGGTGAGCGAGTGGGCATAGAAGGGCAGGTCATAGTTGCGATAAAGGAACGTGCGGGGATTGACCTTCGAGGCGATCAGCTTGGGCAGGGCGCTCGCCACGAAGCAGGTGATGGCGTCGCACTGGTTCTCGATCAGCGCCACCTCGCGCACCTTGCTGTCGAGCGCCACCGACTGGATGTCGTTCGGCGTCAGGCCGACATTCTTGAGGAAGATCGGCAGGAAGGCGTACTCGCCCGAGGTCAGCGTCGAGCCGACCTTCTTGCCCTTGAGGTCGGCCGGCGTCTTGATTGGCGATTCGGGCCGCACCGCAACGCCCATCGTCGTGTCGTAGTTGAAGCAGCCCAGCGAGAGCAGCGGCAGGCCCTTCATCGCCTGCTGGATCGAATTGGGGGCGGCCGGGATGCCGAACTCGTACTTGCCCTGGGCGATCGCCTGGGTCGCGGCAGCCGAACCGGTGCCCTTCTCGATGGTGACGTCGATGCCCGCCTTCGACCAGAACTGCTTGGCGGCGTAGGACCAGACATTGGCGCCTTCGGGAAGCCAGCCCAGTGTGTATTTCACCTGGACCTTTTTCTGGGCGAACACCTTCTTGGGGACAAAGCCGCTCCCCGCGGCGAGCGCGCCGGCGGCAACAAGAGTACGGCGCGACAGGGCTTTGCGCATGAGGCCTCCCGGCTTGCAGTCTGCAGATCGGGTGACGCAACATGCATGCCAAGGCATCGTCAGGGGCTGCCGCTGGCACACGACTTGCTGACCTGATCGGCATGGGTTCCGCCGATCTCCTGGCCCTCGAAGCCCGCGTCCGGCGGGAGCTCGAGATGACCGCGCATCCGCGCACCGAGTGGATGGCACCACGGCTGCACCGGGGCCGGCCGGCGCTCGACGTGCTGATCGTCGGCGCGGGGCAGTCCGGTCTCTGCGTCGGCTTCGCGCTGCTGCGCGATCGGGTACACAACATCCTGCTGATTGACCGGGCACCGCAAGGCCGAGAGGGACCTTGGGTGACGTTCGCGCGCATGCCGACGCTGCGCAGCCCCAAGGACCAGACCGGGCCCGACCTTGGCCTGCCCAGCCTCACCTTCGAGGCCTGGCACGACGCGGTCAACGGCGCCGGCAGCTTTGCCCGACTGGGCCTGATCCCGAGCTCGGCGTGGCACGACTACCTGCAATGGTATCGCCGCGTGCTGGCGTTGCCGGTGCGCAACGAGGTGGCGGCGACGGCGATCGCCCCGGCGACGCTCGACGATGGCGGCAGCTGCCTGCTGGTCACGCTGTCGACCGGCGAGGTCGTGGCGGCGCGCAAGCTGGTGCTCGCGACCGGGCAGGACGGCACCGGCGAGTGGTGGATGCCCGACTTCGTGCGCGAGCTGCCCGCAGACCATCGTGCCCACACCTGCGAGATGATCGATTTCGAGCGCCTCCGCGGCAAGACCGTGGCGGTGCTGGGCGCCGGCTCGTCGGCAATGGACAATGCCGCGGTGGCACTCGAGCACGGAGCGACCGAGGTCCACTTGTTCTGCCGCCGCGCCGAGCCGTCGGTGGTCCAGCGCTATCGCTGGCTCACCTTCGCGGGCTTCATGCGGCACCTGGGCGACCTGCCCGACGAATGGCGCTGGCGCATGATGGGCAACATCCTGCGGGCCAGGGAAGGCTTTCCCGGCGACACCTACAGGCGCGTGCTCGCCTTCCCCAACTTCACCATGCATGTCGGCCGCACCTGGACCGATGCGCGGATGGCGGATGGGCGCATTTGCATCGACACCTCGCGCGGGCCGTTCCTGGCCGACTATGCGATCTGCGGCACCGGCATCCGCCAGAACGTGGCGCTGCGGCCGGAACTCGCCTCGTTCGCCGACAAGATCGCGCTGTGGAGCCATCGCTACATACCGCCGCCGGACGAGGTGGATCCGCTGCTCGCGGCCTATCCCTACCTCGGCCCGGACTATGCCTTCCTCGAGCGCACACCTGGCGAGGCACCCTGGCTCGGCGACATCCACCTGTTCGGCATCGGCTCGACGCTCAGCTTCGGGCCGTCGGGCAGCAGCATCAATGCCATGACGGTGGCGGTGCCGCGGTTGGTGGCAGGCCTGACGCGCGGCCTGTTCGCCGGCGACCTGCAGCGCCATTGGGAGTCGCTTCGGACTTACGACGTCAAGCAGATGGAGCTGGACCGGAGCCGGATGACGGCCGGCTGAAAAGGGGGACCCATGGACACATTCACTGCCCGCCGCAGCAAGCTGCGCTCACCTGTGGTCGAGGCCCTGCTGGCCGAGATCGCCGGCCTCGACGAGGCCGCGGTGCAGGAACGGATGCTGCCCGCCGGCTGCTACACGGCCCCCGAGTTCTTCGCCTTCGAGGAGGCGGAAGTGTTCAGCCGCACCTGGATCTGCGTCGGCCGGGTCGAGCAGGTGGCCAATGCCGGCGATTGCCTGGCGGCCGAGGTCGCGGGCGAGCCGGCACTGGTGGTGCGCGGCGAGGATGGCGTGATCCGGGCGCTGAGCGCGGTCTGCCAGCATCGCGGCGAGATCATTCCCTGCCCGGAGGCCGGTAAGAAGACTCTGCGCTGCCCGCTGCATTTCTGGACCTACGATCTCGAAGGCCGGCTGGCCGGTGCGCCGCGCATGGGCGATGCCGAACGGGTGCAGGAGCTGCGCAGGACGATACGCCTGCCGTCGCTGCGGCTGGAGACATGGCACGGCTTCATCTTTCTCAACCTCGATCCCGAGGCGTCGCCGCTTGGCCCGAGTCTGGCCAAGCTCGAGCCGCTGTGGGCGGGCTACGAGGCCACCGGCCTGAAGGCCCTGCCGCCCCGGATGAGCGACAAGCCCCTGCCGTGGAACTGGAAAGTGCATGTCGAGAATTTCACCGACGCCTACCACACCGAGTACGTGCACGTCGGCACGCACGATTTTGCTCCCAGCGCCACGGCGGGCGACGGCGTCCGCTATAGCGAGATGAAGCCGGGCGACAACGCCATCGTGCGCAGCGTGCCGATGAAGAAGCCCGATGGCGGCATGATGCGCGACGGCTGGGGCGAGAACGCGGCTTTTCCCGCGATCCGGACGTTGCCGCCCGAGCAGCGCTCGCGCATCACCTTCGCCATGCTGCCGCCCAGCCTGACCCTGATGTTTGCGCCCGGGACGGTGGCCTATACCCTGATCCGGCCGGTCGGTGTCGAGGCGACGCTCGCCGGCAGCGATCGCGTGACCTACGGCGGCTGGCTGTTGCCGCAGAGCACGCTCGACCTGCCCGACCTGCAGGCACGCTGCGCCGCGGTGAGCGAAGGCGGCGCCAAGATCTGGGCGCAGGACGTGCCGATGAATCTCGGCATGCAGGCCTCCAAGCGCTCGCGCTTCACGCCGCGCGGGCTCTACGGCCCGCTCGAGGGCACGCTGCCGCAGTTCAATCTCTGGCTGCTCGAGGCCTACCGCCGCGCCATGGCGGGTTAGGTCCGCGCGCGACTCCGGTCGCGCGCCGTTGGAGTGCCACAGGCGCAGTTACCCGGTGATCACCGCCTTGTCGGCGCCGTCGAGCGCCATGGTGGCGCCGTTGCGGATCAACTCGGCGAAGCCCTCGTTGGGCACCATCACCGTCAGGCAGTAGAGCCTGTCTGGGCCGATGTTCTCGACTACGTGCTCCATGCCGGGCGGCAGCACCAGCGTGTCGCCCTTGGCGACTTCGTAGGTCTTGCCGTCGCAATAGGCGCGGCCGCGACCGCTCAGTACGTAGAACATCTCGTGCGCTTCGTGATGCACGTTGGGTGGCGTCTTGCCGCCGGCCTCGAAGATCTCGACGACGGACACGAACGGGATCTTGTCGGCGACGGGATCGACCATCATGACGAACTTGTTGGTGTCGGCCGGCGAGATGCGGGAGACACGGCAGTCGCTCGCTCTACGAAGCAGGGGCTCGGTCATGGTTCACTCGATTCTGGCCCGATGCATCGGGCCATGGCATGGATAATGCTGCTATCGCACCGATCCGGGAGGATGCATGACGGACGATAACAAACCGGTCATGCTGGGTCCAAGCCGGCGCAACGCTTGGCACGTCAGCAATAATCGCGCCGATCTCGTGCGCGAGGCGCGGCCACCCGTGGCGGCGCTGCTGAACGCCGAGCCGAAGGACTGCACCATCGATCTTTCGCGCACGGCGATGATCGTCATCGACATGCAGAACGACTTCTGCCATCGCGACGGCTGGCTCGCCTCGATCGGCGTCGACGTCGCGCCGGCCCGCGCGCCGATCGCACCGCTGATGCGGCTGCTGCCGGCGCTGCGGGCGATCGACGTGCCGATCGTCTGGGTCAACTGGGGCAACCGGCCCGACCGCCTCAACCTCAGCCCCGCTCTCCTGCATGTCTACAATCCGACGGGCAGGGGCGTCGGCCTTGGCGATCCGGTGCCCAAGACCGGTGCGGCGGTGCTGCAGAAGGACAGCTGGTCGGCTGCCATCGTCGACGAACTCGCACCCAATGCCTCCGACATCCGCGTCGACAAGCACCGCATGTCGGGCTTCTGGGACACGCCGCTCGACAGCATCCTGCGCAATCTCGGGGTGACGACGCTGCTGTTCGGCGGCGTCAATGCCGATCAGTGCGTGCTGCACACGCTCGCCGACGCAAATTTCCTGGGCTACGACACGCTGATGGTCGACGATTGCACGGCAACGACATCGCCTGCCTTCTGCTGGGAAGCCACACTCTACAACGTGAAGCAGATCTTCGGCTTCGTCGTGGGCTCGGCCACCATTCTCGAGGCCCTGGCCAAGGCAAGATGAAGGACGAGGTCCTGCGGCCCCAGACCGTGTCCATGCACACGCGCGACGGTGTGCGCCTGGACTCCGATTTGTATCGCCCACCGGGCCAGGGACCGTTCCCGCTCTTGCTGATGCGCCAGCCCTATGGCCGCAAGATCGCCTCCACGGTCGTATATGCCCATCCAAGCTGGTATGCGAGCCATGGCTACATGGTCGTGATCCAGGACGTGCGCGGCTCGGGCACTTCCGAGGGCACGTTCAAGCTGTTCGAGCACGAACGCGAGGATGGCGCCGACACGCTCGCCTGGGCCGCCGGCCTCGAAGGATGCAACGGCCGGATCGGCATGTACGGCTTTTCCTATCAGGCGGCGACGCAGCTGCTTGCCTTGGCCGGCGCGCTCGATCGCGGCGATCGGCTTCCCGCCGCGCTTTGTCCGTCGATGATGGGCTGGGACGTCCACTCCGATTGGGCCTACGAGGGCGGTGCATTTTGCCTGGCCGGCGGCATGTCGTGGGCGTTGCAGATGGGGGCTGAACGGGCCCGGCTTGCGGGCGATGTCGCAGCCTACACCGCGATGCGCGGGGCGTCGCGCAATCCGCCGATCAACGAGGAGGTCACGGCCTGGCCGGCCGTGCTGCAGCGCTACAAGGGCTACACGCACTACGCCGACTGGCTGGGCAATCCCGGGCCTGGCGGCTACTGGGATCGCATTTCCCCCCGGGCAGCGATGGCTGGCCGCACCGGCGATGTGGCCATGCTGCATGTCGGCGGCTGGCACGACCAGATGCTTGTAGGCACGCTCGACTGCTTTCACGCAAACAAGCCCTCGCGCGCGCCACAGCGATTGCTTGTCGGGCCATGGCCCCATATCCCGTGGACCGCGAGCCCGGTCGACCAGGAGCAATTGCGATGGTTCGACCGTTTCCTGAAGGGGCGCGACAACGGTATCGACCGCGAGCCGCCGGTGCGGTTGTTCGATGCAGGTGCGAAGTCCTGGCGCAGCTTCGCGGCGTGGCCCGAGCCTACGCCGCAGGCCTGGTACGTGACCAGCAGCGGCCTGGCCGCCGCCAGCAGCACGAACGGACGCCTGGTGCGCGAACCCCCGGCGGCCAGCATCGACACCCTGGTGCACGATCCGTGGCGGCCCGCCCCGTCGCTGGGCGGCGGGCAGGATCGCGCCGCGCTCGATGATCGCTCGGATGTCGCCTGCTACACCTCGGCGCCCCTCGCCGAGCCGCTCAGCCTGGCGGGCAATGTGCGGGCCGAGATCCATGTCGACGCCGACCAACCGACACATGACCTGGCCGCCATCCTGAGCGAGGTCACCCCGAACGGCCGGGCGACTGTACTGACGCAAGGGTATTTGCGGATCGCCGATAGCCACACCCCAGGGCCGCGGGTGGTCGAAATGCGTGCCTTGTGCGCCACCGTTGCCGTGGGGTCGGCGCTGCGGCTCTCGCTGCAGGCTGCGTCCTTTCCCGCGATGGCGATGAATCCCGGAACCGGTGCCAGCGACGCCGAGGCGCGGCCGTTCGATTCGCGCATCACGACGCTTGCGGTTCACGGCGGCGGGGTGCGGCCGTCGCGGCTCCATTTGCCGGTGGAGGCGGTGGGCTGATGCGGGTGATGGTGGTCTACGCTCATCCGGTCAAGGCGAGCTTCAATGCCGCGGTCCATCGTGTCGTCGTCGAGGCGCTACGCGGCCGCGGCCACGAGGTCGACGACTGTGACCTCTATGCCGAGGACTTCCCCGCCATCATGAGTCGGCAGGATCGGCTGCTCTATCACGACATTCCGGCCAATCGAGCGCTGGCCGGGCCGTGGATCGAGCGGCTGGAATTGGCCGAGGGCCTCGTGCTGGTGTTCCCGACCTGGGTGTTCGGGCCGCCGGCGATCCTCAAGGGATTCCTCGAGAAGGTTTTCGTGCCGGGCGTCGCCTTCCAATTGGTCGATGGCAAGGTGCGCGGCGCCCTGAGGCACCTCAAGCGCGTGGGCGGCCTGTCGACCTACGGCGGTACGCGCTGGCGCGCATTGCTGGCGGGCGACCCGCCGCGCAAGATCTTCACACGCGTGCTGCGTGCCTATGTCGGCCCCGGAGTCCCGATCTCGTACCAGGGTTGCTACGACATGAACCGCAACCAGAAGCCGGAGCTCGAGGCGTTCCTCGCCAAGGTGCGCACGGCCTATTCAGCCTGGTAACGCCGGGCCGTGCGGATCCGGCGCAGCCGGATCATTCGGCTGCCAATCTGGGCGCGTAGTGCCGCGTCTGCTCGGTCTCGCCGTGCGCCGCCAGCAGCTCGAGCAGCATCCGCCGCATCAGCAGGCCGGGCTGGTCGGATGGCATGTGGCGTTCGACTCCGGAATGCATGTCGAGGGGCATGTCGAAGTCCGTGCTCTCCAGGATCTCGCGGTCTTCCGCGGTGACGCGCCGGTCGAACGCGATGATGTCGGCGGCCTTGGCCTCTGCCTCGCCATCGTTGCGGAAGCAGAACTGGATGACCTGGCAGGCGTCGTCGGCGATCGGCGTCGCGGCGGTGACGATGATGTGGTCGAGCCCGCTGGGATAGCGGATGTGGAGCCGGCGCAGGAACGGCATGTACCAGTGCGCCGTGATATGACGCACGGTGAAGGCACCGTCATCGCGCAGGTTCTTCTTCTGCAGCTCGTTGTTGTAGACCGGAACGTCGGAACGGGCGACGAAGCTGTAGGCCGAGCGCTCGATGGCGGGCTGCGGCGGGTTGGGGTCGTTGATGTCGCCGAACGTGTTGCGATGCACGAAGTGGATGTGGGCGTTGTCGAAGCTGTTCTCCATCAGCCGCAGGCCCGCGCAGTTCCAGCGTTCGTTGAACTGGTCGATTCGGCGGTAGCCCGAGTCCGTTTCTTCGGGCCAGTCGGGGATCGGCGCCAGCGGCTCGTCGAGCGACACCCACAGGTGGCCGTAACGCGCCTCGCAGCGGAAGCTTTTCACCGCCGTGCCCTTCAGGCCATTCGAGTCGGGCCGCTGGGGCACGCGCACGCAGGCGCCCGAACCGTCATAGGCCCAACCGTGATAGGGGCAGACCAGTGCGTTGCCCTCGACCCAGCCCTTGCTGAGCGCCGTCGAACGATGCGGGCAACGATCGATCATGGCCGCATAGCGGCCCGCGCCGTCTCTCCACAGCACGATGTGCTCGCCGAGCAGCGTGAAAGGCTGTGGTCCGTGCTCGACCATCGACACCGGCATGACCGGATACCAGAAGCGGCGCAGGACGGGCTGATGGTTGTTGAGCATCGCTTGTCCCTATTCGGCGGCAGAGGCCAGCACGTGTGGCATTGGACCGTCGCGTCGCACTTCCGCTTCGCCATGGTCGGCCAGCAACCGAGCCAGCATGCGGCGCATCTCCAGGCCGGGCCGGTCGGTCGGCATGTGTAACTCGCCGGTCGTGCCGAGGGGCACGTCGTGATCGCAGGCCTCCAGGATGGCCATGTCCTCGTGCGTGACCTGGCGGTCGAACTTGACCAGGTTCTCGGCGGGCGCATCGGCTTCGCTGTCGGAGCGCAGCAGGAATTGGATGACCTGCGATCGACGATCGTCGATCGGTGCGGTCAGGGTCATGATGATGTGCACCAGGCCGTTGGGGTAGGTCACCTTCATCTTGCGCGAGAACGGCATCCACCACGTCTTCTCGTAGTGCCGGACCGTGCGGTCCGAGGCGATGCCGAGGTTGCCCTTCTGGATATCGGGGTTCTTCACCGGCACGTCGGCGTACATGACGAAGCCCGCCGGGTGCGGCTCCAGCCTGGGCTGCACTGGCTCGGGCTCCTCGACGATGCCGAAGCTCTCCTTGTGCACGAAGGCGAAGTGGGCATTGTCGAAGCTGTTCTCCATGATGCGCAGGCCCGGCGCGTTCCATGGTTCGTAGAATTCGAAGACACGGCGATAGGCCGGGTCGTCGT
>CAZHQA010000144.1:12247-13462 GCA_964533955.1 uncultured Reyranella sp. | reverse complement strand
GTCTGGATCCACGAGGTGTAGAAGCCGCGCCGGCCGGCGGGCGCATGCTCGGCAACGTAGGTCGCGGCGCCGCCATACTCGCCGCCCAGCGCCAGGCCCTGGATCAGGCGGCAGAGGATGAACAGCACCGGAGCGGCAAAGCCGATCGAGGCATAGCTCGGCAGCAAGCCGACAACAAACGTCGCAATACCCATCAAGGTCATGGTGACCAGGAAGGTGTACTTGCGGCCAATCAGATCCCCCAGGCTGCCGAAGAACAGCGCGCCGAACGGGCGGACCGCGAAGCCGGCAGCGAAGCCAAGCAGCGTGAAGATGAAGGCTGCCGTCGGGTTCACGCCCGAGAAGAAGTTGGCGGCGATGTTCGCCGCCAGCGCGCCCGCCAGATAGAAGTCATACCATTCGAAGATGGTACCGACGGACGAGGCGAGGATGACCTTGCGGTCCTCGCGCGTCATCGGCCGATGCGCGTCGCCGGCAGTTGCTGCCATTGCCATGTCTTGGTGCTCCTTACGTTTCCCCACGGACGGCTTTGCGCGTCTCGTACTTGTTATTGCCCTATTTCACTACACGAGCAGTGCGAATCGGACAATGATGGGCACCCCATACTTTAGTCTAAGGCATGACCGACTCGTCCACAGCAGCCCCGGTGCCACGTTCGTTCCTGATCGCCGATGACCACCCGATGGTCCGCGACGCACTGAGCACGGCGCTTTGCCAGGCCTTCCCGGGCGCGGCGGTGGCGCTCGCCGGGAGCCTTGCCGAGGTTCAGTCGAGCCTCGAGCGGCAGCCCGAGACGGATGCCCTGCTGCTCGACCTCGACATGCCCGGCATGGACGGCCTGACCGGCCTAGCGCTGCTCCGGTCCGATTGGCCGACGGTACCGATCATCGTGGTGTCGGCGGCACGCGACGCGGCGGTGGCGCGACGCACCCACGATCTCGGCGCATCGGCCTATGTCGACAAATCGGCCTCGCTCGAGGAGATAGCGGCCACCGTGCGCGCCGTGCTCGACGGCGAAATCCTGGAGCCGCCGCCCGCCGCGGCGGGCGATTCTTTCGCTCAACGCGCCGCCCAGCTCACGCCGCAACAATGGCGGGTGCTGGCGCTGATGGTGCAGGGCGATCAGAACAAGCAGATCGCCTACAAGCTGGGTGTCGGCGAGGCCACGGTGAAGGCCCACGTCACGGTGATTCTGCGCAAGCTCGGCGTGCGCTC
>CAZHQA010000144.1:0-12147 GCA_964533955.1 uncultured Reyranella sp. | reverse complement strand
ACCAGATCGGGCATGCGGCCCGACTGCGCCACCCGGGCAAGCGCCTCGGCCTGAGAGGCCACCGTCGCCACCTCGCAGCCCCACCCCGTCAGCAAGGTCGCCATGGCCTCGCGCACGCGCGCTTCGTTGTCGATGCAGAGCACAAAGCTGCCGACTTCGAGCGACGGCGTCGCCTTCGGCGCGGGCGGTGCGACGGTCGCGGCGGTAACTGCCGGCACGCGCGGCGCCACCACCGAGAAGGTCGAGCCGCGCCCGGGCGCCGAGGCGATACGGATCGGCAGACCCAGCATGCGGCCGATGCGCTCGACGATGGCGAGCCCCAAACCGAGGCCCCGCTCCTCGCGCGACTCGTCGTCCTCGGGCTGCAATCGCACGAACTCGTCGAAGATGATCGCCTGCTTGTCGGCCGCGATCCCGGGGCCGTTGTCCTTGACCTCGATGCGCAGGCCCTCGCCTTCCCGGCGACATCCCAGCAACACCCGCGGCCGCCGGCCCTCGGTACGGCCGTAGCGCAGTGCGTTGGACAGCAGGTTCTGCAGGATGCGGCGCAGGAAGGCCGGATCGGTCTCGACGAACGCCCGGGTCGGCACAACGACCAGTTCGGCGCCACGACGCGCCGCTACTGGCGCGAACGCGGTCGCCAGGGACTCGAACAGGGGCTGCAGCGCGAACGGCCGATTCTCCGGCCTGAACGCGCCGGCATCGAGCTTGGAGATGTCGAGCAGCGCATCGAGCAGGGATTCCACCGCGCCCAGGCTGGCGTCGATCTTGCCACCGAGATCGTTGCCCGGGTCGCGGTCGATCATCGCCGCGGTGAACAGCCGCGCGGCGTGCAGCGGCTGCAGGAGATCGTGGCTGGCCGCGGCGATGAAGCGGGTCTTGCCGAGATTGGCGGCCTCGGCCTCGGCCCGACTTGCCTCCAGCTCGGCCGTGCGCTCGACCACGCGCTGTTCGAGCGTCTCGGCGGCGCGGCGCAGCTCGCGATCGCTGTCGCGCAACGCCTCGGCGGTACGCACGCGCGCCGTGACCTCATTGCAGGTCGCCACGAATCCGCCGCCGGGCAGCGGGTCGAGCCGCAGTTCGACGACACGGCCGCCGATCGTGGCGACCTCGTGGGTCTGCGGCGTGTCGGGCCGGCGCAGGAGCTCGTGGTCGAGCGCCAGCAGGGTGGCGAAGCGGTCGTTGGAGATCTCCAGCCGTCCCTCCTTGTCGAAGGCGGCGATGCCCATGCCGACGTGGTCGAGCGTGTTGCGCAGGATCTCGTAGTTGTAGCGGATGGCCTCCGACGCCTCGTCGATCAGCGCGCGCGCACTGCGCGGCAGCAACCTGCCGCGCCGCCCGAAGGCCGCGATGATCACCCGCGCCGATGCCGCACCCAGTGTGCCCGACAGAGCGCGCTCGGTGCGCGCCAGCGCGGTCTCGAGCGACAGCGGCCCGGGACCCAGCGTGCGCTCGGCCCGCTCCGGCCCGATGAAGCGCGCCAGCAGCTCGCGCAGCTCGTAGATGCGAGCCGCGTCGGTCGGCTTCTGCTCGGCGGCGGGCTCGGGCTCAGCGCCAAGCACGAAGGCAGCCGCCTGCGCGGCATCGGCGCCGCGCGCCTCGACGAGAAGCGACACCAGAACCAGAAGGAAGCTGTTCACCACGATGCCGACCACGAAGCCCTGTCCGACCGGGTCGAGACCGTCGAACGGTGCGGGCAGCCAGTCATGAAATGGAGCGGCGGCGCCCTGCTGCAGGGTTGGCAGCAACAGCGCGTAGAGCCAAACCGCGAACCCGCCGGCCAGACCCGCGATCACGCCGTAACGATGGGCGCGGCGCCAATAGAGACCGAGCACCAGGCCGGGCGCGAAGTTGGCGACGGCGCAGAAGCTGATCAGGCCGATCGAGGCAAGCGGCAGATAGCCCGAGATGATGCGCTCGTAGGCGTAGCCCGCCATCAGGATCAGCACCACGGCGGCGCGGCGCACCAGCACCACCAGCGGCCCCATCTCGCGCGCGCCGGCGACGCGGCGGCGCAGCAGATAGGGCATCAGGAGCTCGTTGCCGATCATGCCCGACAGCGCCATGCAGGCCACGATCACCATCGAGGTCGCCGCCGACAGCCCGCCGATGAAGACGAAGGCCGACAGCCAGCTCTCGCCATGTTCGAGCGGCAGCTGGAGCACGTAAAGATCGGGGTTGACCCGCTCGCCGAGCAGCAGCAGCCCGGCCGCCGCGATCGGCACGACGAACAAGTTGATCAGCAGCAGGTAGGACGGAAACAGCCAGCGCGCGGTACGCAGGCTCGCCGGGTGGCCATGCTCCACCACCGCGACATGGAACTGACGCGGCAGGCAAAGAAAGGCCATGGCCGACAGGAGCGAGGTGACGATCCAGGTGAGCGGCGAGCCCTCGCGAGTTACCTGGCTGGCGATGGCAGGTGCTTGGTTGAGCTTCGCCCACAGATCACCCGGCCCGTCGAACAGCACATACAGCACGAACGGCCCGACGGTCAGCAGCGCCAGCAGCTTGACCACGGATTCGAAGGCGATGGCCAGCATCATGCCGCGATGCTGCTCGGAGGCATGCACGTTGCGCACGCCGAACAGGATGGTGAACAGCGCCATCAACGCCGCCACGATCAGGGAGGTGTCGGTGTGCACCATGCCGGCGCGGTTGTCGGTCCAGGATGCCGGCTCGGCGATGGTGCGAAAAGTCGACGACACCGCCTGCAGCTGGAGCGCGATGTAGGGCAGGACGCCGACCGTGGCGAACAGCGTCGCGCTGACACCGACGGCTCGGCTCTTGCCGTAGCGCGAGGCCAGGAAGTCGGCGATCGAGGTGACGTTGTGCTGCTTGGCCAGCCGCACCATCTTGCGCAGCAGCGGATAGCCCGCCGTGATCATCAGCACCGGCCCGGTATAGATCAGGATGAAATCGAACCCTGCCGTCGCGGCGCGCCCGACCGCGCCGTAGAAGGTCCACGAGGTGCAGTAGATGGCAAGCGACAGGCCGTAGACCGCGGGCGCCACGGAGCTCGCCGACCAGGCACGCGCATGGCGGTCGCCGATCCAGGCCACGGCGAACAGCAGCCCGAGATAGGCCAGCGACAAGGCAAGGACGGCGGGCTCCGCGAGCATTGCCGGCATTGAACCGCGCTCGGCCCGCAGCCACAAGCTGTCATGGCCCGGCAACGTTTGGTAAGGTTTCAGGCACTTTCGGGGGTGCGACCATGACGACCATGCTGCAAACCGCCGCGACGTTCTTCGAGGCCTGCGAGACGGGCAAGAGCTGGGACGGCTGCAAGGCCCGGGGTACGGCCGATGCCACCTTCTCGACCCGGACGGCGGTTCTTCCACGACCTGAAGGTCCTGTGACGGGCGGAGGCTGACCTTGCCGTTGCGCTGGCAGATCGATCATGCGGAGAAATTCGTGCACATCGTGGCCGAGGGCCCGATCACGATCGAGCAGATGGAGGAGCATTTCGACGCCATCGCGGTCGCCAACGCGATGGGCTACGCCAAGCTCTTCGATGCCAACCGCGCCCAGCCGCTCTACACCGACGACGACGTGATGCGCATGGGCGCGCGGCTCAGCGCCTATACTGCCAACCTGCCGAGCGGACCGTTGGCGGTGCTTGGCCAGAGCGAGGAAATGCTGCTCACGTTCCGACGCTTCATCAATATTTCACCATCGAAGCGGCCGGCCAGGATCTTCAAGGATGAAGCCGAGGCCCGTGCCTGGCTGAGGACGCAGCGCGGTCCGTAGAGCAGGATCGGTCCGACTGCAGGCAGGGGACAAAACAATGGCTGAAAGCGAGCTCTACGAGAGCGGCAGAAGAATGCGCCGCAGGCTGCTGGGCAATGCGGCCGCAGAAAAGATGGCCAAGAGAGCGCAGGACGACCCGATCATCAGAAAGATCAGCGACTATGCGTGTGAAGCCGTCTTCGGAATGTTGTGGACCCGCCCCGGGCTGGGCATCAAGACGCGGACTCTGATCTGCGTGATTTCGGACGCTGCCCAGGGCCGATGGCCGGAACTGGAGATTCATTTGCGCATGGCACGCAACCACGGGTGGACCGAGGAAGAGTTATCCGAGGCGCTTATGCATCTTTGTGGCTATGTCGGGCTGCCCTCAGTGCGCGAGGCGCTGCTGACGGCGAGCGGGGTCTTTCGAGACATGCGCGCTGAAGGCCCGTAGTGCCGACGAACCCCAGCAATCGCCCCGACACGCACGCCAATCGCCTGGTCGGATTCTTGTTCCGGTTGACTAGGCGAACGGGACTTTCTAGCGTTCCTTGAGTGGCAGCGGGGAGGACAGACGCTATGGCAAAGGATCGGCAAACGATCGTGAAGGCGATCCTTGGTGCATGGATCACGCACCGCTACGACGACATCCTGCCGAACCTGACCGACGACATCGTCTATACGGTGGGAGAAGGCGCCGGCAAATCCATCGCCCATACCGCCGGCATCTTTGCCGGCAAGGACAAGGTCAAGCTTTGGTATGACTCCCACACCTGGCTGCGGGCCATGTACGGCAAGTCTGTAGTCAATCCCTTCTGCAGCATGGTCAAGCCGCCCCAGGTAATTACCTATGAGGACGAATCGGCAGATATCGTTGTTGCGATTGGCACTGTCGGGCTTGGAGTCCCTCAGGAGTTGCCGTGCTTGTGGATGTCGACTTGGCAATTCCGGGGCGACCTCGTCTGCGGCATGGTGCTGGTCGCCGACTCGGTCGGCGGATTGGATCAGTTCGCCAACGCTCGCAAGAAACAGATCACCAAGATCCAGGCCGCCGCGCTGAAGAAGAGGAAATAAGCGTCTGGAAGGAATGGGGGACGGGCGCGGAATCGAATGACACCGGCGCCCATTCGGCCCCGGCGAACTTCCAGGATAGTCCGATAGAGTCGGCGAATCGGCGGGCGCGGCGCGCTACCGCAATGCGGTCCGGTGCATTGGAGCGGTAACCTATGTCGGCCAGCACGGCACTTGCCCACGCCGACACCCCGCGATAGTGATTCAGGCGGGCGGTCGGCAAGATATCGCTGATGATGCGAGCAGCGCGGTCGAGATGGCCGGTGTGACTCTCGGCCATCGCCCAGTGCAGCTTGCTCCAGCACCAGATGTGCGGCATCTCGACGGCGTGCTGGCAAGCCTCCTCCGGCCGCACCGCGTCGAGCGACTCCCCCGAGACAACCACCTTGAGATAGCGCAGGCGGCAATCGATCATCGATTCGAGCAGCCCCAGACGCTGATCCTTGACATGTTCCGCCGCCGCCTCGAAGCAAGGCATCGCGCCCAAAAGATCGTTGCCGATCATGCGCCCCCAGCCATGGCCGAAATGCGCGACACCGAGATCGAACGGTCTCCGCGTCTCCTGCGCGATCTCCACCGCCAGCGCCCCGTAGCGCTCGGTTTCGGCAGCCTCGCAGCGATAGGCGTGGGCGTGAGCGAGCAGGCTGGCGAACAGCACAGATGCCGTGCCCGTGAGCTGGAAGCGTTCGTGGCGCGCCGACGCCAGCAACTCGTCAAGGGCGCGCGACGACAACTCGATGCACTCGCCATAGCTGGAAGCGAATTCATGTCCCTGAGCCAAGACGTAGGCAGCTGCAATGCGGGCGCCAGGATGCCCGATCTCCTCGGCGATCCTGCGCGCCTCGCTCGCCTTGGCTCTGCTCAAACGCACGTTGCCGCAGATATTCTCGACATGGGCGAGGCTCAGCAGGCGAAGCAGGCGAGCGCCGCGGTCTTCGGATTCGGGATTGGCCGGGGTCACCTGACTTAGATGAAAATAAAGTCTCTTGTAATCACCCATCGGGGCCAGGCAGAGACGCAGCAGCATGCGAATTTCGTTTTGCTGCTTCGAGCGAAGGACTTCGTCGGTCTCGTGCACGGTGACGTCGAGCGCATGCTCCAGGCAACTCGCGGCATGCTTGTAGTGAGAGGCTTCGAGCGCCTTTTCTCCGGCCTGCCGCCAATCGCTGGCGGCATGCGACCAGTCCTCTGCCTGGACCGCGTGGGAGGCAAGCATCTCGAAGGACTGGCTCAACCCATCGGTGGCGCCCAGAATCTCGCGGATTCGCCCGTGCAGGCGCCGCTTCTCGGGCCGAATGATGCTGCGCTCGACAATCTGGCGCAGTAGAGAGTGCCTCATGCCGAAGAGATTCTTCTCGCCATCCCGAGAACGTCTCAAATAACCCGACGAATGCAGGGTGCGGATCGCGTTTGCAGCGGTCACCGAATCGGAGATTCCCGAAACCTCGGCCAGAAGCTCTTGCGGGCAGTCGAACTGCAGGAGCGCCGCGCAGTGCAACACCTGCCGTACATGGCGCTCCAGATGATTTACGCGGTCCAACACGATCGACCGAATGCGGCCGATCGGCTCGATCTGACCGCCGAGAATGTCTCGTGCGGTGTCTGGATCCAGGCTTCCGGACGAGGAAGCGAGCGCCAGTTCCTCGATGAAAAGCGCATTGCCTCCGGTAATCGAGGCGATGCTCGCCTCCATCGACGGCGCAGGTGACGCGTCCGGCACCACGGAGCGGAAGAGCGCCACGCACGCCTCATCGCTCAGCGGACCAACGCGCACGAAGCTGACGCTGCCGACGTCACCGAATCGTGGCATGGACTTGAAGCCACGGGTGCAGATCAGGAACATCACGCGCAAATCGCCAATGCCCGCGATCGCATCGAACAGGATCTCGAGCGACTCGGGATCGACCCATTGCGCGTCGTCGACCACCAGCAGCAGCGGATGACGATCGCTGACGCGCTCAAGCAGAGTGGCGAACTCGGCTCTTAGCGCCGCCTCGTTGTCGCTGAGCGTGTGTGACGTCTCGCCTCTGACGACGTCATTGCGATCGGATAGCAGGGGCGTCGAAGCCTCCTCGCTCTCCTCCCGGTCGATCCTCTCGAGCTGCCTTATCAAGCGCAGGATTGCGGAATACGAATGTGACAGGCCTTCCGTCACTTCTTCGTGGACCAGTACGATGCTGCCATGGCGCTCGGCAATTTCGGCCAGTTCCTGGCTCAACCGCGACTTGCCAATACCGCCCTCTCCCAACAGCACCATGCCCTGGCCCCGGCCACCAAGCGCCAGGTTCAGAGAGTTGGACAGCGTCGTCAGTTCGAGTTCACGGCCGAAGATCGGTCGCTGTCCCGGCTCGCCCGCAACCGCGTTCGTCGGCGCGGGGCGAAAGCCAAGCACCCGGAAGAGCAGGAGCTGATGCACCATGCCACGCAGGCTCCGGGTACCGAGACTTTCAAAGTCGAACTGATGACGAGCCAGGCGATATGTCGCGTAAGACGTCAGGATGCCGTTGTCTTCGGCGGCCTCCTCCAGCCTTTTGGCGACATGCAGGGTCAAGCCCATGGCGTCGAAATCAGAGGCAAAATCCGTCCTGATCCTTCGCGTGAAAACGTCGCCGGAATGGACACCGATGCGAATGGTCGGAACGTGCTCAATGCCGTGCTGCATGACCTCGTTGCGGATCGACACTGCCGCGAGCAGCGCCCTGATGGCGTGGTCTTCGCGTGCGATGGGAGCGCCGAAAATCGCAAACAAGCCGTCGCCCTGAAATCGCACGACATGGCCACCAAATCGGCGGATGTGGGGAGCAAACCGGTCGTGAATGCCATCTATGAGCTCGGCCGCCTCCTCGGGGTCGAGCGCTTCGATCATGCTCGAAGAGCCCTTGATGTCGAGGAACATGGCAGTGACGAAGGCATTGCTCTCCAGCGTCGACAGAAGCGCGCCTTCGCCGCCGTCTTCGGCCGCTGCCGCCCTCCTGCCGCAACTCGTGCAATACTGCTGGCCGATGGAAAGTCCGCTGCCGCAGTGTTCGCATTGCCGCCCAAGCGCGCAGCCACATGAGGCGCAGAAGTTATCGTTTCCCGCGACGCCGCTTCCGCATTTCAGGCAAGCCAGACGGTCCGGCTCCAAAGCGATCTCCTCGAAGAGCCGCTACGACCTTAGAACACAAGTAGTCGGCAGGGCAAAGTCCCACACCTCCAACTCTGAAGCCCGAGTCCGCTTGGCATTGAACGCTTTCGGCAGTTCCGCGAACCGGCAAAAAGACGCAATCAACCCTCACTTTTGGGCGAGAAGCGGACATGCTTTTGCCGGCCCGAGCACAGCGCGCGTGTGGGGTCGCAGCCCAGTCCCGCGTTGAACTCGCGGCCCCTCCTCGCTACAAGCCTCGCCAGTTCGAGGGGTCGAGATGGCTTCGTATCAGTACATTTACGTGATGAAGGGTCTGAACAAGACCTTTCCCGGCGGCAAGCAGGTGCTGAAGGATATCTGGCTGTCCTTCCTGCCGGGCGCCAAGATTGGCGTGCTGGGCTTGAACGGCGCGGGCAAGTCGACGCTGCTCAAGGTCATGGCGGGCGAGGACGACAACTTCACCGGCGAGGCGTGGGCAGCCGACGGAGTCAATGTCGGCTTCCTCAAACAGGAGCCCGAGCTCAACCCCGACAAGGACGTACTGGGCAACGTCATGGAGGGCGCCGGCGACATGGCCAGGCTGCTGGCGCGCTTCGAGGAGGTATCGAACGCCTTCTCCGATCCCGACGCCGACATGGACAAGCTGATCGCCGAGCAGGCCGAACTGCAGGAGAAGATCGACGCCGGCAACGGCTGGGACCTCGGCCGCACGGTCGAGATCGCCATGGATGCGTTGCGCTGTCCGCCGTCCGATGCGGGCGTCGAGAAGTTGTCGGGCGGCGAGAAGCGCCG
Organism: uncultured Reyranella sp.; assembly: GCA_964533955.1. Lineage (GTDB taxonomy): Bacteria > Pseudomonadota > Alphaproteobacteria > Reyranellales > Reyranellaceae > Reyranella. The sequence continues at coordinate 3,431 of CAZHQA010000144.1, read as the reverse complement.
CGTCGCGCTCTGCCGGCTGCTGCTCTCCAAGCCCGACATGCTGCTGCTCGACGAGCCGACCAATCATCTCGATGCGGAGTCGGTGGCCTGGCTGGAGCGCCATCTCGCCGAGTTCCCCGGCACCGTCGTGGCGGTCACCCACGACCGCTACTTTCTCGACAACGTCGCCGGCTGGATCCTCGAGCTCGACCGCGGCGCCGGCATCCCGTGGGAAGGCAACTACTCGTCGTGGCTCCGGCAGAAGGACAAGCGCCTCGAACTGGAAGAGAAGACGGCCGACGCCCGCCGCCGCACCATGCAGCGCGAACTCGAATGGATGGGCACCAGCCCGTCGGCACGGCGCTCCAAGAGCAAGGCTCGCATCGCGGCCTACAACCAGATGGTCGAGGAGGACAAGCAGGAGACGCTCGACCGCGCGCAGATCGTCATCCCGGCCGGCCCGCGCCTGGGCGATCACGTGATCGAGGCCGACAAGATTTCCAAGGGATTCGGCGACCGGCTGCTGATCGACAACCTCTCGTTCAAGCTGCCGCCGGGCGGCATCGTCGGCGTGATCGGCCCCAACGGCGCCGGCAAGACGACGCTGTTCAAGATGATCACCGGCCAGGACAAGCCCGATTCCGGCAGCTTCTCGGTCGGGCCGACGGTGAAGCTGGGCTATGTCGACCAGAGTCGCGAGACGCTCGACCCCAACAAGACGGTGTGGGAGGAGCTGTCGGGCGGCCTCGACATCATCAAGCTCGGCAGCCGCGAGATTTCCAGCCGCGCCTATTGCGGCTCGTTCAACTTCAAGGGCGCCGACCAGCAGAAGAAGGTCGGCCAGCTCTCGGGCGGCGAACGCAACCGGGTGAACCTCGCCAAGATGCTGAAGTCGGGCGCCAACGTGCTGCTGCTCGACGAGCCGACCAACGACCTCGACGTCGACACCCTGCGGGCGCTCGAGGAGGCGCTGACCGATTTCGCCGGCTGCGCCGTGATCATCAGCCACGATCGCTGGTTCCTCGACCGCATCGCCACCCACATGCTCGCCTTCGAGGGCGACAGCCACGTCGAATGGTTCGAGGGCAACTACCAGGATTACGAGGCCGACCGCCACCGCCGGCTCGGCACCGACGCCGACCAGCCGCATCGCATCAGGTACAAGCCGCTGGTCCGGAGGTAGCTTTCTTCTTGCCGGACTGCGGTCCGGCGAGAGTCACGGCAGGCGCGACAGCTCCTCGTCGATGAAATCCATGCGGTCCTTGCCCCAGAAGATCTCCTGGCCGACGACGAACGTCGGCGCGCCGAAGACGCCGCGGGCGAGGCCGGCGTTGGTTTCGTCGATCAGCTGCTGGCGGAACTCCGCGCTCTCGCTGAATGCCAGGAAGACGTCCGGCTCGACGCCCATCGATTCGGCCACGCCCCGCAAGCCTGTCAGCTCGGCGACCGAGGCATCGTCGCGCTCCCAGTAGGCGGCGAAGATCGCCTCCATGTACTCCCACTCCTTGCCGAGGCGGCGCATGGCGAGCGCGCCGCGCAAGGCCGGCGCGGTCTTGATCGGGAATTTCGTCGGCATCCTGAACGGCAGTTTGTGGCGGCGGGCCCAGCGCTGCAGGTCGACGATGCGGTTGGTGATCTTGGCTTTGGGCTCGTCCATCAGGACGTAGTCGTGATGGCGAAACACGTAGCCGAGATTGAACGGATGCGGCACGACCGTCGCACCATGCCTGGCCGCGACCGGCTTGATCAGGTGCAGCGCGAAGTAGCTGTTGGTGCTGCCGAGGTCCCAGTAGAAATCGATGGTCTTCATCGGCCGGTCAGGGTCTTCCAGAACATCGCCGCGGCGAGCAGCACGGTCAGGACCGCATGCACGATCGCGGCCGGCCACAACAGCCAGCCGACCTGCTGGCCGGCCGCTCCGATCGACAGCAGCAGAATCGCAGCCAATGCGTTGTAGGCCAGCATGCCGCGCTGCGGCCAGCGCGCGCCCTCGCTGGGCCAGCAGGACACGGCGAGGGCGGCGAGCGCCACGCCCGCCAAGCGTGCCATCGACTGGCCCGCGCCGTCGCTCGTCGCGCCGAACGCCAGCCAGCACGCGGCCCCCGGCAGCACGACCAGCGCCAGCGCGGTCGCGGCCTCGAACAGCACGGTGACCATCAGGAGCCGGTGCAGGAATCCGGCGGATGGCGGTTCTTCCATCGTCGGGATTCTCACGCCTTGCCGTAGACCGGCATCAGCGCGCCGGAGTTGATCGGATCGGACAGGCCAAGATGGGCGACGATCAGCTCGGCGAGCGAAGCCGGCTTCACCCACGACGCATGGTCGGCCTTGGGCATGTCCCTGCGATTGGTCGGCGTGTCGATGGTCGAAGGCGCCAGCGCGATGGCCGAGATGTTCTCGCCCTTGAGTTCCTCGGCGAGCGCCACGGTGAAGGCCGCCACCGCCGCCTTGGAGGCGGTATAGGCGGTCATGCCGGCGCCCTGGCGCGGATTGAGCGCCGGCCGGGCCGATATGTTCACGATCTTGCCGCCGTGGCCGGCCTTGCGGAAGTTGGCGACCGCCTCGCGGCAGCTCAGCGCACAGGAAACGAAGTTCATCGACATCTGCTGCTGCACGACCTTGAGCGGGCTGTCGGCAATCGGCGCCCAGGCAAACCCGCCGGCAATGTTCACCACGCCCGCAAGCGGCGGCAGCTTGGCATAGAAGGCCGCGACTGACGCCTCGTCGGAGAGGTCGACATTCAGGGTGACCGAGACCTTGCCCGCCGGAAGACGATCGGCCGGCACCATCGTCTCGATCGCCGGCACATGGCATTCGGCGCCCGCGTCGACCAGCGCCCGCACGACGGCCACGCCCAGCGCTCCGGTGCCGCCGGTGATGACAACGTGGCGATCCTTCAATGTCGACATGTTACGCCTCGCTCGTGTTCCAAGGGAGTACACTTACAATAGTGCCAGCCTTGGCACGAATCCTGCTGCCCGCGGCGCATGACTGCCATGGAGAAGCCGCCGGGTCCCGGCCAGCCGGGCTTCGTCTCCTACATTCCCGACAGCGCGCCTTTCACGCCGGAACAGCGCGACTGGCTGAACGGTTTCTTTGCCGGCTTCATGGCGGAACAGGCGGCGAGCCCGCCGCCGCTGCCGGCCGCAGTCGATCCGGCCTACCGCGACCCGATGGCGGACGGCGATGACGAGGCGCCCTGGCACGATCCCACCATCCTGATGGCCGAGCGCATGGAGATGGCCACGGGCCGGCCGCTGCGCCGGCGCATGATGGCGGCCATGGCGCAGCAGGATTGCGGCCAGTGCGGCTACACCTGCGAGACCTATGCCGATGAGATCGTGCAGCACGCCGAGGAGCGGTTGAACCTCTGCGTGCCGGGCGGCAAGGAGACCGCCCGCATGCTGAAGAAGCTCGTCGAGGAGATGGGCGGCGGCGCCACAGATCCCGAC
>CAZHQA010000143.1:1415-13479 GCA_964533955.1 uncultured Reyranella sp. | reverse complement strand
GGCCAGGGTCATGCTCTCGATCGGCGACATGATGCCGATGCCGGCATTGGCGACCATGATGTCGACGCGGCCGAACGCCTTCTCGGCCTGCGAGACCACGCCCGGCCACGCCGCCTCGTCGCGCACGTCGTGGCGCAGGTACTGAGCCTTGCCGCCCGCCTTCACGATCCGGTCGACGACGTCCTTGCCGAGCGAATCGTCGACGTCGGTGACCAATACCGACGCGCCTTCGCGGGCCAGCGTCTGCGAGCACGCCTCGCCGATGCCGGAGGCGCCGCCGGTGACGATGGCGCCCTTTCCGGCGAGCAGCGCCATCTCAGCGCCCCTTCCAGTTGCCGACGCGCTTCTCGGCATAGGACTTCACGCCCTCCTTGAAGTCCTCGGTCTTGCGCGTCCAATCCTGCTCGGTGAGCTCGCGCTCGGTGGCGATCTCCGCGCCGTCGGCAAAGCCGCGGCGCATCGTCTCGCGCGTCGACAGGATGGCAAGCGGCGCGGATTCGGCGATCTCGGCGGCGAGCTTGATCGCCTCCTTGCGAACCTCGGTCAGCGGCACGAGCACGTCGCACAGGCCCCACTCGTAGGCCTGCTCACCGCCGATGCGGCGGCCGGTATAGAACATCAGGTTCGCCTTCTGCTGGCCGACGAGGCGGGGCAAGGTGAAGGTGAGCGAAAAACCCGGATGGAAGCCGAGACGCGTGAAGTTGGCGGCAAAGCGGGCCTCCGCGCAGGCCACCCGGAAATCGGGCATCAGCGCGAGGCCGAGGCCGCCGCCGATCGCCGGACCCTGGATGGCGCCGATGCTGGGCTTCCTGGAGCGGAACAGCCGGGTCGCTTCCTTGTAGAGGTGCTTGCCGCTCTCGGCCGCGCCGGTCTGCGGCCGGTTGGCGAAGTCGGCGCCGGCGCAGAACGACTTGCCCTGGGCGCACAGAACGTAGGCGCGGATGTTGTTGTCCTTGTCGAACGCCTCGAAGGCGTCGGCGATCTGGTTGATCAGCGAGTTGTCGAAGAAATTGTGCGGCGGCCGCTGGATCTCGACGATCCCGACATGACCTTCGCTCGTGACGCCGATATCCTTGTAGGTGCCGCTCATGTCGCTTCCCCTTTTGCGTGGGCGGGAATATTGCCCCGCCCCCGCGGGCCCGTCGAGTTGCCAAGGCATTGGGAGGACGAAGAATGTCGCAAAGCGAACACCCTGCGCCGGGTCATGCACTCGTCATCGGCGGCGGCACGATGGGCGTGGGAATCATCGCCATGTTCCTGGGCAGTGGCTGGAAGGTCGATGTCGTGTCGCGTTCCGCGAGCACGCGGGAGGGCCTGCCGGCGGCGGCCGCCAAGGCACTCGCCGCGATGGGCAAGCCCGGGGACACGTCGGGGCTCAAGACCCATGCGACCCTGCCGGAAGCGGCCTGGAACAAGATCGTGATCGCCGTCGAGACGGTGACCGAGGACCTCGCCCTCAAGCAGAAGCTGTTCGCCGAGATGGAGGCGCTGGCGCGGGCCGACTGCGCCCTCACTTCCAACTCGTCGAGTTTCCCGATCAGCGAGATCGGCAAGGGTCTCGCGAGCCAGAGCCGCATGATGGGCCTGCATTTCTTCATGCCCGCCCACCTGATCCCGCTGGTCGAGGTCGTGCGCTCCGTCCGCAGCGACGTGACGCTCGCCGAGAAGGTCGGCGCGATCATGAGCTCGCTCGGCAAGCGGCCGGTGCAGGTCAAGAAGGACGTGATCGGCTTCCTGGGCAACCGGATCCAGGGCGCCTTGATGCGCGAGGCGCTGTGGCTGATCGAACAGGGCGTCGCCAGTCCCGAGGACATCGACGCCACGGTGCGGCTTTCCTTCGGCTTCCGCTACGCCGCCGCCGGCCCGATCGTGCAGAAGGAGCATTCCGGCTGGGACACGACCTGCGCGGTGGCCAAGATCATCTGGCCAGATCTCAGCAACGCCAAGGGCCCGCCGCCGGTACTGCAGAAGAACGTCGACGAGGGCCGCATCGGCTTCAAGACGAAACGCGGCTTCTTCGAGTGGGACGACGAGAGCATGGCAAAAGAGCGCGCCCGGTATGAGCGCGCTCTTCGCAAGTGTCTCGAGATCTTCCGCGAGGAAGGGATCATGCCGCCGGCTTAGGCGGCCGTCGGGCAGCTAGGCGGCCCGGCCGCGACCCCGGCCGCCGCCACCACCACCGCCGAAGCGACGGCCACCGTTGCCGCGCGGCGGGCCGCCGAACGAGCGGTCGCCTTGCGGACGCGGGGTGTAGGGACGCTTGGCGTGCGGGCGGGCGCCGTAGGTGCTTTCGGCCTGGGGACGCTCGCCCTGGGGCTGGTCGCGATAGTCGCCGCGCGCCCACTGGTGCTCGGCCGGCGGACGCGTGGCTTCGGCGCCCGAGCGAACTCCACTCGAGCGATCTCCGCCCGAGCGATCGCCGAACGGGCGATGCCGGCCGCCGCCATGATGGCCGTTGCCGTTGCCATGGCCACCGCGACCGCGGTGAGGACCGCGATGCTCGCGCTGGTTCTCGTCGTTCGCGTCGCGCTCGGCGCGAGGACGCATCGGCGGCGCGGCCGGCATGTCCTCGTTGGCCGGCGTCGAGACGACGGCGATGCGCTGGTTGGTCAGCCGCTCGATGCTCTTGAGCTGGCCGCGCTCGCTGCCGTCGCAGAACGACAGCGCGATACCCGAAGCGCCGGCGCGCGCGGTGCGGCCGATGCGATGGACGTAGCTCTCGGCATCGGCCGGCAGCTCGTAGTTGATGACGTGGGTCACGCCCGCGACGTCGATGCCGCGCGAGGCAAGATCGGTGGCGACCAGCACGCGGGCGCGCCCGCGGCTGAAATTGTCGAGCGCCTTCTGCCGGGCGTTCTGGCTCTTGTTGCCGTGGATCGCCTCGGAAGCCACGCCGCGGTCCTCGAGCGCCTCGGCGACGCGATTGGCGCCGCGCTTGGTGCGGGTGAAGACGATGACGCGTTCGAGCGATTCGTCCGCCAGCAGGTGGCTGAGCAGTGCACGCTTGCTGGCCGAATTCACGAAGTAGACCCGCTGGTCGACCTTCTCGACGGTCCGGCCCTGCGGCGCGATTTCGACCCGCTCGGGATTGCGCAGCACTTCGGCAGCGAGCTTGGCCACGTCGGGCGGCATGGTGGCGGAGAACATCAGCGTGTGACGCTGCTTGGAGACGGACGCCACGATGCGGCGCACGTCCTTGATGAAGCCCATGTCGAACATGCGGTCGGCCTCGTCGAGCACCAGGAACGTCACGTTCCCGAGCTTGACGTTGCCGCGTTGCATCAGGTCGAGCAGGCGGCCGGGCGTGGCGACGAGAATGTCGACGCCGCGCTGCAGCGTCTCGACCTGGCGGCCGAAGCCCAGGCCGCCGATCACCATGCCGAGGCGCAGGCCAAGCCCGCGTCCGTAGGTGTCGAAGCTGCGGGCGATCTGCACGGCAAGCTCGCGCGTCGGCGCCAGCACGAGAGCACGCGGGCTCTTCGGCAGGGCGCGTTCGTTGGAAGCCGCGAGATGCTGCAGGACCGGCAGCGCAAAGGCTGCAGTCTTGCCGGTGCCGGTCTGGGCGATGCCCAGCACATCGCGGCCTTGCAGCAGCAACGGGATGGTGCGCGCCTGGATCGGCGTGGGATGGGCATAGTTGGCGGCGTGCAGGGCACGCAGCAACGGCTCGGCCAGGCCGAGATCCGCAAACGTCACATTACTCACTTGGAAATAAGTCCTTATCGCCACTCAATTCTTGAGCGGCCTTGGCTCACTCTCCGGCGCGGCGGAGGCGGCTCTTTCTTCTGGGAGATCGTCTCGGGATGAAGCGCCATTCTAAGGACGCGTCGCGCAATCGCGAGAAACCTTGATCAGCCCGCAAACCGGCGGGCTGGCGCGTATATGCGGGCCGGCCACCGCCAAGTCAAGCTGCAGGCCGAGTTCGCCGGTAAATTGCGCCGCCGGGTGCGTGCCATGCCGCTTTCTTGCGCACCGCGGGGCTGGGATCCGATTTCATTGCGCGCGCGATCGCCGCCGCGGCCTCGGCGTTGTCATGGACCGCCGGCCCGATCAGGCCGATGGCGTGGGCGCGTACGTGCGGATCTGGATCGCTCGCCAGCAGCTTCAGGGCGCGCGGCAGAACGTCCTTCTCTTCGGGCCGGCAGTCGCCTTCCTTGCAGCGATCGCAGCCCAGCGTATGCAGCGCGCTGACTTTCACGCGAGAGTCGAGATCGTCGAGCATGGCGATCAGGTCGGCGAGCGCCTCGGGCACGAGGAAGCGGTCGAGATATTGGCAGCACCAATAGCGCACGTCGGCATTGTCGTGCCGCAACCCCCGCCGGACCGTCGGCAGGGCATCCAGGCCCGCCTTCAACAAATTGCGATGGGCGTACTTGGCGCGATGCGGAATCGCGAGCTCCGCCAGCAACGAGGCATAGGTGTCGCTCATCATCGGACGCAATCGTGCTCCCCCCGCCAGGGGGAGAGGAACAAGAAAGCTAGTGCCGCTTCCTGCGCAGCAGCCTGCCCGGCAGGTTGCCCGTCGGCTCGTTGTCGCGCAGCAGGACCTGGCCGTTGACGACCGTGGCCATCATGCCGTCGCACTTCTGCTTCAGCCGCTTGGCGCCGGCCGGCAGGTCGGTCACGACTTCGGGCATGCGCGCGCCGACCTTGTCGGCATCGAACACCACGATGTCGGCCGCCAGGCCCTCGCGCAGCAAGCCGCGATCGTGGAAGCCGAACTGGGTGGCGGTGTCGCAAGTCAGCATCTTCACTGCTTCTTCCAGCGAGAAGGCCTGCTTCTCACGCACCCAGTGGCTGAGCAGGTGGGTCTGCAGCGAGCTGTCCATGATCTGCGAAACATGCGCGCCGGAGTCGGAGAAGGTCACGACCGAGCGCGGATGCTTCATCAGCTCGAGCGCCTCGGTCTGGTTCTCGTTGGCGACCGGCTGGATCATGAAGAACTTCATGTCGCGCTCGAGCGCCATGTCGATCATCAGCTCGACCGGATGGGTGTTCTTCATGCGCGCCAGGTCGGCCATCGGCTTGTGCGGGCCCTTCATGTCGGTCAGCGCGAAGATCCAGTCCCATTGCGGCGGCCGCGCCTCGGCCCCGGCAACGTGGGCCGGACCCTCGTAGGGCCGCGAGGCGATCTCGACCAGTTGCTTGCGCTTCTCAGGATCGAGCAACCACTGCTTCTGCTCGGCGAGCGGCAGCTTGCGCATGTCGCGCCACATCTCCCATTTATCGAACGGCAACTGGGTCTCGAACGACAGCAGCACGTTCAGCGACCGGCTGTGCACCTGGGCGAACATGCGCCCGCCGTTCCGGCAGGTATTCTCGATGATGTCGAACGTCGTGCGCCAGGCGCCGGGGTTGTTGCGGCGGCTGAACAGGCCGAAGGTGATCGGCCGGCCCGATTCGATGGCGAGCCTGCTCAAGCCCTCGTAGTAGGCGCGCGCCTTGTGGCCTTCGGCGCCGCGCGGCTCGCCCGCGACCTCGACCATGCCACCGCCCATCGACTTCACCAGGCTTTCGAACTCGTGCCAGGTGGCGAGCCGGCTCGCCACCGGCTTGTCGTCCGACGTCTGGTGGGCGACCGAGCGCGTGGTCGAGAAGCCGTGCGCGCCGGCAGCGATCGCTTCCTGCGTGTGATGGATCATCGCCTTGAGATCGTCCTCGCTCGCCTCGTCGGTGAAGGCGCGCTGGCCCATGACATGGGTGCGGATGGCGCAGTGGCCGACATAGCCCGCGTAGTTGATGCCCTTGGGCAGCGACTCGAGCACGTCGAGAAACTGCGGGAAGGTTTCCCAGCGCCACTTGATGCCGGCCTTCATGGCGGCGCGGCTGATATCCTCGGCGCGCTCGAGGTTGCGCATCACGAGATCGGCCTCCTCGGCGCGACAGGGCGCGAGCGTGAAGCCGCAATTGCCCATCACCACCGAGGTCACGCCCTGGAAGCAGGAGCTGGTGCCGATCGGATCCCAGAAGATCTGGGCGTCCATGTGGGTGTGGCCGTCGACGAAGCCCGGCGCCACGACACGGCCCTCGGCGTTCAGCGTCTCCTTGGCGGCGGCGCCGTTGATGCGGCCGATCTCGGCTATCTTGCCATCCTTGACCGCAACGTCTGCCCGATAACGCGGCAACCCTGAACCATCGACGATCATGCCGTCCTTGATGACGAGGTCGAATGCCATGCCAGCCTCCAGGAGCTGTGTCTGATCCGCCCTGCGAGGCTACGCCGCTCGCCCCGCCCCCTCAATGACTGGCCAGTGCATGGCAGGCCCCCTAACATCGCTGCACGAAAGAAAAGCGAGGAAACGGCGGCATCCATGGAATTCGGCGTCCTTTTCACGTCCCATCCCAACCCGCTGGAAGAGCCGTACCCGCATCGCGACGTGCACGCCCGCACCACCGATGAAATCCTCGAAGCCGAACGGTTGGGCTACGACACGGCTTGGATCGCCGAGCACCACTTCGCGACGAGTTACGGCATCATGCCGGACTGCTTCGCCTACATGGCCTACCTCGCCGCCAAGACCAGTCGCATCAACATCGGCGCGGCGGTGATCACGCTGCCGCTCTACGATCCGATCCGCGTCGTCGAGAACACCTCGTTCGTCGACATCCTGTCGAACGGCCGCGTGCGGCTGGGCGTCGGCTCGGGTTACCGGCCGTACGAATTCATCGGCCTGGGCAAGGACTTCGACAGCCGCCGCGACCAGGTCGAGGAGGCGATCGGCCTGATGTTCGACGCCTGGCACCGCCATCGCTGGGAGCACAAGGGCAAGTACTACGCCGGCGTGGTGAAGGATCAGTACGAGATGTTGCCCCATCCCGTGCAGATGCCGCATCCGCCGCTCTACATGGCGGGCGGCACCGATCGTTCCATCGGCTACAGCGGCCGCAACGGCTTTGGCCTGATGCTCAGCACCCTGCCCAGCATCGAGACGCTGGCGGCGCAGACCGCGCTCTACAAGCGCGAGCTTGCCCAGGCGAGCGAGGAGCGGCGCAAGAACCCGGCGGCCGGCAACATCGACATCGCGCGCTGGGTCTACATCGCCGATACCGACGCCCAGGCGCGCGCCGACACCGAGGCGGCGATCGTGCGCCACATCTCGCACTTCGGCGGCTCGGGCACCGGCGGCTATCTCGGCTCGGTGTCGGAGAAAGGCAGCGCGATCAGGTACGACGACCTCGAGACCACTTTGCTGCACGGCTCGGCCGAGACCGTCATCAGGAAGTTGCGCGAGATGCAGGCGTGTACCGGCATGACATCGCTGCTGCTGCACTACCCGCCCTACTACGGCCGCGACAAGACGATGCGGAGCCTGAAACTGTTCGCCGAGCGCGTGATGCCGGCCTTCCGGCCCCCGGCCCGCCGCGCGGTCGCGGCGTAAATCCCTCCCTCGTCATACGGGTGTCGTCGTCCGACGACGACGCCGAACCCCGCATGACGGGGAGGAATGATTCAAAGATGAACCGTACCTCGCTCGGCGCGCTCCTCACCATGCTGGCGATGCTGTGCTTCGCCGGCATGGACGCGACGAGCAAGCTGCTGGTTGCCGACTACTCCATCGCCCAGCTGATGTGGGTACGCTATGCATTGCTCTGCCTGTTCGCCTGGTTCCTGGTGCGTCGCCAGGGCTTGCGCGCCGCGTTGCGCAGCCGTCGGCCGGGATTACAGGTGTTGCGCTCTTTGATCGCGGTGATCGAGAGCGCGATCTTCGTGCTCGCCTTCCGCTACCTGCCGCTCGCCGACACCCACGCCGTCGCCGCCACCTCGCCGCTGATCGTGATCGCGCTCGGCGTGCTGTTCATGGGCGAGCGCGCCGGCGTTGCCCGCTGGCTCGCCGTCGCCGCGGGATTCGTCGGCGTGCTGCTGATCGTGCGGCCGGGCTTCCGCACGCTCGACTGGCCGCTCGTGCTGCCGCTGGCCGGCGCCGTGCTGTGGGCCGGCTATCAGCTCCTGACGCGCCTCGCTGCACGCTGGGATTCGCCCGACACCAGCCTGCTGTGGTCGGCAATCGTGGCCTTCATCGCCACCTGCTTCTTCGGGCCGTTCGACTGGAAATGGCCGACCCCGGGCGCCTGGATGATGATCGTGGCGATCGCCTTCGTGGGCGCGATCGCCCACTATGCGCTGATCAAGGCGCTCGATTTCGCCGAGGCGGGCGCGGTGCAGCCCTACAGCTACACCTTGCTGGTCTGGGCGGCCGTGATGGGCTGGCTGGTATTCGGCGATGTGCCCGACGGGTGGACCATCATCGGCGCGGCGGTCGTGGTGGCGAGCGGCCTGTACACCTGGCACCACGATCGCCGCGCGAGCGGGAGGACGACGGCGTGAACGAAGCCAGGCACGAGGAACATGCGGCGATCTGGAACGACGAGAGCCATCGCTTCGACTACGAGCAACTCACCATCGTCGCCGCTGCCGGCAGCTGGATCACGGACAAGCAACAGCGCAGGCTGCTCGACGCCGCGTCGGGCCACAGTTGCGTCAATCTCGGCTATGCGCACGAGGAGCTGATCGAGGCGGCGCAGTTGAGCTATCGCCGGCTGGCCTATTGCTCGCCCGAGCACCGCTGTCGGCCCATCGTCGATCTTGCCGCCAGGCTGGACCGGTTGCTGGGCGGCGACTACCGCATCCGCTATGCCGCGACGGGCGGTGGCGCCAACGAACTGGCGATCGAGATCGCCCGCCGCTACTGGCGCCACAAGGGCATGCCGGGCAAGCGGAACATCATCGCGTTCGATCGCAGCTATCACGGGTCGACAGGGTCGGCGAGCTTCGCGAGTGGGCCCGGAATTCTCCAGTCACCCCTCGTCGATCGAAGCCCGGAATTCCTCCATGTCGCCGGGCCACGGGACACGCTCAAAGGCCGGTCGCGAGACCTCGCCGCCCTGCGCGACGGCCTGGAGGCGCAGATCGCGGCGGTCGGGCCGCATGCCATTGCGGCCATGATCGTCGAGCCCGTCGCCTTCGCCGGCGGAGTCATCGTGCCGCCGCCCGGCTTCCTGGAGATGCTTGCCCTGCTCGGCAAGCGGCACGGAATACTGCTGATCGTCGACGAGATCATCACGGGCTTCGGGCGCTGTGGCGCGTGGTTCGGCTTCCAGCGCGCCGAGCGGGTTCGTCCCGACATCGTCACCATGGCCAAGGGAATCACCTCGGCCTATTTCCCGCTTTCCGCCGTCGCGGCCTCCAGCCACATCTTCGAGACGTTCCTCGTCCCCGGGCACGCCATGAACAAGCTGATCACCATGGCCGGACATCCGGTCGGCTGCGACATCGCGCTCAAGGTCATCGAGATCATGGAGCGCGACGGCCTGGTGGATCGGGTGCGCCACAACGCCGACACGCAGTTGTCCAGGCTCTCGACGCTCGGACGCCTGCCGGGCGTGCGCGACGTCCGCGGCGTTGGCCACATGTGGGGTCTGGAACTCTCCGGGGCGAACGGCAACGACGGTTCGGCGATGGCGCAGGAGATTGCCAGCCGCTGCTTCGACGCCGGCCTCCTCGTCCTTCAAGCCGACAACATGATCCGCATCAACCCGCCGCTCGTCGCCAGCGACAGCGAGATCGAGTTCATCGTCGATACACTGATCGCCGCGGTGCGGACGACGTCGGGAACCGTCAGCGCGGCCACGCCCTGAGCGCGACCAGCCCGCCGTCGATCGGCAGCATGAGCCCCGTCACCCAGCGCGATTCGTCGGAGGCGAGATAGACCGCGCCATGGGCGATGTCCCAGGCGGTGCCCTCGACCTTCATCGGCACCATGTTCTTGCGCCGCTCGCGCGCCTCGACGCCGAGATGGGCCACCATCGGCGTGTGCACCGAGCCGACCACGATGCAGTTGGCGCGGATGTTCTGCGCCGCATGGTCGGCCGCCACCGACAAGGTGAAGCCGTGCAGGCCGGCCTTGGCGGTCGAGTAGGCCACCGCACCCTGGCTGCCCATCAGGCCGAGGGCGCCCGCGATCGACGACACCATGATGATCGAGCCGCCGCCGCCTGACTTCATCCTGGGCAGGGCGTATTTGGTGCACAGCATGGTGGTGGTGAGATTGGCCTCCAGCACCTTGTTCCAGTCGCTGAGCGTGACCGTCTCGGGCGTGCCGGGCGCGCCGATGCCGACATTGTTGTGCAGGATGTCGAGACGACCGTAGGTCTTGACTGCGAAGTCGACCATCGCCTCGGCCGCCTCGGCCTGGGCCACGTCGCCCGCAAACACCGAGGCCTCGCCGCCCTCGTCCTTGATCTGCCTGGCAAGCTTCGCGGCGCGCTCGGCGCTGCGATTGACCAGCACCACCTTTGCGCCCTCGCGCGCGAACAGGATGGCGGTCGCCATGCCGTTGCCCACGCCCTCGCCGCGCGGCGCCGCGCCGGTCACGATCGCCACCTTGCCTTTCAGCCGATCCGCCATATCGTTGTCCTCCCCGAAATTTCCAGGGTGCCGACTATGGAGACTTATGACGGCGGCTGCACCTGTCGCCACGTGCGCTACCGCATGACGGGCAAGGCCCTGTTCGTGCACGCCTGCCACTGCAGCTGGTGCCAGCGCGAGACCGGCACCGCGTTCGCCCTCAACGCCATGATCGAGGCCGACCGTGTCGAACTCCTGGGCGACGGCCAGCCCGAGCTGGTCGATACGCCGTCGGCCAGCGGCAAGGGCCAAAAGATCTGGCGCTGCCCGAAATGCCGCGTCGCAGTGTGGAGCAACTACTCGGGCTCGGGCGACGCCGTGCGCTTCCTGCGCGTCGGCACGCTCGATGCCGGGCACGGCATCGAGCCCGACATCCACATCTTCACCTCGAGCAAGCAGTCCTGGCTCGAGCTGCCGGCCGGCGCCAAGGCGGTGCCGGAGTTCTACAAGCCGCGGGAAACCTGGCCGCAGGAAACCCAGGAGCGGTTCGCGGCGTTGCGAAAGAAATGAACCAGGGAACGCGCGACAAGTTCCTGCGGGTTGGCGCCAGGGCGATTGTCGCCGCGCTCGGCAAGCACGGCATCGAAGGCCGCACCCTCGCGAGATTGCCCGCTGTAGATCCGTTTGTGGGCGAGGCTTGCCTGGCGATCGAGGCGGTCCGCGATGGCAACGTGCTGGTGCTCGAGCGGCCGGTCGCCCGCTTGCCCGAGCGCCTGCTGCAGCGCCTCGCCGGAGTCGTGATGCGGCGCGAGTTGCGCAGCCTGCCGCTCGAGGCGGGTGACGTGATCCTGCGCGATCGCACGGTACTGGTGGTGCTGCCGGCCGCGCTCGCCGACCAGGTCGCCGAGGAAGCGGCCGAAGCCATCGCCTTCGAGGAATTCACCGCCGAGCAGGTCAATCAGGGCGGCGGCGTCTATGGCCTGCATATCCCGAGCGGCGAGCGGGCAAGACAGGCGTTCGCCCAATGGCGCCGTATGAAGGGACGCTAGGCTCGAACTCTTTGGCACCGTGAGCGTGCTGTCAGGGCTTCTTCCAGTAATCCGGCAACTTCGCCGCCAGCCACCTCGTGATCGCCACGTTCACGTCGACCGGCTTTTCCTGCGCCATCCAGTGGCCGGATTTCACGACGACCTCGACGAGATCCGAGCAATCGCGGCGCATCGGCTCGGCGAGCTTCGACGTCATGGTCTCGCAGGTCGTGTCGTAGGCGCCGTGCAGGAACAGCACCGGCATGGCGAGCCTGCCGCCGTTCCTTGCGCGGCTGGCGTAGGCAGCGTTCCGCTCGTTGTTCATGTACCAGGCGTCGGGACCGAAGAAGCCGTTCCTGGTCAGGGCCGCGGTATAGGCCTCGAGATCCTGCTCGGTGATGACGTCGTCATCGCGCGGCAGGTCGGGCCACGGCCCGTCGCCAAACCAGCCGCCCCGCTTGCGCACGCCCGCGGTGAAGGCCGGCTGGCCGACGCTGTCCGGGTTGCCCTTGCGGAACAGCGTCTTCACGACCCGCCGGATATCCTTCTCGAAGTCCTTGTGCGCCTTCTCGAAATTCTACGCGTAGAAGTAATGGTAGTCCCACTGGCCCACCGGATACTCGGGCTCGGGATAGTTCTTCCGGTCGATCAGCGGCACAGCAACCAGAGTCATCGCGAAATTCAGTACCTT
>CAZHQA010000143.1:0-1405 GCA_964533955.1 uncultured Reyranella sp. | reverse complement strand
TCAGCGGCAGCCGCTCTTCCAGGGTGAAGCCCTTGATGTAGGGTACGCAGAGGCTCGCCACGCCCACCGTCTTGCCGGGATGGTGAGCGGCCATGTTCCAGACGACAGGACTGCCCCAGTCGTGGCCGATCCAGACCGCCTTGTCGCGGCCGAGGGAGGCCAGGAGCTCGACCATGTCCTGCACGATCTGCTCCTGCGCGAAATCCTCGTGGCGCGTGTAGGTGTTCGACCGCCCATAACCGCGCATGTCGGGCGCCACGCAGCGGAAGCCGAGGTCGGCGAACACGGGCAACTGATGCCGCCATGAGCGCGACAGCTCGGGCCAGCCATGGACGAAGACCAGCAGGGGCGCGGATTCCGCGCCGCAGGCGAGATAGCCCGTGGTGTGACGGGCCGACTTGACGGTGTGTTCGGTGATCGGGAATGTCATGGCCGGAGGGTTCCATGGAAATCGACACCGGTACAAATGAACTTTTGTGTGTGGTGCATGACGGCGTGGCGCTGATCACGCTCAATCGCCCCGAGGCGCGCAACGCCATGTCGGAAAAGCTGACGCCGGCGCTGCGCACCCAGATCAAGGAGCGCGGCGAGGATCCCAACGTGGGCGCGCTCCTGATCACCGGCGCAGGAACCGCGTTCTGCTCGGGCGGCGACGTCAAGAGCATGGCCGGCCGTGCTGCACGCACCCAATTGAGCTTCGAGGACCGGCTGATGGACCTGCGCTGGCGGCAGGCCAACCTGACCGGCGCCCTGGTGGGATTGCGCAAACCCACCATCGCCGCCCTGCCCGGCGCCGCGGCCGGCGCGGGCCTCGCCATCGCGCTGGCCTGCGATATCCGGGTCGCGGCGAAGTCGGCCTTCGCCAGCACCGGCTACGCCCGAGTAGGCCTGAGCGGCGACTACGGCATTGCCTGGCTGCTCACCCGTACGGTCGGCCCGGCCCGGGCGCGCCAGCTGATGATCACTGCCGAGAGGGTCGACGCCGAGCGCGGCGAGCGCATTGGTCTGTTCAATCGCGTGGTCGACGACGCCAAGCTGCAGGACGAGGCCTTCGCCCTGGCCCGCTCGCTGGCCGAGGGTCCGCGCGCCGCACTGGCTCTGATCAAGGACAATCTGGACGACGCTCTCGACATCGACTACGCGACTGCATTGCATCGCGAAGCCGAGCGCCTGGTGCGCGCCTCGCGCACTGCCGATCACAAGGAAGCCGTCGCCGCCTTCGTCGAGAAGCGCAAACCGAAGTTCGTCGGCGCGTAAGACACGCTCGGCGAAGCCGCTTTAGGCTTTCTTCACCGCTAGTCGCGGGCGGGCGCGCCGAGGGGAAAGTACTGGCGGAACGGCCGCGCCTCTTCGACGGCGCGAGCGAAGGACGGCCGGCGCAGCAGGCGCCGGCGGTAGGCCCGCA
>CAZHQA010000142.1:8004-13563 GCA_964533955.1 uncultured Reyranella sp. | reverse complement strand
CAGCGGCGCCTATTTGGCCGCTATCTTCTCTTGCCTAATTGAGTCCGGACCCTAGCGCTGGAAATTGACGCGGCGGACGGTCGGGCTGCGGCCTGCCGGCTCGCCGGCGGGCTTGTTGATCGAGGGCTGGCCGGGATCGCCGGCGACGGGCGCCGGCAGCGGGTGCGACGCGGTGGCATAGCCCTGCAGGATGCTGGCGAGACCGAACGTCGCCGCAAGCGCCAGCACGAGCAGAGTCGCTCCCACCAGGAGATGTCTCATTGAACCCCACACACCCGGGGTGGCTATACCACGGGCGTCAGCCGGGGTCGATCAGGGCAATGCCCAGTTCCGGGCGCCGGCGGCGGCGCAGGTGGGTCGGGGCCTCGACCACCGTGACCTCCAGCGTCGGCCGCACGATCCCCTTCAGGAAGTGGCCGCCGCGGGTCGTGCCGTCGCGCAATCCCAGCACCGCATGGAGGTGAAGGCTGGGCTTGCCGTCATCGCCGAGGGCGATGTCGCCCAGCAGGCTCAGCCCCTCGCACTGCTCGGCAATCTCGATCGGCCGGTAGGTCCGCGCGGCCAGGTCGAACCAGCCCACGGTAGCGCGCTCGAAGGCGCCGAGCGCCGTGAGCGATGCGCCGCCCAGGCCGTTCGCCCCGGCGAAGCCGGTGAGGGCGGCAAACGCCTCCTCGCCCGCATCGAGCACCAGCACATAGGTCCGCTGCCCGGCGCTTTGCCAGACCAGGCGGGACTTCACCGCCAGAACAGCGCCAGCAGGATGATGATCGGCAGCGGGATGCCCAGCAGCCACAGCAGGATGCCTTTACCCATACCCATGTCACTCTCCTCGGATTGAGTTCACGTCCCGTAGCGGAAGCGGCCGTCTCGCACCGCGCCGCCCTCCCAGCCGGCAAGCCCGCCCGCGAGCGCGCCGGCCAGCATCGCCGCGACCAGCCAGAACGACAGCTGGGCGGCGACCCGGCGCGCCGTGTCGGCGGCGGCGCGGGCATCGGCCTCGACAGCGACCACGCGCTGCTCGGCCTCGGGAAGCGGCATGCTGTTGCGGGCGGCGACCGCGGTCGCCAGCGACTGGCGCTCCTGGCCGGTCAGCGTCCGCTCGACTCGCAGGCGCGCCGGCAGGCGATCCGCAAAGGCGCGGCTGCGCTCGTCGCCGCCGCCGACGAACAGCCGATCGACCATCGGCGCGAACGTGGTGGCACGGTCGCGCTGCGCGGCGCCGCCCGCCGCGCCGCCCGCGATCAGCGCGCCGACGCTGCCCAGGAAGGCCGCAGTCACCAGGATCGATACCGCCCAGGCGGCCACGCCATGCACGGTGTCGCGAAAGAAGGCCTCGTGCTCATGCACGCCTGGCCACAGGCTGCGCAGCCGGCCCGCGACGTAGCCGCCGACCGCCGAGGCAAGAACCGCGGTGACCGTCATGTAGATGCCGGCCAGGGTCGCGGCCTTGGTGGTCTCGGGCAAGGCGCCGTTGGCCGACCATGGAGCGACGACGCTGAAACCCAGCCCCGCCCCCAGCGCGAGCAGCGCCATCGACAGGGCCGTGCCGATCGCGGCACCGGCCAGCACGCCCGGCCAGGAAATCGCGGAACGGGGGATCGTTTCGTTCTCGACGATCAGTGTATCCATGCGCCGGTAACGCCGGCGTGTACGATTCGGTTCCGGGCGGCTGTCGGCGCTCAGCGCCGCAGACGGCGCTCTATCGCCTCGTGGCGGGCCAGGAGCTTGGCGGCACGGTCGATCACCGGGATGTCGATCATCTTGCCGTCGAGCGAGAACGAGCCGCGGCCCTCGGCCTGTGCCTTCTTGTCGGCCTCGATCAGCTTGCGGGCGTAGGCAACGTCCTCGGCCCTCGGCGTGAACGCCTCGTTGAGTGCCCCGACCAGGCCGGGATGGATGCAGGTGCCGCCGGAAAAGCCGAAGCGGCGCGCCCGCTCGGCGCTCTTTTTGTAGGCCTCGGGATCGGAATAGTCGGCCACGGTGCCCAGGATGCCGATCATCGGCACGTTGTGCGCCTGGGCGGCGAAGGCTACCAGCCGCTTGGGCAGCTCGAGCGTTTCGTCGCCCGGCACCGAGCCGGTCTCGAGCGCGAAGTCCTCGCCGCCCAGCATCATGCCGATCAGCCGTGGCGCGTGCTCGGCGATGTCGTTGATGTGGGCGAGCGCCCGCGGATGCTCGATCATGGCGCCGAAGCCCACGCTGCCGGCCGGCATGCCGCGCTCCTTCTCGAGCTCGCTCACCGCTTCGTCGAGCAGGCGCAGGTGCTGAACGCTTTCGGTCTTGGTGATGAACAGGGCCGACAGGCCCGGCCGCACCGCCGCTTCGAGGTCGGCCATGGCCAGGCGCATCGGCCGGTTGATGCGCACGGCGACGTCGGCGCCGCCCTTCGCGACCTTCTTCATCGCCTCCGGCAGCATCGCCCGCGCCTCCGGTTTCTGCGCCGGCTGGACGCTGTCCTCGAGGTCGATCAGCACGCAATCGGCGCCGCGCTCGTGGGCGCGATCGATGAACTTCGCGACGTTGCCCGGCACGTAGAGGATCGAGCGCCAGACGGGCGGGACGGGGCGGGAGGTCATTTCTTCTCCCTGATCACGCCGGCAGTGCAGAGCTTGTCGTACTCGGCCTCGCCCAGCAAAGGCTTCAGCAGCGCCTCGTTGTGCTCGCCGACCTTCGGCGCCGCGCTCTTCAGCGCGCCTGGCGTGCCCGACAGGCGCGGCACCACCGGATGCGTCGGCAGCCCGCCCATCTCGGCGTCGGGAACCTCGATCAATGCCTCGCGCTCCAGAACGTAGTCGTCGGCCACGATCTGGCTTATGTCGTAGACCGGGCCGATGGTGACGCCGGCCTCGTCGAAGAACTTCAGATTGTCGGCGAGATCGCGCGCCTTGATGAAGCCGCCGATGATGCCGTCGAGCTCGATGCCGTTCTTGACCCGCTCGATGTTGGTGGAGAACCGCGGATCGGTGGTGAGCTCGGGCCGGCCGATCTTGGTCAGCACGCGCATGGCCATGCCCTGGGTCGAAGCCGAGAGACAAACCCAGCGGCCGTCCTTGGTTTCGTAGACGTTGCGCGGCGCGGCATTCGTCGAACGGCTGCCCGTGCGCACCTTGACCTCGCCGGTGAGCTTGTAGTTTGCGGCCTGCGGACCCAGCATCGAGTAGAGCGGGTCGAACAGCGGCAGGTCCATCACCTGACCGGTGCCGCCATTCACCTCGATCTCGCGCAGCGCGACCATCACCGCGCCGTAGCCGTTCAGCGCCGCCATGCAGTCGGCGAGATACATCGGCGGCAGCACCGGCTCGCGGTCGCCGAAGCCGTTCATCGAGGCGAAGCCCGAATAGCCTTCGATCAGCGTGCCGAACCCCGGCTTGTGGCGGTAGCGGCCGTCCTGGCCCCAGCCCGAGATGCGCACGATCACCAGTTTGGGGTTGATGGCATGCAGCTCGGCAGGGGACAGGCCCATGTCCTCCATCACGCCCGGCCGGAAGCTTTCGACGACGATCGCCGCCGATCTGGCGAGCTGCCTGACGATGGCGCGGCCGGCATCGGAGCGCAGGTCGAGGGCGACGCTCTTCTTGTTGCGGCTATAGACCTTCCACGCCGTCTCGACGCCCTTCACGCGCCAGGAGCGCAGCGTGTCGCCTTCGGGCGGCTCGATCTTGATCACCTCGGCGCCAAAGTCGGCGAGCTGCAGGGTGAGGATGTTGCCGGCCACGAGGCGCGACAGGTCGAGCACGCGGACCCCGTTCAGGGGACCGCGCGCGGCGGGCGTGAAGGACTTCTTGGCGGGCTTCTTCATGGCTGGGGGCGCGGCACTCCAGTGTCGCGTCTTTTCATGATCGT
This sequence comes from uncultured Reyranella sp., assembly GCA_964533955.1. Lineage (GTDB taxonomy): Bacteria > Pseudomonadota > Alphaproteobacteria > Reyranellales > Reyranellaceae > Reyranella. The sequence continues at coordinate 9,720 of CAZHQA010000142.1, read as the reverse complement.
GACCGCGCCGCTGGAGCGGCGCGCCCGGCTAACCCACATGCTTGACGAAGAACTCCATCGTCCGGGCCATCGCCTTCTCCGATGCGGCCTTGTCGAAGGAGCCGCGCTCGTCGCAGTGAAAGCCGTGGTCGGCGGGATAGTCGAACACCTGCACGTCCGGGTGCAATTTCCGGATCTCGTTCACATGCGCCATCGGGATGTGCATGTCCTTGTCGCCGAAATGCATCATGGTCGGCACGGTCGGCTGCTCGTTCTTGGTGCCGTGGATGCCGCCGCCGTAATAGGCGACCGCCGCATCGGGCTTGAGCCGGGTCGCCGACAGCCAGGTGATGGTTCCGCCCCAGCAGAAGCCCACGACGCCGACCTTGCGAGCGCCGCGCTTCTTCAGTTCGGCGATTGCCGCCTCGACGTCCTGCACCGCCTTGTCGGTGAAGCCCGGCGTCATGACGTAGCCCCGGCCCTCGGCGATCGTGTCGGGCGTGTAGCCGAGTTCGATGCCCTTCTTGAGATGGTCGAAGAAGCGTGGCGCCAGCGCCAGGTAGCCGTCGGCGGCGAACTTGTCGGTCACCGCCCGGATGTGGTGGTTCACGCCGAAGATCTCCTGGATCACCACGATGCCGCCCTTTGGGGTGCCCTTCGGGGTGGCGAGGTAGGCGGCGACGTCGCCGGCCTTCGACTTAAGAAGGATATCTTCAGCCATGAAAAACCTCCCGGTTGCGGGCCGCATAAGACATGGTAATGGCCCCGCGTTCAACCATCAGGGTCGCAGAGCGAGAACCGGAACGATGTACATTCCCAAGCACTTCGAGGGTGACGAGGCGCGCGGCCGCGAGATCATGCAGGCGCACGGCTGGGCGCTGCTCGTCACGGCCGACGAGACGGGCGCGCCGCTCTGCACGCATCTCGCGCTGGTGTGGGAGGACGACGGATCTCCGCACGGCAGCCTGTTGGGCCACATGGCGCGCGCCAACGATCATTGGAAGCTGTTTGCCCGGCCGGCACCTTCGCTCGCACTGTTCTGGGGCCCGCATGCCTATGTCTCGCCGACCTGGTACACGCCGGGCCCCAAGGTGCCGACCTGGAACTACGTCACGGTGCATGCCTATGGCCGGCCGCAGATCATCGAGCCGACGCCCGCGGTGCTGATGGTGCTGACCGGGCTTGCTGCGGTCTACGAAGGCAGCGGTGCCGACGCCTGGGGCCTCGGCCGCCTGCCGCCCGGCAATGCCGCCGAGCAGACCCGGCACATCGTCGCCTTCCGCATGAAGCTCGACAGGATCGAGACCAAGCTCAAGCTCAGCCAGAATCGCGAACTCGAGGACCGCCATCGCGTGATCGACAAACTCGAAGCGAGCGACAGCCAGGATGCGCAGGCGACGGCAAGGTGGATGAAGCGGGTGCTGCCCTAGCTCGTGTCATCATGGCTGCAGTGACAGCACGCTGACGTGAAACCTGCACCGCCGGTGATCTAATTCGGCCGACTCCGGAAACGGAATACGACGAGGCTCGCTAGATGGATCACCGTTCCGTCTCTGCGTCCGCGCATATCCGGCCCGCGCAACTTCAGTCCCGCGTGGTCCTTCTCCTGCCCTACGGTGCGTTGGCGCAAGAAGGGGAACTCAAATGCGCGGCGTAGTCATCACGGCGATCTGGCTTGGCATCGGCTTCGGCATCACCGAGTTCGTGGCCTCCTATCTCGAGGCGCGCAGCGTCGAA
>CAZHQA010000142.1:0-7904 GCA_964533955.1 uncultured Reyranella sp. | reverse complement strand
TTCTATAGAGGCGAATCGTATGGAATTCGCCAAATTGCCAACCCGGCCGGATGGCCTCGCCACGTTCCTCAGGACGAACCGGCATGACGCGACGGATGGCTCGCCAGCTCATAGGCCTGCCGGGCGCGGCCGGCGGCGCGGACGGCTTCGTCGCACTTGTCGGAGGCGCGGCTGTCGTACGTATAGAGCAAGGCGGAGAAGCCGAGGTATGCGGTTCCGGCGAGATAGTAGTGCCAGCTCTCGAGATCGAGCCGCAGCAGGACCACCACGAACGGCACCGGAAAGAACACCAGCGCGAAGCGATACCAGGTCGAGCGGGTGTAGGCCTCGTTCAACGCCTCGGCCTTCGCGGCGAGCTCCTTCGCGCGCCGTTGGAGCGCTTCGAGGTCTTCGGCCTCGATACTGGGGGTCTGGGTCGTGGGCATGGCCGGTCGCTCTTGCCGATGTTGCAAGCGGAGCACAGGGTCTGGAGGTTGTGCAAGGCCGTCGGGCCGCCATGCGCCCACGGCTTGATGTGGTCGATATGCAGGCTCACGGCCGGGTCCTTGGCCGGGCTGGCGCCGCACATGCGGCAGGCGCACTTGTCGCGCAGCAGCACGGTTGCGCGCAGGCGCCAGCTGATGCGCCGCGAACGGGCCTTTGCGCCGGCCCGCCGAGGCCTTCTGCCGGGTTGTTGCTTGGGGCTCCTGCCGTGATTGATATAGGCGTCGAAAGCCAGCAGGGCTTTGTTCCAGCTGCCGAAGCGCCCGACATAGGCTCTCGTGGAATACCGCGACAGCCCGTCCTTCGTGATCAACTCCGTGCCGCGAGGCTGCCGCCCGAGTTTGCGCCACAGCTGGGCGAGATTGTCGAACAGGTCGGCGTTGGGAATCCGGTAATTCTTGCGGATCGGCAGGCCGGCGGCCGCCAGTGCCGCGTTCCACGAGCCGAAGCGACGAATCAATGCCTGGGGCGAGACCCGGCCATGCTCGCCGTAGATCGTGGTGCTCAGCGACCGCTCGCGGCTCAGCCGGGCGACGCGCCGGAGGTCCTGGAGCAACTCTTTGCGGGGGGTGTTCCTGACATGGAGCTTGATGTCGAAACGCGGCCGGGTGGGAACACAATGCAACGCCATCCCGAGTTTATAAGGTCGCGCCCCCGGGATCTCCTATTCCGGTCATTAGAAGTTCGACCCGGGCGTCCTAACCCCCAGCGCGACAATACTATTTCGCCCTCAGCAGCTCGCCCACCCTGAGCAGGATCATTTCGTTGTCGTCGGACTTGCCGATAGTGCGGCCGGACGAGAAGGGCAGGTTGTTGTCGTTGCCGACGATGATGTGATCGGCATCGACCACGTCGACATTCTCGATGGTGAAGAACGGGAAGGTGAGCTTGCCGTTCTTGCCGCCCTGCCGGGCCAGGCCCTTGGGATCGTCGATGTCCATGAGGTCGATGTAGCCCACCTTCTTCACGAAGCCGTCGGCGTCGGCCTGCGCGAAGTCGATCTTGTAGATGCGCTTGAACTTGGCCGGCACGTTGAAGCAGTCGGGCCGTGCCGGGCCTTCGCCGCAGGCTTGCGCCGGGTCGCCTTCGCTGTCGTCGCGCTCGATGATCAGGCCCGAGCTCGAGTCGATCATGTTGAAGTCGCCGATCGCGTTGCCCGGCAGTTCGAGCGGATACTTGAAGCTCTTGCCCGTCCAGTCGCCCTTGTCGACGTCGAACTCCAGGATGCGGAGATAGACTTTGCCCTCCTTGTTCTCGAAGGTGTTGGAGGCCTCGACCCACAGAGGTCCCTCGAGCAGTCCGTACAGCAACTTGCCGTCGGGCGACTGCGCCATGCCTTCGAAGCCCTTGCTGCGCTTGACCTCGAACTTCATCGTCCCGGGCGAGCCGGGCGGCACGAGATAGGGATTGTCGGGCGAGCGCACGACCTTGCCGTCGACCTTTGTGTCGAACACCGCCAGCACCTTGCCGGTCTTGTCCGTCTTGACCAGGAAGGGCCCAAGCTCGTCGCCGAACCACAGGGCCTCGCCGATCGGCTGGATCGATTCGATGTCGAAGTCCGCGCCAGTGAGATAACGCTGCGGCGTGTTCTCGTTGACGATGCGGAACGGCACCTTGCGGTCGGGATCGCGCAGGAAGGTCGAGGAGAGGTGTTCGAGCTTGCCGCTCTGCCAGTCCGGCTTGACGACGTGGAACATCAGCATGGCGTCGGGCGAGTTGGCCTTCGAGCCGTAGCCGTTGTCGGTCAGCGTGAGGAACGTGCCGTCCTTCAGGTTCTTGATGCCCGACAGGCCCTGCACCGGCTGGCCCTTGAACGGGAACATGATGCCGGTCGGCCGCGGCGCGTTCTTGTCGCTGAGCGCCGAGATGCCCATCACGCTCTCCGGCTTGTCGACCCGCTGCGGCAGCGGGCCGGTCGCGTAGCGGCCGGAAATCTGCAGCTCCGGCGGCGCATCGGCCGGGGCCGGAATGATGGTGAAGGCCGGCAGGATGGCGTGCCCTTCGAGCACGGCAGGGTACTTGGTCTGGGCGGAAGCGGCGGTGACGAGCAGAGCAGTGGTGACGGCGGACATCAGTAGTGCGCGCAAAAGCATGACGCTCTCCCCTTCTTTGCCGGGGGCGCCCCACTGATGTGACGCGCCCCCAGCCATGAGGGACAGCTAACGGCTCTTCGCTACCGTTTCCTGACGGTTGCTGTGGAACAGGACTGTCACGAAATTGTAGCGTTGGCCCGGCACGAGAGGGCATGATCCACAACACCCCACCCACCATCGGTGAACTGATCGACCGCCGCCAGGCGCTGCGCCTGGTCGGTGCCGCCGGTCTGTTTGCCGCCGCGCCGGCGCTCGCCCAGGAGGCTGGCCCGTCCTCGCTCACCTTCAAGGAACTCAACCATACGCTCGACACCACCCACCACGTGGCGCCCGGCTACGACATGCAGGTGGTGATCCGCTGGGGCGATCCGGTGGTGGCCGGCGCGCCGCCGTTCGATCCCGACAAGCTGAGCGCCGCCGCCCAGGAAAAGCAGTTCGGCTACAACAACGACTTTCTCGGCCTTTATCCGCTGCCGATCGGATCCAAGGGCAGCGACCGCTTCCTGCTGGTCGCCAACCACGAATACGTCAATCCGCAATTGATGTTCGCCGGGCTGAAGACCGAGGCCGACAAGAGCCAGGCCCAGGCCGAGGTCGAGATGGCGGCGATGGGCGGCTCGGTCGTCGAGATCTCGCGCGAAGGCGGCGCGTGGAAGGTCGTGCCGGACAGCAAGTATGCGCGCCGTATCAGCGTCAACACGGCGATGGAGATCTCCGGTCCCGCCGCCGGCCACGACCTCCTGAAGACCGCGGCCGATCCCACGGGCCGAAAGGTCCTCGGCACCCTGAACAACTGCGCCGGCGGTGGCACGCCGTGGGGCACGTGGCTCACCTGCGAGGAAAATTTCAACGCCTTCTTCGGCGGCGATACGTCGAAGCTCGATCCCAGGCTGGCCAAGCGCTACGGCATGGGCCGCTCGGCCTATGGCTGGGAGCGGCATGTCGAGCGCTTCGACATGGCGAGGGAGCCGAACGAGAGCAACCGCTTCGGCTGGGTGGTCGAGATCGATCCCTATACGCCCGACGCGCCCCCGGTGAAGCGCACTGCGCTCGGCCGCTTCAAGCACGAGGGTTGCACTTACGCCCTGGCCAAGGACGGCCGCGTGGTCTTCTACTCGGGCGACGACGAGCGCTTCGACTATGTCTACAAGTTCGTCACCGCCCGGCCGTGGAACCCCAACGATCGCGCGGCCAACAGGAATCTCCTGGACGAGGGCACACTCCACGTCGCGCGCTTCGACGGCGAGGGCAAGGTCGAGTGGCTGCCGCTGGTACAGGGGCAGGGCCCGCTGACGGCGGAGAACGGCTTTGCGACGCAGGCCGACGTGCTGATCAAGACGCGGCTCGCCGCCGATCTCCTGAAGGCCACGCCCATGGACCGGCCGGAGGACATCGAGACCAATCCGGTGAACGGCCGGGTCTACGTCGTGTTGACCAACAACGGCCAGCGCAAGGCGGACCAGATCGACACCGCCAATCCGCGCGCAGCCAACGCGCACGGCCACATCCTCGAGATCGCGCCCCGGGACGGCGACCATGGCAATGCCGAGGGCAGCTGGTCGATCTTCCTGCTCGCCGGCAAGCCCGGCCAGGATGCCGGTGCGCGCTACCATCGCGCGACCTCGGATCAGGGATGGCTGAGCTGCCCCGACAATATCGCGTTCGACGGCAAGGGCCGCATCTGGATCGTGACCGACGGTGCGCCCGAGGCGGCGGGCGTGGCCGACGGCGTCTACGGCGCCGACACGATGGGTTTCGGCCGGGCGCTGACGCGGCTCTTCTACCAGGCGCCGACCGGTGCCGAGGTGTGCGGGCCGATCTTCACGCCCGACGATCAGACCTTCTTCCTGGCCGTGCAGCATCCGGGGGAGGACAAGGGCTCGACCTTCGAGAAGCCTTCGACGCGCTGGCCCGACTTCAAGGACGGCATGCCACCCAGGCCATCAGTGGTGGCAATCACCAGGAAAGGCGGCGGCCCGATCGGGTCCTAGGCGGCGCCTTGCCCATTGGGCCTCATGTTTCTCGTCTCAGAAGGGGAAGAGGACAGGAGAGGGGGCCGGACCGCCGGTTTCGGGGTATGCTGGCCGGTGGAGGATCGGGCATGTCGCGCAGAAGGCGCCGCAATCGTCTGATCGTGGGACCCGATCGCCCATGCGCGCGTTATTGCGCGCCGGAGCAATAGGTGAATTCGGCAGCCTGCGCCTCGCAAAATCGCGCCTCGGCACGGGCAACCAAGAGAGCAATGTGAAGGCAGTCGCCAACTCCGACGCCAACGGCCCGTTCTGGACCCGGTCAAAGGACGCTCTATGCGCGGAGCTGCACTGTAGTCCCGACGGTCTCGCCAGCACCGACGCAGCCGAGCGACTTGCGCAATACGGCGCCAATTCCGATGCCCCGCCCCGGCACGCCAGTGCGGCCGGCGCCATCCTGCGACGATTGCTCGAACCGCTGTCGCTCATTCTCCTCGCAGCCGGCATCGTGTCGGCGGCGACCGGCGATACGATCGGCGGCTCGATCATCGTGGCGATCCTCGTGCTCTCGATCGGCCTCGACACGTTCCAGGAAGGCCGCGCGGTCAAGGCCGCCGAGGAGCTTCGCCGTTCGGTTGCGCTAAAGGCGGAGGTCAGGCGCAGTGGGGCCTTCGTCCGCGTCGAGGTCGACACCGTCGTGCCGGGCGATCTCATTCGGGTGCGCGCCGGCGACATCATCCCGGCCGACGCGCTACTGCTCGAGGGTACGGCCTTCACCGCCAACGAGGCAGCGCTGACCGGCGAGCCTTACCCGGTCGAAAAGCGTCCCGGCGTCGTTGCGGCTCGCACGGCCGGCGAAGCGTCCAATGCCCTGTTCCGCGGCGCCGTGGCGCAAACCGGCGAAGCCCTGGCACTGGTCGTCGGCACCGGCCGCGCCACTTTGTTCGGGGCGGCGGCCTCGGCGCTGACCGAAAGCCAGGCGCCGTCGCCCTTCCAGCGTGACCTGCATTCGTTCGGACTGCTGACGGCGCGCCTCACGATCGCCCTCGTCGTCGTGGTGCTGACGACGCACGTGCTGTTCGGACGGCCGGTGCTCGAATCGCTCATGTTCTCGGTAGCGCTCGCCGTCGGGCTCACCCCCGAGCTGTTGCCCATGATCACGACCGTGACCCTGTCGCGGGGCGCGCTGCGCATGGCGGCGCGCAAGGTGATCGTCAAGCGCCTGGCCTCGATCCACGATCTCGGCGCCATGTCGGTGCTGTGCACCGACAAGACCGGAACGCTGACCTCGGCCGAGATCACCCTGGCGCAGAGCCTCGATGCGTCGGGTTCGGCCGACGATCGCGCGGCGCGTCTTGGCGCCATTTCGGCGGAGCTGGGTGGCGATCGTGGGGCGCTCGACGCGGCGCTGGTTGGTGGTTCGGCGGGTGCTGCGGAGGGCTGGACCCTGCTGGCGCGGCACGTCTTCGACTTCAACCGCCGGCTGGGGTCGGTGCTCGCCGACGGTCCCGAGGGCAAGCTGCTGATTGCCAAGGGCGCACCCGAAGCGGTGCTGCCGCTCTGTACCTCCTCTCGCGCCGGCACGGCGGTGGCCGCGATGGGCGCCGCCGAGCATGCCGAGGCCATGGCGCGTGTGCACGCGCTTGCCGAGCAAGGGCTGCGCGCCATCGCCATCGCCTCCCGGCCATGGTCCGGCGCCACCCACGAGGTCGAGGCAAGTGACGAGCGAGGCCTGGTCTACGAGGGCCTCTGTGCTTTCGCCGACCCGCCAAAAGCGACCTGCACGGGAGCCATTGCACGACTGGCGGCGGCGGGCGTCCGCGTGAAGATCCTGTCCGGCGACGATCCCATCGTCGTCAAGAGACTGGCGGGTCTGGTCGGACTCAAATTCGAGACGGTCCTGTCGGGCGCGGATGTTGCCGAGTTGAGCGACGAGGCGCTCGCGGTCCAGGTCCAGACGGTCGACGCCTATGGCCGCCTGGCACCGGACCAGAAGTCGCGACTGATCAAGGCCCTGCAGTCCCGAGGCGATGTCGTGGGCTTCCTGGGCGACGGCATCAACGACGCACCGGCGCTGAAGGTGGCCGACATCGGCCTGTCGGTCGACGGCGCGACCGGTGTGGCCCAGGCCGCCGCCGACATGATCCTGCTGGCTCCCGACCTCGAAGTGGTGGCGGACGGGGTCGAAGAGGGCCGGCGGACCTTTGCCAACATCCTGAAATACGTGCGCATGGGGGCGAGTTCCAACTTCGGCAACATGCTCTCGATGGCCGTGGCGTCGCTGTTCCTGCCCTTCCTGCCCATGCTGCCCACGCAGATCCTGCTCAACAACCTGCTCTACGATTTCTCCGAGATCGGCATTCCCTTCGATACGGTGCGTCCTGAAGCTACGGCACAGCCACAAGTCTGGGACATGCGCGCCCTGATGCGCTTTGCCGGCGTGATGGGGCCACTGTCGTCGGCCTTCGACATGCTGACGTTCGCTGGCCTGCTGCTGGTCTTTCGCGCGGCACCGGGCGAGTTTCAGACTGTCTGGTTCCTGGAATCGATGGCGACGCAAATTCTGGTGATCTTCATCATCCGAACCAACGGCCGGCCATTGAGCAACCGACCGCACCCGGCGCTCACCGTCTCATCGCTCGTGGCGCTTGCGGTCGCGATGGTCCTGCCGTTCACCCCGGTCGGCGCATGGTTCGGCTTTCATGCCCCGCCCGTCGAGGTTACGGCCAGTGTCGGCCTGCTGGTTCTCGCCTATCTCGTGTGCGCCGAGCTACTGAAGACGTTTGCGATCGGGCCGATATCCCGGCGACTCGTCAAGGTCAAGGCGGTCTGACACGCGGGCGCCTGCACCATTTGGGCAGGCCGACGTTTCATGGCCGTTGGAGGTTCAGTGCCTGGGATTGACGACGTCGTTAACGTCGAATCGGAACAGCCACGGACAACGGGACGGAGCGGAGTGCGGTGCCGGTGCAAGGCCCGTTGGGCCCTGGATAACGAGATCGTAGTGATCCGGATCATTGAGCGACAGGCTCACCATGCAACTCATCGGATGGGCACCGGCGGAATATCCCTGAACATCGTAAACGGCGCCGGAGAGCTGCGGCAGCGGCAAGCCCGCCATCTTCAGGCTGGTGTAGAGCTCGGCTAGCAGGTCGTCACGCCTGGTCGCGATGATGGCCCTGATCTGGCCAGAGAAGTGGTCGGCCACGCCGAGGTCCGACATGTTCTCTGCCACGTGTTGCATCAGGATCAGGCGGCCGTCGCGGGAACTGATTGAATGCGCTCGGGAGGGAGACGCGGCGCCCGGCCAGCGCGTCGAGTTGTTGCACAAGTTGACCGCCTGCTGCTCGTGGCTGAC
>CAZHQA010000141.1:0-13582 GCA_964533955.1 uncultured Reyranella sp. | reverse complement strand
TCTCCGCCAGGAGCTGCCCCGCCTTCACCTGCCCTCCGATATCGACGTACCAGGCTTTCAGGAAGCCACTCACGCGCGCGTAGATCGGCGCCCGCACATAGGCTTCGAGGCGCCCCGGCAGATCGAGGTTGCTCTTGTTGCCCGCGCGGCTCGGGCTGACGACGCCTACCGTCGGCAGCGCGAGCCTCTCGGTGGTTTCCTTCAGGCGGGCTTCGCTGGAGCTGCGGGTCCACACGCCGTTCACCACCACAAACGCCACGACCGCCGCGCCGATCAAGCCGGCGAGAGCGAGGCCGCGGCGCGAGACCTTTTTCGGGGTGGGCGAACGCTGTTCAGACGACATGGGGAACTCCGTGCTCACCGGGGGCCTGGTCGCGCGCCCTGCCATGGTTCCGATGGATAACGCTGAAGACGACGGGAACGAAGATGAGCGTGGCAATTGTCGCAAAAATCAGGCCACCGATCACGGCGCGGCCAAGCGGCGCGTTCTGCTCGCCGCCCTCGCCCAGCCCCAGCGACATCGGCAGCATGCCGATGATCATGGCTAGCGCCGTCATGATCACCGGCCGGCAGCGAACGAAGCCCGCCTCCAGCGCCGCCGCGGTCGCATCGCCGAGCTCGGCAAGCCGCTCGCGCGCGAAGCTGATCACCAGCACCGAGTTCGCCGTCGCCACGCCCATGCACATGATGGCGCCCGTCAGCGCCGGCACCGACAACGTGGTCTGCGTCACGAACAGCATCCACACGATACCCGCCAGCGCCGCCGGCAACGCCGTGATGATCACGAAGGGATCGGACCACGACTGGAAGTTCACCACGATCAGCAGATAGATGAGCACGATCGCGCCCAGCAAGCCGAACAGCAGGCCTGAGAACGCGTCCTCCATCGTGCGCACCTGCCCCTGCAATTTGACGGCGCGCACCTTGGGCGAGGTCTTCATCAGCTCGTCAACGATCTGCCGGATGTCGGCCGCCACCGCGCCGAGATCGCGCCCCTGCACGCCGGCATAGACCTGCACCAGCCCCTGCAGGTCGTATTGCGACACGACGGCGTTGGCCACGTTACGGCGAATATTGGTGACGCCGCCGAGGATCTGCAGCGAATTCGCGGCCGGCGCCATGATCGGCAGGTTGGAGAGCGACGCGAGCGAGTCGAGCCGATATTGCGGCGTCTGCATCACGATGTTGTAGGTCACTCCGTTGTCCCGGTTCAGCCAGTAGGTTGGCTGCACCTGGCCGCTGCCGGCGAGATTGACGACCAGGGAATTGGTGATGTCGCGGGTGGTCAAGCCGACATACTGCGCGCGCGACCGGTCTATATCGACGTTGAAGGCCGGCGCGGTGCGCGCCTGCTGGATGCGCGCATCGACGACGCCCGGAACCATTCGGATGCTGGCCAGCAGCTTCTGCGCGAGGTCGAAGTTGGAGTTGCTGTCCGATCCGCGCACCTGGATCTCGATCGGCGACGGTGCGCCGAAGTTCAGGATCTGGCTGATGATGTCGGCCGGCAGGAAGGAGAAGGTCACGCCCGGGAACTTCTCCGGCAGGATGCGCCGCAACTCGGCGACATAGCCGGCCGTCGGCTTGTGATCCTCCGACAGCTTGATCTGGATATCGCCGTCCTGGCTGCCGATCACGCCGGTGTTGTTGTAGGTCATGTTGATGCCGCTGACCGGCATGCCGATATTGTCGGCCAGCGCCACGAGCTCCCGCTGGGGGATGACCTCGCGGATCGCCTTTTCGATGTCCGCAAAGATGTTCGCCGCCTCCTCGACGCGGGTGCCGACCGGGGCGCGGGCATGCATCAGGATCTGGCCGGAATCGACGCTCGGGAAGAAGTTTCGGCCAAGAAAAGGAGAAAGGCCAAACGACGCGACCACGAAGGTCATGAACCCGGCGATGAATATGGCGCGCCGTTCGAGGGCCAGCGCAAGCAGGTCGCAATAGGTGGCGCGAAACTTCTCGAACCGCGCCTCGAAGCCGCGCTGGAAGCGCACCAGCGGGTTGCGCGAGCGCGGCGGCACCTCGCCATGGCCCCGCACCGTATGCGGCTTCAGGAGATAGTTCGCCATCGTCGGCACCAATGTACGCGACAGGATGAACGAACAGATCATCGCGAACATCACCGCGAGCGCCATCGGCACGAACAGGAAGCGGGCAACACCCGTCAGGAAGAACATCGGCACGAACACGATGCAGATGCAGACCAGCGACACGAAGGCCGGCGTCACGATCTGCCGCGCGCCGTCCATGATCGCCGTCTCGACGCCCTTGCCCTGCTCGAGGTGGTAGTTGATATTTTCGATCGTCACCGTCGCATCGTCGACCAGGATGCCGACCGCGAGCGCCAGGCCACCCAGCGTCATGATGTTCAGCGTCTCGCCGAACGCCGCCAGCAGTGCGATCGCCCCCAGGATCGCCAGCGGAATCGACGTCGCGATGATCAGCGTCGAGCGCCACGAGCCGAGGAACAGCAGGATCATCAGGCTGGTCAGGATCGCCGCGACGACCGCCTCGATGGCGACGCCGCTGATCGCGCCTTCGACGAACAGGGACTGATCGCCCAGCAGAGCGATGCTGAGACTGCCCGGCAGCGATTTGCGCAGATCCGCGACGCGGTCCTTGATTCCCGCGATGATCGAGAGCGTCGAGACCGCGCCGTTCTTCAGCACCTGCAGCAGGACCGATCGATTGCCGTTGACGTGCACGACGTTGGTCTGCGGCGGGTTGCCGTCGCGCACTTGCGCCACGTCGCGCAGATGTACCACCGCGCCGTCCTTGGCGAAGATCGGCAGGTTGGCGAGATCGGCGAAGTTGTTCGGCGCATTGTTGAGATTGATCGAGTATTCGAAGCCGCCGATCTTCTGCGTGCCGACCGGCGTCAGCAGGTTCTGGGCGGCGAGCGCGTTGGCGACGTCATTGGCCGACAGCCCGCGCGACTGCATCGCAGAGGGGTCGAGGTCGATCTGGATCTGGCGGAACTTGCCGCCGAACGGGAAGGGGATCGCCGCCCCCGGCACCGTGACCAGAGGCACTCGCACCGTGTTGATCGCGAGATCGAACACCGCCTGTTCGGTCATCCCCTGGCCGGCCAGCGCAAGCTGGATGATCGGCACGGTGGAGGCGTTGAAGTTCAGGATCAGCGGCGGCGTGATGTTGGGCGGCATCTGCTTCAGCACGGTCTGCGAGATCGCCGTGACCTGAGCGTTGGCGACGCTGATGTTGGTGCCCGGCTGGAAGAAGACCTTGACGATGCCGACGCCGGTATAAGACGTGCCCTCGATGTGCTCGATGTCGTTGACCGTGGTCGTGAGCGAACGCTGGAAATTCAGCATCACGCGGCCGGACATGTCGTCGGGCGGCAGACCGGTATATTGCCAGACGACCGCGATCACCGGGATGCGGATCTCGGGAAAGATATCAGTTGGAGTACGGATCGCGGCCAGCGGACCAACGATCAAGATCAGCAGCGCCAGGACAACGAAGGTATAGGGTCGCTGCAGGGCAATCCGAACGAGCGCCAGCATCCAGGCCGATTACCTATCTGGGCACAAGGAACGCGCCGCCCCCCAACGGATCGGCGCAGACGAAATGAATCACACGGCCTAATGGCACTGTCGAGGCATTATTTGCGGTCGCCCCGCATGGCAGCCCCGTAGCGCACAGTCACGGCCTTGTGAGGGCGAAAATTCCCTGCTCTGTTGGCGAAAATGGGAGGATGGCATGGCGGAGTACGATTACATCGTGGTCGGAGCGGGCTCGGCGGGCGGCGCCCTGGCGGCGCGCCTGAGCGAGAAGCCCGGGACTCGCGTCCTGCTGCTCGAAGCCGGCGCCGCCGGACATCCCTATTCCCGCATGCCGTTGTCGTTCGGCCTGCTGATCGACAATCCCGCCGCAAACTGGTGCTACCAATCCGAGCCCGAGCCCGGTACGGCCAACCGTACGATCCCGGTGCCGCGCGGCAAGCTGCTCGGCGGCTCGAGCTCGATCAACGGACTGGTCTGGGTGCGTGGCCAGCCCCTCGACTTCGACACCTGGGCGCAAATGGGCTGCCGCGGCTGGAGCTGGCGTGACGTGGCGCCGATCTTCACGCGCATGGAAAACTTCGTCGACGGTGACGGCGCCAACGGACGCGGGACTGACGGTCCGCTCAAGGTGTCGACGGTGCCCGACCAGAACCCGCTTTATGACGCGCTGTTCAAGGCCGCCGTCGCGGCCGGCTACAAGCTCAACCCCGACTACAACAGCGAGGACCAGGAAGGCGTCGTCAAGACCCAGACCTCGATCTACAAGGGCCGGCGCATGAGCGTCGCCCACTGCTACATCGAACCGGCGATGAAGCGCTCAGCCAATCTCAATGTCGTGACCAACGCCATGACGCTTCGCGTCCTTCTCGAGGGCAAGCGCTGCATCGGCGTCGAGTACGAGAAGGACGGCAATGTAGTCCAGGCCAGGGCGCGCGAGACCATCCTGTCGGCAGGTGGCGTCGCCAGCCCGCAGATCATGGAGCTGTCGGGTATCGGCCAGCCCGAACTCCTGAAAAAGCACGGCATCGAGGTGAAGCACGAGCTGCGCGCGGTCGGCGAGAATTTCCGCGACCACATCAATGCCCGCATCGTCTGGCGGGTGAAGGACCCGCGCGTCTCCTACAACCACATGGCGCGCGGCGTGGGCGCGGTCACCCAGTTCATGAAGTACCTCACGACGGGCGGCGGCTTCATGAGCCTCCCGTCGGCGCCGCTGCTGGCCTTCCTGCGCACGCGGCCTGAGCTGGCCACGCCCGACATCCAGATGCACCTGGTGCCCTATTCGATCAAGGATCCCAAGACGCGCAAGCTGCAGGATTTCCCGTCGATGACGATCTCCTGCTACCAGTTGCGGCCGGAAAGCCTGGGCTCGATTCACATCCGCTCGAACGATCCCAAGGCGCAGCCGGCGATCCGCTTCAATTTCCTGGCCGACAAGATCGACCAGGCCGCCATGGCCACCGGCTTCCGCATGATGCGGAAGATCGTCGATGCCGCACCGATGGACGCCTACCGCGACAGCGAGTACTCGCCGGGCCCGTCGGTCAGCACCGACGACGAGATCCTGACGTGGATCCGCAACAACTCGCAGACCGCCTATCATCCGGTCGGCACATGCCGCATGGGACCCGCCGGACCGAGCACCGTGGTCGACGACAAGCTCAAGGTGCACGGCCTCGACGGCCTGCGCGTGGCTGACGCCTCGGTTTTCCCGACCATGCCGTCCGGCAACACCAACGCGCCCTCGATCATGGTCGGCGAAAAGGCCGCGGACATATTGAGGGCGGCGGCTTGATCAGCATCTGACCGACGGCGGGGTCCGCCCGCCAGGGCGCTCCCGTGTCAGTGCGGTGTGCGGCCCCACAGCCGGCGGGTAGCGATGTCGGCGCCCTCGCGGCAGGCCCTGAGCTTGGCCCACACCACGTCGGAAGCGACCAGTTCATAGCCCGCGAATGTGCCGAAGCCGCAATCGCTGGAGGCGATCACCCGGCTGCGATCGCCCACTGCATCGACTGCCTCGCAGATGCGGTTGGCCACGACCTCGGGATGCTCGACGAAGTTGGTCGTGGTGTCGATCACGCCCGGGATCAGGATGAACTCGGGCGGCAATTTCGCCCTCTTGAGCGCGGCATATTCGTGCTGGTGCCGAGGGTTGGCGAACTCGATCGACAGCGCTCCGACCTTCGCCTGGCAGAGCACGGGAAACACCTCGGCGAGCGGAATGTCGTGGGTGTGCGGGCCCTCGTTGTTGCCCCAGCAGCAATGCAACCGCACGCGCTCCCGCGGGATGCCGGCCAGCGCCTCGTTCAACGCCGCAACGTGCATCTCGGCGATGGCGACGAATTCAGCATTGGTCTTGTCCTGGAACAGCACGGTGCGCTCCAGTGCAAGATCGGGCGAATCGATCTGCAGGATGAAGTCCCGGGCGATCAGTTCGTATTCCTTGCGCATCTCGCGAGCGAGCGCGAAGACGTAGGCCTCGTGCGTGTCGTAGTGGGCGTTGAGCATCGTGGTGGCGATGATGCCGGGTGCCGCCGCGGTCATGAAGGTCTCGGCCGGCGGCGGCTCGGCCAGATCCTTGAGCGCCTCCTTGAACAGCCGGATCTCGTCGTTGGCCGGACCGAGATCCTCATAGATCACGTCGGCAACCGCCTGGGGAGCGTTCGTCACCTTGCTGCGACGCGGCATGCGCTGCAGCATGAATTCACCGTAGACCGGAAAATCCGTGAAGTCGCGCGAGCGCGGACGCTTGGACTCGCCACCGAACCCCTTCATGCGCTGGGCCACGTAAGTCTGGAAGCCGACCCTGGGCTGCTCGCCGTCGTTCACGATATCGACGCCGCAAGCGGCTTGCTGGCGCACCACGTGGTGAACCGCCTTTTCGCTGAGCCGCGCCAGTTCGGCGCGATCGACCTTCTCGCCGAGTTCGTCGCGGATCAGCAGGTCCGACAGCACGGCATCGCGAGGCAGGCTGCCGACGTGGGTGGTGAGTATCCGTTGCTCGCTCCGGCGCATAGGCTAGCCTCCCAATCGGCGCTTCACGTCCTCCGGTATGGCGACGGCTTTCAGCGAGCGCGCATTGCCCGCCTTCTTAGCCCAGATGCGCGTCTCCGTGCCTTCGGCCGCGACCTCGCCGGTCGCATCGCGAAAGACATGGCGGATGACGAAGGAGCTGCGGCCGAATTTCTCGATCTGACTTTCCATCACGAGCTTCTCGCCATGTTGCGAGGCGCGCCGGAAGGAGCACTCCGCGGCGACGAGCGGCGTGCCTTCTGTCCACTGCCCGCTGCTTACGTCATCGCGCCGGATCCCGGCGGCAAGGAACAGCCGGTAGGTCGCCTGGTCGAACCAGCGGAAATAGGACGGATAGTAGACGATGCCGGCCGGGTCGCAGTCGCCCCATTCGACCATGATCTCGTGATGGCTCTTCAGCGGCATGGCCCGACTATAACGTCCGGCGCCTGGCGCGACGATCCCGTTTGCCGGGGCGCTTTTCCCCGTTGGCCGCCGAGACGCCATCGCGAATGCTGGCCGAGCGTGCCCTGGCGAGCAGTTCTCGAAACGGCGCGAGGAGCGTGTCCCGCATCGCCGCTCCTGTCGCACCATCGCCCTCGAGGACGGAGAGCGCGAGCGCGACGGCTTCGAGCGTCGACACCGCGTCGGGCCGCGCCTCGCGGCGCAGGTCGCCGTAGAGCGATGGGCCATCAGGCACCACGACAAAGCGCCGGAGCCGGGTGAGCCAGGCGTTGCGCCACCACAGCGCCTTGGCCTGGGACCAGTTGCCGTCGAGCACCACAAGGCCCCTGAGCCCGGCACGCGCCGCTGCCTGGTCGGCCAGCGGCTCGCCCTTGCGGTCGAGCGCCACCAGCGGGCCCTGCTCTTTCGCGGCCTTCTTCGCGCCGAGATAAAGCACGCCCCAGTCCTTGGCCTCGGCCGGCTGCTTCAGCGCATGGCTGAGATTGCGCCACGACAGGCCGACCGTGAGCGTCACTTGTGCCAGGTTTTCGGCAAGCAGACGGGCCGTGCCCAGCACGCGGTCCTGCTCCTGAGGATGCTGCAGGATCAGCACGCGGGTTGCGTTGTCGACGGTGGGCGCGCCCATGGCCGCGATATAGACTGGCCGGCAATGAAGGTCACGGTCCTCATCTTCGACGGCGACGGACCCTCTGCTCTGCAGGACGGAATGATCTCCACGGCGGGCCGGCTCTTGCGTCGGCGCGCTCCCTGGCCGAAAAGGCCTGACATACCCCGGGGAGACCAGCAGGCCATGGCCGTCGTCAACGTGAAGTCGGAGATCGCCGGCAATGTCTGGAAGATCCAGCTCAAGCCCGGCGACAAGGTCGAGGCCGAAGGCGAGATCATGATCCTGGAATCGATGAAGATGGAGATTCCGGTGCTCTCCCCCAAGGCTGGCGCCATCAAGGAAATCAAGGTGAGCGAAGGCGAGACGATCGGCGAAGGGCAGCTGGTGGCTGTGCTCGACACCTAACCGCTACATTGCTCCGACGTCGTTCGGTAGCCGCCTGAACCCATGGATCTCTGGCACGTCGCCGCGGCACTCCTGAGCGCGGTGCTGCACGCCGGCTGGAACGCCGCGGTCAAGGTGAACGCGCGGCCGGCCGAGATCATGACCGCGCAGATGATGCTGAGCGCCATGATCGGCCTTCCCGGCTTCCTGTGGACCGGGCTGCCCGCCGAGCCGTCGTGGATATGGATCGCGGGTTCGACGGCGCTCAACCTGGTCACCGTCACCGCGCTCTTGCGGGCCTACGAATTGATCGGCTTCGGCACGGCCTATCCGGTGGTGCGCGCCCTGTCGGTACTGCTCGTCGTGCCGCTGGCCGCAAGCGTCACCGGCGAACAGTTGAGCCTGTTCGGCTTCCTTGGCGTCGGCCTGATCGTGGCGTCGCTGCTGCTCCTGCCCTTCGCCGGCGATGGCCACGGCAGGATCCCGCCCATCGGATACTTCTGGGTCGCCATCGCCGGCGTCTCGGCCGCCGCGTACGTGATGTGCGATGCCCAGGGTGTACGCCGTGCCGGCTCGCCCCTGGCCTACGGATTCATGGTCTCGATCACCAACGCGCTGGCGATGGGCGCTTTCCGCGGCACCCTCGCCCGACCGATCCAGATGGTGCGCGAGCACGCCCTGGCCGCGCTGCCGATCGCCGTCGCCTCGAGCGCCTCGTACCTGCTGATCCTTTGGGTATTCCGCAACGCTCCGATCGCGCCGTCGGCAGCGCTACGCGACACCAGCTCGATCTTCGCCCTGGTGATCGCCGTGCTCTGGCTCAAGGAGCCGTTCACGCCGATGCGGCTGTTTGCGATCCTCCTGTCAGCTGCCGCAGTACCGTTGCTGCGGCTCTCCTAACTCAGGCGCGCGCCGTCGGTCGTTTGGACACCGCGGCCCACCAGCGCGCCAGGTTCTTGTGGTCCTCGGGGATTGCCAGGCCGCAGGCGCCGCGTGCGGTGAGCAGCGCGACCTGGGCGGTGATGTCGGCGATGTTGTAGCGGTCGATGCCGATGAACGGCCGGTCCTTCATTTCGGCGTCGAGCCAACGCATGCGCTCGATCAGATGGGCCCGCTGGCGGGCGCCCCAGTCGGGCATCTGCTCGCGCTTGCCCTTCCAGAACGGATGGGTATGGACGAACACGTCGATGGTCGGCAGCAGAAGCTCGATCTCCATGCGCCGGTTCCACATCTCAACCTGCGCGCGCTCCAGGCTCGAGCGCCCGAACAGCGGCGGCTCGGGCACCATCTCCTCGAAATAGCGGCAGATCGCGACGGATTCGGCGAGCGTCGTGCCATCATCGAGCTCCAGCACCGGCAGCTGGGCGAGCGAGTTCTTGGCGCGAAACTCCGGCGCGCGGTGCAGCCCGGTCTCGACGTCCTCGATCTCCTCGATCGGCAGGCTGACGCGCTTTTCGGCCAGGAAGATGCGGACACGTCGGGGATTGGGCGCGTTCTTGAGGCTGTAGAGCTTCACCTGTTGCCTCCCTCAGTTGCCCGGCCGGGTGCCAGTGGCTTTGACCACCTCGGCCCAGGTCGCGATGTCCTTGGCCATGAACGCGGCGAACTCGGCCGGCGTCTGCGGATCGGCCAGCGTGGCCCGTTCATCGAACTGGCGCAGCACCGCGGGATCGCGCATCAGGGCCACCAGGTCCGCATTCACCCTGTTGACGATTTCGTCGGGCGTCTTGGCTGGCGCCACCAGGCCTGACCAGCCGGCCGACTCGTAGCCGGGCACGGTATCGCCGATCGACGGGACCTGGTCGAGCCCCGGCGCCCGGCGAGTCGTCGTGACGGCCAGCGCCTTGATGCGGCCGTCGCGGATCGCGGACAGCGACGAAGCCGTGCTGTCCATCATCAGCTTTACGTGCCCGCCAAGAAGGTCGGCCATGGCGGGACCGGACCCTTTGTACGGGATGTGCACGATGTCGATCTTCGTCATCAGCTTGAACAGCTCCATGCTGAGATGCTGAGCCGTGCCGGGGCCTGCCGAGGCATAGGAAAGCTTGCCCGGCTCGCTGCGCGCGAGATCGATCAGCTCGGCCACGGTGCTGGCCGGGAAGCTGGGATGGGCCACGATTACCAGCGGTCCGCGGATAATATTGGTGATCGGCCTGAAGTCGACCAGTGGCTTGTAGGGCAGGTCGGGATAGAGGCTGGGATTGACGCCGAAAGTGCCGCTGGTCGCGATCAGGAAGGTGTAGCCGTCGGGCGCCGCGGCCCGACCGGCCTCGACGCCGGGAATGCCGCCGCCCCCGCCCTTGTTGTCGACCACGACCTGCTGCTTCCACATCTCGCTCAGCCGCTCGGCCATGAGGCGTGCGAAGATGTCTGCGGCCTGGCCCGGAGGAAACGGCACGATGAAGCGTACCGGACGCGACGGCCACGGCGCCTGCGCGCGTGCCGCACGACCGACGAGAGGCGCGGCCAGGCCCAACGCCAGCGCACGGCGGCGCGTTGCGAACGTCATTGGTCTCCTCCCGGACTTTCAGTCGCTGCTAAGCTACAGCGTCTCACGCCCGACACAATCGGCACCAATATCACGCGGCTCAAGGAGTTGGTTCGGTGAGCGATCGCTACTTCGAGGACTTCAGGCTGGGCGAACGCTTCGTCAGCGGGGGTCTGACCATGACCGAGGCAGGCATCATCGAGTTCGCCCGGCAATGGGATCCGCAGCCCTTCCACATTGATGTCGAATTTGCCCGCAAATGGACATTCGGCGGCCTGATCGCGTCGGGCCTCCACACGATGTGCGTGACGCTGAAGCTATGGCTCGAGCTCGGCGTGATGAAGAGCAGCAGCCTGGGCTCGCCGGGGCTCGGCGAGACGCAATTTCCCCGCCCCGTGCGGCCGGGCGACACGCTGCGCGTCGTCACCGACATCGTCGAGCTCAGGGCCTCGGCTTCCAAGCCCGACCGCGGCATCTGCCGGCTGCGACAGGTCACGATCAACCAGCGCGGCGAGCATGTGATGGAGCAGGAGACGACGGTGTTCCTGAAGCGGCGACCGGTGATGGCGGCCGGCGCTAGGAGTTGAGTGCGCCGAGAGAGCTAACGCCAGGCAAACACCGGCTGCTCGAAATGGTCGACGCGGGTGTCGCGCCCGCCCAGCGCCACTTCCTTGAATTGATAAAGCACGGCCGCGGTCGGCGCGTTGACGGTGGCGACCGGCAATGGCAGGCGGATGATCGGCCGGTCGGATTCGGGGATGCGCACGATTTCAGGCGAGTCGGGACGGAACAGTTCGGCGCAGCGGATTCGGTAGGCTGCCGCCACCTCGCCCGGATTGGGCGTCACCTGCACCTTCTGCGGCAGCCACACGACAACCGGCGCGATCAGGTAGCCCGAGCGGGTCGGATAATCGTCCAGCGTTCCCAGCACGTCGTCGGTCGACGCGAGCACGCCCAGCTCCTCGTGCAGCTCGCGTAGCGCGGTCTGCTCGATCGTCTCGCCGGCATCGACGCGGCCGCCAGGCAACGCCCACTGTCCGCCATGGCTGCGCAGACGCGGCGTGCGCTTGGTCAGGAGAAATGCCGCGTCGCCGGGCGCGTCGGCCTCGACCACGACCACCGCCACGGCGGCATGGCGCAGGCTGCCGGGATCGCTGCGCCGGCGCACCTCGAAGCGTCCGAGGTGACCTGCGATCGACTTGCGCAACGCGTCATCGAAGCGAAAACTGGTCACGCTCCGTCCGGCCCTATTCCTGGCCTGGTGAAGGTCCACACCACCGCCGGTGGCACGTTGCGCCAGATGCGGGGGCGATGGCTGCCCTGCAGATGCAGGCGCTCGCGCAAGCCGCGCGGCACCGGCGGCGTCGGCCCGTAGGTGAACTGCACCAGCGCGGCACCGCGCGGCAGGATCTCGAACACGCCCTGCACGATGCCGTTCACCACCTCGGCCGGCAGCGACAGCAGCGGCAGGCTGGACACGACGGCCGCGACGGTCGGTATATCGTGGCTCCCCAGCAGCCGCGGCAGGCGCGCCGCATCGCCCTCGAGAATGCGCGGACCGGAAAAATGCCGCCGCAGAAAGGACGCAAGCTCCGGGTCGCGCTCGACCAGCGCGAGCCGGCTGGCGGGAATACCCGCCGCCAGGAGCGCCTTGGTGACGCGACCGGTGCCGGCGCCCAGCTCAATGACATGGCCGTCGCGGCCAGCCATCGCCGCCACGGTCGCGCGCGCCATCGCCTGGGCGAGCGGCCTGCCGCTCGGCACGACCGCCCCCATCGCCAAGGGACGGCGCAACCAGCGCTTCAGGAAAAGAGCGGTGCCGGCCGGCTGGGCTGTGGGCATGTCTTTGACGCTAACAGACGACGGACGTGGCGTTGACAGCAAAAACCACCGGAAACCCGCTAGTAGAAACTCTTAAGTGCCTGCCACAGGCTCACCGCTTCCTTAAATGTGGCGCTGCCGAGCTCGAGTTTCATCGTCGTGGTGTCCTCGCGGATCGGCTGGTTGGGCACCTCGCCAGCGAGCCACAGTTCGGTGAAAGCTGCGATCTTGTCGACGTCCTTTTGCTCGAGGGCGTCGACGGCAAGCGTCGCTATGTCCTTGAACTGCTCGACGCTCATCTTCCCCGGCGGCCCCCAGGCGCCCGGAGTGCCGGTCGGGCTGATCTTGGGATTCATGCGCACGATCCGGCTTGCCCGCGACCCGGCGATGTTGGTGTCCCCGCCGGTCATGACATGGGCCAGGAATGTCGCCACGTCGGGCGGATCGTCCATGATCGAGGTGGCGAGCCGGTGGATGTCGTTGAAAAGCCCGGTCTTGCCGGTCGGTTGGACGAACGGCGAGTCGGCCGGATCCTTGGGACTGCGGGTCGGCAGCGACACCGTGCCCGTGCCGAGGCTGAGTACCACGATATCGGTCGGCGCCTGCTTTCTGCCGATCGCCTCCGTCACCGCGGCGAGCGAGGGATTGTTGCAACCGGTGATGCCGCCATCCCAGAAGCGGCCGCCGCTGGGCAGGATCGCCGGTCCGTCGAAATAGTTCACGGGCGCATTGGTCGAGGCGTGGATCGCCTCGGCGAGCGTCGTATCGGCCTGATGACCGTGGCCCCAGCCCGGACCCGCGGTCGGCGCCGACCGGAAGAAGGCGGAACGGTTCGCGTCGTAGTCGAAGCCGATGATCAGGACGTGGAGGTCGGTCCCCTTGGCGCCGCCGCGGCCCAGGCCCTTCGCGGCTTCAGCGAGGGTCTTGCCGCCCGTCTTGGGCAGATGATTCTGGATCGCCTCGAGCTTGCGCTGGGTGCTGTAGGCGGGTCCGATTCCGATATTGCGGTTGAGCCATCGGTAGAGCCAGTTGGGAGTCGGCGAGAATAGCGACCGGCGCGTGGCCTCGTCCTGGTAGTAGGAAAGCAGCTCCTTGAGCGGCAAGTCTTCGAGCAGTCCCGCGAGCACCTGGCTGCCCCCCGAATTGCCGGCGACGAGGTCGAAATCCGCCAGCACCTCGTGGCCGGTCGTGGTCGGGCTGTAGAGCTCGATCAGCGCGCGCACCTCGATCAGCGCCCACGATCCTCCGCCGTCCATCGACAGGATCCGATAGCCCATC
>CAZHQA010000140.1:0-13621 GCA_964533955.1 uncultured Reyranella sp. | reverse complement strand
GACGGGGGAGGAGAGCGAGCCTATGAAGCGTCATCCCCTCCCCCGTCTGCGGGGGAGGTGGCGCGGTAATCCGCGACGGAGGGGGCAAGCCGCATCGAGCTCTCGAGCATCGCAGATCATGATCTGAGACCGGCGCCAGCGGCCGTGCTGCCTGCCCCTCCGTCAGCGAAAGACGCTAGCTGGATAAGGCCTCGACAGCTGGTTCACTTCACCAGGCCGCCGAGGGTGCCGCGCAGGAGGCTGCCCAGGAGGCCGCCGGAAGCGCCGCGGCGGCCGGCGCCGAAGATCGCCTTGGAGGCTTCGCGGACGACGACGGTCGTTGCCGCCCGCGCCGCCGACTTGGCGATCGTCTCGCCCAGCGAATCGCTGTGCCGTGACGATGTCTTGGGCACCGGCGAGGATGGAGGCAGGCGCGGCTGGGGCGTGGGCGGCGCTTGAGGTGAGGGTGCCGACTGACCCTGGCCCCACGGTCCCGACGTCGGTGTGGGCATCGAGGGCGGCGGCGCGTCGTCGTACTGACCCCGGCGGCGCTGGCCGGCGCCCGGCGCCGCGCCTCCGTCGTCGTGCTGCACCTGGCCGCCGGTGGCGCGGCCCATCAGCACCTCGTAGGCCGACTCGCGGTCGACCGTGCGCTCGTACTTGCCGGCCAATGGGCTCGCCTTGACGATCGCCGCGCGCTCGGCGTCGCTGGCCGGCCCGATGCGGCCGCGCGGCGGCGCGATGAAGCAGCGTTCGACCGGCGTCGGCACGCCCTTGGCGTCGAGGAACGACACCAGCGCCTCGCCGACGCCGAGTTCGATGATCGCGTCGGCGGCCTTGAACTTCGGATTGGGCCGGAACGTGTCGGCCGCCGTCTTGACCGCCTTCTGGTCGCGTGGCGTGAAGGCCCGCAACGCATGCTGGACGCGGTTGCTGAGCTGGCCCAGCACCGCGTCGGGAACGTCGAGCGGGCTCTGGCTGATGAAATAGACGCCGACGCCCTTGGAGCGGATCAGCCGCACCACCTGCTCGATCTTGTCGAGCAGCGCCTTGGGGGCGTCGTCGAACAGCAAGTGCGCTTCGTCGAAGAAGAACACGAACTTCGGCTTGTCGGCGTCGCCCACCTCCGGCATCACCTGGAACAGCTCCGACAGGAGCCACAGCAGGAAGGTGCTGTAGAGCCTGGGGCTCTCCATCAGCTTGTCGGCCGCCAGGACGTTGATGTAGCCCGCGCCCGAGGCGTCACGCCCGATCATGTCCTTGAGATCGAGCGCCGGCTCGCCGAAGAAGCGCTCGCCGCCCTGGTTCTCGAGAGTCAGCAGGGCGCGCTGGATGGTGCCGATCGTCTGCTTGCCGACGTTGCCGTACTTGGTCGTGAGCGAGGCCGCGTTCTCCGCCGTCCATTGCAGCACGGCCTGCAGGTCCTTGAAGTCGAGGATCAGCAGGCCCTGCTCGTCGGCCACCTTGAAGACGATGTTGAGCACGCCTTCCTGGGTGTCGTTGAGCTGCAGCAGGCGGGCCATCAGCACCGGCCCGACCTCGCTCACGGTGGTGCGCACCGGATGGCCCTTCTCGCCGAACAGGTCCCAGTAGATCGTCGGGAAGGCGCGGCCCGTGTAGCCGTCGAGCTTGAGCTGGCGGGCGCGTTCCAGCGCCCGCGGATTGTCGCCGCCGGCCTGGCTCACGCCCGACAGGTCGCCCTTCACATCGGCCATGAACACCGGCACGCCGAAGGACGAGAAGCCTTCGGCGATGGTCTGCAGCGTCACGGTCTTGCCGGTTCCCGTGGCACCGGCGACCAGTCCATGGCGGTTGCCGTACTTCAGCAGGAGGTATTGGTCGGCGTCGCTGGCGCCGACGAAGATTGCTGCATCGTCGCTCATGCCGGGCAGACTAGCTGCCTTTCCCTTCCCCGTCTTCGGGGGAGGCGCCGACCTCTCCCCGAAGACGGGGGAGGGGAATTGACGTACTGTTTCGTCATGCCGCTTCCCCGCCTCGCCCTCGCCGTCATCGGCGACGAAATCGGTCCGTCTCTTTCCGAGATGATCTCCTTCTGCGCCGAGAACGACGTGCATCGCCTCGACATGCGCACCATCGAGGGCAGGAACCTCCTCGGCATGACGCTCGACGAAGTCGATGCCGTCGCCAAGACTCTGCACAAGGCCGCCATCAAGGTCCCGACCTTCGTTTCGCCGGTGCTGAAGTGGCCGGCCGCCGGCAAGGCCGAGGCCGGCGCGAAGGTCGACTTCGCCTTCGATCCCTCGCTCTGTCCGATGCCCGACCCGCTGGCCTACGCCTTCGACGTCGCCGCCGTGCTCGGCGCCTCGCGGCTGCGCGTCTTCAGCTACCTGCGCTACCCGGGCTACAGGCCCGTGGACCTCGAGGCGTCGGTGTATCGCCTGCTCGACCTGGCGATGCGCTCCGACATCATCGTCGAGATGGAGAACGAGCCGGTCTGCAACATCGGCTCGGTAAAGGAACTGGCGGAATTCTTCGCCGATTTTCCCGAGTCGTCGGACCACCTGCGGCCACTGGTCGATATCGGCAACAGCTGGAACATCGGCCAGCCTCCCACCGACGCCGAGATCGCGGCGCTCGCTCCCAAGGTCGACCTGATTCACCTCAAGGACCGGGATTTCGACGCCCGTCGCACGGTGCCGTTGGGCGACGGCGGCGTTCCCTGGGCGGATGAACTGAAGCGCCTGCTCGGCGGCGTGGACGGGCCGGAGGTGGTCGCCAGCATGGAGACCCACTGCCCGCACGACGGCCGCAATGCCACAGCCAGATCAGTGGCTGCCCTGAGGCGAATTGCAGGCGAGATCGGCGTCGAGGTCGTCTAGAAACGGCGGATGCCGAGATTCGCCTTCGTCACCGTCGACGTCTTCACCGACCGCCGCTTCGGCGGCAATCCGCTGGCCGTCTTCCCCGATGCCCAAGGCCTGAGCGACGCCCAGATGCAGTCGCTGGCGGCCGAGTTCAATCTCAGCGAAACCACCTTCGTCCTGCCGCCGGCCGATCCGGCGAACACGGCGCGCGTGCGCATCTTCAACCGCAAGGCCGAGATGCCGTTCGCCGGCCATCCCAATGTCGGCACCGGCTGGGTGCTGGCAGGACTCGGCCGCGCCCGGGACGGCATGCTGCGCTTCGAAGAGATCGCGGGCCTGGTCGAAGTGCGGGCCGAGCCGGGGCAGGTCACCATCGCAGCGCCCCAACCGCTCGCCCTCGGCCCCGAGATGCCGGTCGACCTGCTCGCCCGCTGCGTCGGGATCGGCGCCGCCGACATCGTCACCGCCAACCACCGTCCTGTTTCCGCCTCGGTCGGCAATTCGTTCGTGATTGCCGAAGTCGCCGGGGATGCGCTGGCCCGCGCCGTTCCCGAGGTCGCCCGCTTCAAGGAAGCCGCCGCCACCTACACGGCGATGGGACCCAATCGCCTGCCGCTCTATCTCTATGCCCGGGGCGGCAAGACCCTGCGCGCCCGCATGTTCTCGCCGCTGTCCGGCACCGTGGAAGACGCCGCGACCGGAAGTGCCGCGACTCCTCTCGCGGCCCTGCTGCTGTCGCTCGGCCGGGAGAGTGAGGCGCGCTACGAGATCGCGCAGGGCGTCGAGATGGGCCGGCCGAGCCGGCTCGTCTGCACGGCTCGCCGTGGCGCCGATGGCATCCGCGCCACGGTCGGCGGCAGCTGCGTGCCGGTGCTGAAGGGCGAACTCGAACTCTGACTCCTGACCCTCTCCCCCGAGAGGAACCGGAGATCTAGCGCGGCGTGATGATGTAGCCCGCGCGCGGGAAGTGGACGACCACGTCGCCGGTCCGCGGATCGCTTCGTTTGATCGAGACGCTGTCGGGCGCAAGCCCGACGAGTTCGCCTTCCACCGGAACCTTGCCCGTGTCGTCCGGCGTGACGGCGACCTTCTGGCCTGCCTTGAGGCCGCTCGGGTCGTTGGCATCGACTTTTGTGGCATCGGGAGTCGCCGCCTTGGCGACGTCGAGCGCCTCGGCGGCCGTCATCGGCGTCGGCTTGCCATTGCCGAACGCCTTCATGCGCTCGGACCAGGCCACGATCTTGGGCAGCCGGTTGAGCGGCGACGGCGTCGGGCCCTGGCCCATGCGCGACTGCAGGAACCAGACGGGATTGTAGAACGCGCAGTCGGCGAGGCTCGGCGCCGCGCCCAGGAGATAGGGCCGGCCGTCGCGCAGGATCTGCTCGGCGATCGCGAACTGGGCATAGGTCTGCTCGAGCGCCATCGGCGCGGCCGCCTTCAGCTTCTCGGAGTCGAACGGCCGGCCGGAGAATTCGCTGCGGTCCTTCTTGAACGCCTCCGGCAGGTGATCGGCCACTACCGCCATCACCACGCCCACCGCCGACCAGAAGATGTTTCGGTCGATCCACATGGTGAGGCCGCGCGCCTCGCCTTCCTGACCGACCGGCAGAAGCGGTGGCTTGGGCGCGCGCTTGTCGAGCTCAAGCAAAATCAGTTGCGTGTCGCAGTAGACGTCGGCGCCGACCTGCAGCACCGGGGTTTTGCGATAGCCACCGGTCAGCGGCATCAGGTCGGGCTTGGGCATCATGTTGGGGATGATGACCGACTTCCAGGCGAGCTGCTTGATGCCCAGCGCCACGCGCGCCTTCTCGGCGAAGGGCGAGGTCTCGAAGTGGTGCAGGATGAGGTCCGTCATGAATGCTCCGTCAATGAATCGTCGCCAGCCCGACCAGGAGGGCAAAGCCCACGCCGCCGGCCACGGCGAGGCGCCAGGCCCAGGCATAGAGCCAGGTGCGGCGCGCCACCAGTTCGGCCAGGCGCGCCACCACGCCGTCGTCGAGTCCGGGCGCTGAATCGAAGAAACCGTGCGCCACGCCGATCACCGGGAAGGCGAAGCCGCAGCTCGCCACGCTCAACAGCAGGCTGACATGGCCGACCGCGAAGCCGAGCGTCTTGATCAGCGGCCTGGCCTGGGCGAACGGGTCGGCACCGCTCACCACCACGAGATAGGCCAGCGCCGCCACCACGATGGCGTTGAAGCGGAGCAGCACCGATGTCTTGGAATCGAGCACGTTCAGCATGGCGAACAGCCGATCCCACGCCGCCACGCGCGCCTTGTCCTGCGCCGTGCCGTCCAGTGCCTGCAGGCGGGCGAGGATCATCGCCTGGCCGCCGGCGCTCATGAGCGAAGGGCCTTGATGCTCTGGGCGTACCTGCCGGGGCCCGCGCCGAACACGGCGGTGCCGGCGACCAGCACGTCGGCGCCGGCCTTGATGCAGCGCCGCGCCGTCTCGGCATTGACGCCGCCATCGACCTCGAGATCGATCGGCTTGCCGAGCGCGTCGATTGCCTGGCGCAGCGCCGCGATCTTGGCGACCTGGCTGTCGATGAAGGCCTGGCCGCCGAACCCCGGATTGACGCTCATCACCAGCACCAGGTCGAGGTCGCCCAGCACGTGTTCGATGGCGGCAAGCGGCGTGGCCGGATTGAGCACGCAGCCCGCCTTCTTGCCGTGGCTCTTGATCAGCTGGATGGTGCGATGGACGTGCGGCCCGGCCTCGGGATGGAAGGAGAGCACGTCGGCGCCCGCCTCGACGTAGGCCGGCACCATCGGATCGACCGGCGTGATCATGAGATGCACGTCGAACGGCAGGCTCGTGTGCTTGCGCAGCGCCTTCACCACCATCGGGCCGATCGTGAGATTGGGCACGAAGTGGCCATCCATGACATCGACATGGATCCAGTCCGCGCCGGCCGCCGTCACCGCCTCGATCTCCGCGCCGAGGGTGGCGAAGTCGGCCGACAGGATCGACGGAGCGATGCGGACCGGCTGCTGCGGCATGGTTCAGAGTTTGCCGGGGGCGCGCCACGCCAGTGGCGCGTCCTGTGCCTGCTTCACGGAAGACCGCGCCACTGGCGTGGCGTGCCCCCAACGCATGAGTCCGCGCGCCGTCACGTCCCGGGACGGGTCGGCGCGTCCCAGCCCTTGCGCCGGAACGGGTTGGTCGGAAAGGTGCCCAGCATCTTGAGCTCGCCCTTCTCCGAGAAGAACTCGAGCTCCTCGAGGGCCAGCTGCAGGCCGCGCTGCTCGGGGTGGCCCTCGACCTCGACGTAGAACTGCGCCTGCTCGAAATGCGCGCCGCTCAAATAGCTCTCGAGCTTGACGATGTTGACGCCGTTGGTCGCGAACCCGCCCAGCGCCTTGTAGAGCGCGGCCGGCACGCTCTTCACGCGGAACAGGAAAGCGGTCATGCAGCGCACGGTCCGCCAGTCGGGCCTGGCCGCCTCGCGCGAGAACACCAGCATGCGCGTGGTGTTGTGGTCGGCATCCTCGATGTTGCGGGCCAGCACCTTCAGCCCATAGATCTTGGCCGCCAGCGACGAGGCGATCGCGCCGACGGGCTTGTCGCCGATCTCGGCGATCTCGCGCGCCGCGCCCGCGGTGTCGGCATGCACCAGCGGCGCGATGCCGTGCTTCTTCAGGAAGTTTCGGCACTGCGCCAGCGCCTGGACGTGGCTCTTGGCCGTCTTGATGCCTTTCAGGGACACGCCGGGCAGCGCCACCAGGCAGTGCTCGACCCGCTGGAAATGCTCGGCGACGATCTTGAGCCGGGTGTGCGGCAGCAGGCTGTGCAGGTCGGCGACCCGGCCGGCGATCGAGTTCTCGACCGGGATGATGGCGAGCTCGGCCTTGCCGGCCTGAACGGCGTTCATGGCGGCCTCGAAGGTCGGGCACGGCAGCGTCGTCATGTAGGGAAACGCCGCATGGCAGGCCATGTCGGAATTCGCGCCCGGCTCGCCCTGGAAGGCGATCGTGTTGTTGGCCTTGCCGCGGCCGCCCTCTGCCCTTGCCAT
Organism: uncultured Reyranella sp.; assembly: GCA_964533955.1. Classification (GTDB taxonomy): domain Bacteria; phylum Pseudomonadota; class Alphaproteobacteria; order Reyranellales; family Reyranellaceae; genus Reyranella. The sequence goes on along the minus strand of CAZHQA010000140.1, from coordinate 6,803 downwards.
CCGAACAACTCCCCGACCGCCCCGGCAAACCCGAAAAACCTCGCAAAATCCGTGACTTGCGACGTTCCGCCGCGCGAGCCGGCCGGCGCGATCGGATACTACTGATCGCGCTCCGGGCGTGCTACAGCAACGCCCGAAAAATTTGCTGCGGGGCGAGAGTCGACGATGGCCAGTTTCAACACGGTGGCAGGCTGCTTCTTGGCGTCGGCCCTCTTCGCGATGGTGGTGGGCAAGGTTTCCAACGCCCTGGTGGCCGTTCATCCGCTGGAGAAGCCGGCGATCGCCGTGTCCGACGCCGCGCCCGCCGAGCAGGCCCCCGCCGCGCCGGCCGCCGAGCTGCCGTCGATCGGCCCCAAGCTCAAGGACGCCAATGTCGAGCACGGCAAGGCGCTGTTTCAGCAGCAGTGCTTCACCTGCCATACGGTCGACAAGGGCGGGCCCAACAAGGTCGGCCCCAACCAGTGGAACCTGGTCGGCCGCAAGAAGGCGAGCGAAGCGGGCTTCAGCTATTCCTCGGCCCTCCAGGCCAAGGGCGGCGAGTGGACCTACGACGACATCAACCACATGATCTTCAAGCCGCAGGCCTACATCCGCGGCACCAAGATGGCCTATGCCGGCATGCCCAAGGAACAGGATCGCGCCGACCTCATCGCCTATCTCCGGACGATGAACGACAACCCGCCGCCGCTGCCGTAGGGACACTGACTCGGTGTCATCCCGAGCGCAGCGAGGGACCTTTCCTGGACCAATAAAGCTCCCTCGGCCTTCGGCCTCGGGATGACACAAGAAGTACCCGACGACCTGGTCGCGCTCGCCCACCGCCTTGCCGACGCCGCACGGCCGATCGCGGTCCGCTATTTCCGCACGCCCGTCGCGGTCGACGACAAGAGCGACCTCAGCCCCGTCACCATCGCCGACCGCGAGGCCGAGACGGCGATGCGCGCGCTGCTTGCCCGGCACGTGCCGCAGCACGGCGTGTTCGGCGAGGAGCATGGCGCCGAGCGCACCGACGCCGAATATGTCTGGGTGCTCGATCCGATCGACGGCACCAAGGCCTTCATCACCGGGCTGCCGATCTTCGGCACGCTGATCGCGCTGCTGCATCGCGGCGTGCCGGTGCTCGGCATCATCGACCAGCCGATCTCGAAGGAACGCTGGATCGGCGCCGCCGGCCGGCCGTCGACCCTGAACGGCCAACCGATCAAGGTGCGCGCCTGCGCCTCGCTCGACAAAACCTACATGTATTCGACGGCGCCGCAGATGTTTCCCGGCCCGATGGCCAGGCGCCACGAGGTGCTGGCCGACAAGGTGAAGCTCTTCCGCTGGGGCGGCGACTGCTACGCCTACGGCCTGCTGGCCGCGGGCCATGTCGACCTGGTGGTCGAGAACGACCTCAAGCTCTACGACTTCGCCGCGCTGGCGCCGGTCATCAAGGGCGCCGGCGGCCTGATCACCGACTGGAAGGGCCGCGAACTCGACATGCACTCCGACGGATCGGTGGTGGCCGCCGGCGATCCCGCGATCCATCGCGCGGCTTTGGATGTTCTCTCTGGTAAATCGTGATCTTCCGGACCGCGCGCACGAGCAGCTAGTCGCCGATCATCTCGGCCGTCGTCGCGACCCGGATCGAGCGGTTGGTGAGCAGGTCGCCCCACACCCAGTTGTGATGACGGATCACGCCCGGCGCATCCAGGTGAGGCCGATCGTTGAGCGTATGGGCATCGCCGACGACAACCACGTAGTAATCGCGCGACACGGCGGAGCGGATCGTGCTGTCGACACAGAAGTCGGTGGCCCAGCCGCAGATCAGCACACGGTCCGGCGCGAGGCGGTCCAGCACACCCTGCAGCGCCGTGCCGGCGAAAGCGTCGTTCAGCGTCTTCTCGACCACGAGGTCTTCGGCCCGCCGATCCAACCCGGGCAGGAATTCCCAGCCCGGCGCGCCGCGCTCGAAGCCATCGCCCGGCTTGCCGCAATGCCGGATCCAGACGACCGCGCCGGAGCGGCGGCGCAGCGCGGCCGCCAAGGCATTGATGCGGCCGATCACGCCCGGCAGGTCGTGCTTGGGCGGGCCGGCGAGCAAGCCCGCCTGCATGTCGACCACGACGATCACGTCCATGGCGACAGCCACTTCTCGCGCGTGATGTCGAGCCAGATCAGGTCAAAGCCCCTGTAGACGACGTTCTTGCGCCACATGAGGCCGAGCCGGCGCATGACGGCTTGCGAGGCGCTGTTGTCGGGCTTGGTCATGGCGAAGATCAGCTCGAGCCCAAGGTCCTTGAAGCCGTAGTCGAGAGCCGCGCGCGCCATCTCCGTGGCATAGCCCTGCTTCCAGGCGTCCGGATGCAATGCCCACAGCACTTCGGTCTCGCCGAACTCCGGCACGAAGTTGAGCCCGCCATGGCCGATCAGCCGGCCATCCTGGAACACGCCCCAGGGGGCGTAGCGGCGCTCCTGCCACGAGGCCTGGAAGCGCTCGATGGTGGCCCGCGCACCGGCCAGGGGATCGACGTCCGCCGACGCCAGCCACTTCGCCACCTCGGGGTGATAGCGCATGGCGGCATAGGCTTCCGTGTCGCTTTCGATCAGCGGCCGCAGGGTCAGCCGTTCGGTCTGCAGCGTGGTCATCTTTACATAACTTTACATGCCGGCCACGGCCGCGAAACCGCCCTGCCCCATGTTGCTGTTCACGGGGATCACCCCAACACCAACGACGGAGACAGACATGACCTCTCTCAAGACGATGATGGCAACGTTGCTCGCCGGCAGCCTGGTGGCGACCGCGGGTCTCGCCTATGCCGCGCCGAGCGGCAAGGGCTTCACCTTCGATCCGGCGCAGATGCAGCAGCGTGTCGAAAAGCGCGTCGACCAGGCGCTTTCCGGCACCGATGCCACGGCCGAGCAGAAGAAGAAGATCGCCGACATCCTGGGCAACTCGTTCAAGGACATGCGGCCGCTGCACGACCAGCGGGTCGAGAACCGCAAGGCGATGACCGACGCGCTGCAGGCGCCGACCATCGACCCGGCCAGGATCGAGGCGCTGCGCGCCGACCGCATGAAGATCGCCGACGAGAGCTCGAAGCGCTTCACCAAGGCGCTGACCGAGGCGAGCAACGTCCTGACGGTGCAGCAGCGCCAGGCGTTCTTCAAGAACTGGAGCGCCGGCCAAGAGCGCCACGGCAAGCGTGGGTGATGCCACGCCGTTTACGGAGTGGCCACAGGGTAAGCGCGGACTGATACTGGGCGTATGGCCGAGCGGATCCTGATGATCGACGACGACGACCGCCTCGCCGGGATGGTTTCGGACTATCTCGGCGGGGCGGGCTTTCGTTTGACCATCGCCGGCACGGCGCGCGACGGCGAGGCCCTGCTCAAGCGCGAGAGTTTCGACGCGGTGATCCTCGACCTCATGCTGCCCGATGCCGACGGTCTCGATCTCTGCCGCCGCCTGCGCGGGACCACCGACGTGCCGATCCTGATGCTGACCGCGCGCGGCGAGCCGATGGATCGCGTGGTCGGGCTCGAGATCGGCGCCGACGACTATCTCGCCAAGCCCTTCGAGCCGCGCGAGCTGCAGGCACGCCTGCGCGCCATCCTGCGCCGCAAGGGCAGCCCGCAGAAAAGCGATGTCCTGCGCTTCGGGCGCCTCGAGATCGACAAGGGGGCACGGACCGCGCGGCTGGACGGCGAGGACCGGCCGCTCACCTCCTATCAGTTCGCGCTTCTGCTGGCGCTGGCCGAACGCGCCGGCCGCGTGCTGTCGCGCGACGCGCTGATGGACCTCCTGAAGGGCGAGAAGCTCGAGGCTTTCGACCGCTCGGTCGACGTCCATGTCAGCCGCATCCGCGCCGCCCTCGAGGACGATCCCAAGAAGCCCAAGCGCATCCTGACCGTGCGCGGCACAGGCTACGTCTTCGCCCGGGACCAGGACCGATGATGCTTTGCCGGACCGCGGGCCTCCGGCCCGCTCATGCTTCATCGGAGCGCGCCACTGAGCGGGCCAGAGGCCCGCGGTCCGGCAAGAGGCGCTGACATGCAGCGCCTTTACCTCCAGTTCTACGCCACCATCCTGCTGGTGCTGGCGGTGTTCGTCGCCGCGGCGCTGCTCACGTGGCGCTTCGTCGAGGAGCAGACGCCGCAATATCTCGATGTCGCCGCCGAGCTCACCGGCGCCCTGCTGCCCGACGCCGACGCCCCGCAGGCCGACGACCAGAAGGCGCTCGAGGGCCTGTATCGCAAGCTGCGCTTCGATCTCGCGCTCTACCGCGCCGACGGCAGCCTGCTCGCCACCGCGGGCCGGCCGCCGCCGCGCTTCGATCCACGGCGCGCCCGCATCGGCTGGCGGCGCGGACCGAACGGCCCGGTCTTCACCCTGCAGCTGCCCGACGGGCGCTGGCTGGTGGCGCACCAGGTGCGCGAACGGCCGAGCCCGACGCTGTGGATCGCGGGATTTCTCCTGCTGCTGGCGGCCGCGATCGCGCTCGGCGCCTGGCCGGTCGTGCGCCGGCTGGGGAGACGGCTGGAGCGGCTCAAGGCCGGCGTCGAGCAGCTGGGCGGCGGCAATCTCGGCGCCCGGGTCCAGGTGGAGGGCCGCGACGAGCTGGCCGCGCTGGCCGAAAGCTTCAACCGCTCGGCCCAGCGCATCGAGGAACTGGTCGCAGCCCATCGCCTCCTGCTCGCCAACTGCAGCCACGAGCTGCGCACGCCGCTCGCCCGCATCGGCGTCGCCGCCTCGCTGCTGGGCGACAAGGCCGACCCGCGGACCCGCGATTCATTGAAACGCGACATCGCCGAGCTCGACCAGCTGATCGAGGAGATCCTGCTGTCGAGCCGCCTCGAGGCGGTGAAGGGCCTGGAGCACAACGAGCCGGTCGACCTGCTCGCCCTCGCCGCCGAGGAAGCGGCGCACTACGACAGCGAGGCGAGCGGCGAGGCCCTCACGGTCAGCGGCGATCGCCTGCTGCTGCGCCGGTTGATCCGCAATCTCCTCGAGAACGCGCGCCGCTATGCCGGCGACGGGCCGATCGACGTCGCGGTCACGAGGAAGGCCGATCGCGCCGTGCTGGACGTACGCGACCACGGGCCGGGCATCCCCGAGGACGAGCGCGAGCGCATCTTCGAGCCGTTCTACCGCCTGGTCGCGGCCCGCGAGAGCGGGCGCGGCAGCGGGCTTGGCCTCGCCCTGGTGCGCGAGATCGCCCGCCGCCACGGCGGCGAGGCGGTTTGCTTGGCGGCTGACGGCGGCGGCAGCCTATTTCGCGTCGAGCTCCCGGCGGCGTAGTCTCCATCGTCCTGGGCAATGCGCAGGACGACAAGACATAAGGAAACGCCATGGACTTCGACATTCCCGCGGAAATCGCGGCCTATCTGCGCGAGCTCGACGCTTTCATCGAGCGCGAGATCCGGCCGCTCGAGCGCGAGAACGACAATATCCGCTTCTTCGACCATCGCCGCGAACATGCCCGCACCGACTGGGACAATGACGGCCAGCCGCGCCACGAATGGGAGGAGCTGCTGGCGGAGATGAAGCGGCGTGCCGACAAGGCAGGCCATCTGCGCTTCGGACTCCCGAAGGAGCTGGGGGGCAAGGAAGGCTCCAATCTCGCCATGGCGATCATCCGCGAGCACCTGGCGCACAAGGGGCTCGGCCTGCACAACGACCTGCAGAACGAGAGCTCGATCGTCGGCAACTTCCCGGTGGCGCTGCTGCTGCACCGCTTCGGCACCAAGGAGCAGAAGGAGCGCTACATCGAGGGCATGTTCAAGGGCACCGAGCGCATCGGCTTCGGTCTCACCGAGCCGCTGCACGGCTCCGATGCCACCTTCATGGAGACGACCGCGGTCAGGCAGGGCGGCGACTGGGTCATCAACGGCATGAAGCGGTTCAACACCGGCATGCACACGGCCACTGTCGACCTGGTCTTCGCCCGCACCTCGGGCAAGCCGGGCGATGCGCGCGGCATCTCGGCCTTCCTGACGCCGGTCAAGACGCCCGGGTTCAAGATCGAGCACATGTGGTGGACCTTCAACATGCCGAGCGACCATGCCGAGGTGTCGCTGACGAACGTCAAGGTGCCCGCCTCGACCATGCTCGGCGAGGAAGGCCGTGGCCTCGACGTGGCGCAGACCTTCGTGCACGAGAACCGCATCCGCCAGGCCGCCTCGAGCCTGGGCGCGGCGCAATACTGCATCGACATGTCGGTGGCCTACGCCAAGAACCGCAAGGTGTTCGGCAAGGCGCTGGCGACCAACCAGGCGATCCAGTTTCCGCTCGCCGAGCTGCACACCGAGGCGGAGATGACGCGCGGGCTGGTGCGCAAGACGGCGTGGCATCTCGACCGCGAGCACCACATGAACGTCAGCGAATGGGTGGCGATGTCGAACTACCGCGCCAACCGCCTGGTCTGCGACGCCGCCGACCGGGCGATCCAGGTCCATGGCGGCATCGGCTATTCGCGCCACACGCCGTTCGAGCACATCTACCGCCACCACCGGCGCTACCGCATCACCGAGGGCTCGGAGGAGATCCAGATCCGCCGCGTGGCGGGCGCACTGTTCGGCTTCTGGGGCGCACAGAAGGCATCGACGGCTCCCCGGCAATGACCCCCTCCGCCCCGTATGACGGGGCACCTCCCCCGAAGACGGGGGAGGGCAAGAGCAAATCCCCCTCCCCCGTCTTCAGGGGAGGTGTTGCGGTCATACCGCGACGGAGGGGGGCGTGAGGCAGGGTCGCTGGGCGGGCGATGGCGTGATGCTGGTGACGGCCCTGCTGATGGGCTCGAGCTATCCCGTCGCCAAGGACG
>CAZHQA010000139.1:4377-13635 GCA_964533955.1 uncultured Reyranella sp. | reverse complement strand
TGCGCAGGTCCTCGGCCAGGCTGGCGCGGTCACGCGCGGTCTCCTGCAGCAGCCGGTTGAGTTGCCCCTCGACGTTGCGCTGCAGGCTGGCGAGCGCCTCGCGGTCGACATCCGCCGACCGGCCGCTGACGCGTGCCGAGAGATTGCGCAACTCCTCGATCACGCGCCCGCGCTCGCGCTGGGCATCTTCGGCCAGCTTGGCGACGCTGCCGATCTGCGCCTCGACCGACCGCTGGCCCTCGAGCAGGCGGTCGCGGTCGGCTTCGGCCGCCGAGCGGTCACCCAGCCGGCCGCCGAGCGCCCGCAGGTCGTCGGCCAGGGTGGCCCGGTTGCGCGCAGTCTCCTCGAGCAGCCGCGCAAGATGGCCTTCGACGTTGGCGTGGTGGCCAAGCAGCGCCTCGCGATCGGACTCCGACCCGGCGGCCCGGTCGGTCAGGCGGGCGATCGCGCCGCGGAGGTCGATCGACAGCTCGGTGAAGCGCGCGAGCAGGTTCTGCTGGGCGCGTGTCGTCTCGGCGAGGGCGGCGAGGCGCTCGATCAGCGCGGCGTTGCTCGCCGCCGTGGCCAGCCGGCTGTCCTCGATGCGCTGCAGTCCGCGCACCAGGCCGTCGACGCCCTCCGCGCTGCGCTCGAGCAGCGCCTCGACATAGGCGGGAATGCCCTGCGGCCCGCCAGGCAGGCCCGCGCTCGACAGGCTGGTGGCGCGCGCGAGCCACTCCTCGAGCTCGATGTGGAAGCGGCCCTGCGCCTGGCTCGCCTGCAGCTCGAGAAAGCCCAGCACCAGCGAGCCGGACAGGCCGAACAGCGAGGCGCCGAAGGCGGTCGACATGCCGACCAGCGGCCCCTCGATGCTGCCCTTGAGTCGGGCGAACATCTGCGTGGCATCGCCGGTGCTGACCTGCAGGCCGTTAATGGCGTCGGCCACCGCGCCGATGGTCTGCAGCAGGCCCCAGAAGGTGCCGAGCAGGCCGAGGAAGATCAGCAGGCCGATGATGTAGCGCGCGAGCTCGCGGCGCTCGTCGAGTCGAGTGGCGATGCCGTCGAGCACGGCGCGCGTGGCGGTCGGCGACAGGCGGATCCGTTCCTGCTCGCCCAGCATGGTGGCGAGCGGCGCCAGCAGGTTGACCGATTCGGTCTGTGGCGGCGGCGCGCCCTCGTCGCGATGGATGTAGCGGCGCAGCCACTTGACCTCGGGCCACAGGATCAGCACCTGGCGGAACACGAAGAAGATGCCGAGCACCAGCACGCCCACGATCACCGTGTTCAGGATCGGCGTATTGTTGAAGACGCGCAGAAGATCGACGTGCAGCACCCAGCCGATGCCTGCGACCACCGCCAGGAACAGCAGCATGCGGATCAGGTAGGGCAGGGGATTGCTCATGGGTCAGCCGCCGCCGAGCGGCACCGGAGCGATCACTGGCCGGGCGCCAGCACGTCGACGCGCTCGGTCGAACGGCTGCCCCGCGCGGCGGCGAAGGCGCCGACCTCGATGCGTGCCGTCACGCCTTGGTCGATCAGGTAGGTGCGCACGGCGAGCGCGCGGGCGAGCGCCACCCGGCGCACGTCGGCCGGATCGGCGCCGGCGGCGCCGGCGAAGGCGCGCAGCTCGATTTGCGACAGGCGCTGCTGGCTGATCGTCCTCGCGAGCCGATCGAGCTCGGCTCTGGCGGCTTCGCTGATGTCCGCCGAATTGTTGCCGAACAGGACCGTTGCGGCCGGCGCCACGCTCGACGCCGGCGCCTCGCGGATCTCGTTCGGCGCCGGTCGGGACGACTTGGGCTCGGCGTCGGGTGCGGGTGTCTCGGCGGGCGTGCTCGTGGGTTCCTGCACGAGCGAGCCCATCGTCCGGACGTTCTGGGCGTAGGCAGCGGCCGCGCCGAGGCCAAGCACGGCGAGCGCGAGGCTGCAGGCGACCCGTGACCTTGTCATAAATGATTGCCTTTCGAGGGGTTTTGGCAGTCAAAAACCATATCGAAGGACGGACGGCCCCTCAACCCGTCCCGTCGTGACCCGGGTGCGGCTCATAGGCTAACGTCGCCTTATCAGGTGGGGCAAAAGTGGGGCAATTCGCATGACCGAAGTCGAATGTCGGGCCGGCTTCGCGCGCGACCTCGACGCCGGCCGCTGAGACCATGGATCTCAAGGGCGTGCGCGCCTTCTGCGCCGTCGCCGAGGGCGGCGGCTTCAGCCGCGCCGCCGCCGCTCTCGGCGTCGCGCAATCGGTGCTGAGCCGCCAGGTCTCGACGCTCGAGAGCGAACTGGAAGGCCGGCTGTTCCATCGCACCGGGCGCGGCGTGCAATTGACCGAGCTCGGCCACTCGCTGTTGCCGCGCGCCCAGGCGCTGCTGGCGGAGGCCGACCAGTTCACGGTGGTAGCTCGCGGCGAGCGCAGCAGCCCGGCCGGCACCGTCGACCTCGGTATCGTACCGGGCTGGTCGCAGCCTTTGGTCAGCAAGCTGGTGACGAAGCTGCTCGCCGACTATCCGCGCATTCGCCTGCGCGTGCGCGAGGCCTATAGCGGCCAGGTCGAGGAATGGATCGCCAACGGCCGCATCGAGGTCGCCGTCTTCAATCGCTACCGACGCGGCGCGGTGCGCGGCGCCGAAATCGTGGCCCGCACCGACATGATGCTGGTCGGGCCGAGGGGGCATCCGCTTCTCAAGCAGAAGGACGTGCCGTTTCGTGCGCTGGGTGATGTCGCCCTGTGCGGGCCGGTCCGGCCCAACGGGCTGACCACCGTGATGGCCGAACTGGCGGCGCAGCACGGCGTGGCGCTCAAGACCGTGCTGGAGGGCAGTTCGGCGTCGATCCTGCGCGAGGCGGTGGCGCGCTGCGGGCTGTTCACCGTGTTCCCTCGCCCCTTCGTCGAGCGCGAACTGTCCGAGGCGTTCGGTCGGTCGCGGCTGGTCAAGCCGTCGTTGCAGCAGATCACCTGGCTCGCCGTGGGCACGCAGCGGCCGGCCACGGTGGCGGCGCGGACCGTGGCACGGTTGGTGCGCCAGATCCTGGCGGCACGGTGAGGCCGCTCAGTCGGCCTTGATGCCCGATTGCGCCAGCACGGCGCTCCAGCGCCGGTCCTCGCTCTTGAGGAAGGCGCCGAGTGCCGCGGCGTCCATCGGACGCGGGATGGCGCCGGCGGAGAGGAATTTCTTCTGCATGTCCGGCTGGCCGACGACTTTGATGACCGCATCCGACAGGCGCTTCACCTTGTCGGCCGGCGTTTGCGCCGGCAGCACGACGGCGAGCCAGGCGCTGGCTTCGAGGCCGGGGAAACCCTGCTCGGCGATGGTCGGCGTGTCGGGAAAGGCCGCCAGCCGCTCGCGCGTGCTGACGGCGATCAGGCGCAGGCGGCCGGCATCGATGTGCGGCTTGGTGACCGTGACGGTATCCATCGCGACCTGGACGGTGCCGGTGACCAGATCGTTCATCGCCGCCGGGCTGCCCTGGTAGGGAACGTGAAGGATGCGGATGCCGGCCTTGGCCTTGAGCTCCTCCATGGCGACGTGGCTCAGCGTGCCGTTGCCCGACGAGGGATGCGAGAGCTTGTCGGGATTGGCCTTGGCGTAGGCGATCAGCTCGGGCAGCGTCTTCACCGGCACCGACGGATGCACCACCAGCACCAGCGGCAGGTCGCAGACGAGCGCCACCGGCTCGAAGCTGGTCAGGCTGTCGTAGGCGACGTTGCGGTAGAGGTGCGGATTGATCACCATCGAGGCGAGCGGCGCCAGCACGAAGGTCGAGCCGTCCGGCGCCGCCCGCGCCAGCTGGCCGAGCGCGATGCTGCCGCCCTGGCCGGGCTTGTTATCGACGATCACCGTCTCGCCCAGTTCCGCCTTCAGCGCCTCGGCGAGGAAGCGGGCGATCACGTCGGTCGCCTGGCCGGCGGGAAAGCCGATCACCAGCTTCGCGACCTTGTCGCCCTGGGCGAGGGCTGGCGGCGCCGCCAGGCTGGCAAGCGCGAGCGCACCGAAGCTCCGTCGAAACATCGTGGATCTCCCTAGATGACCTTGCGTGCCCGGAGGTCGGCGATCTCCGCCGCCGTCAGCCCCAGCCCGCCATAGACTTCGTCGCTGTGTTCGCCGAGCGTCGGGCCGGCGCGATGCACGCTGCCCGGCGTCTCGGAGAAGCGCGGCACCACGCCCTGCATGCGCACCGTGCCGAGCTCGCTGTCCGGCACCCTGACGATCGCCTCGCGCGCCTTCATCTGCGGATCGGCGAAGACGTCGGCGATGTCGTAGATCGGCGAGAAGCCGACCTCGTGGCGGGTCAGGGTCTCGCCGAGCTCGGCCAGCGTCAGCCTGCCGATCGCGGCGCCGACGATGTCGTCCAGTGCCCCGCGGTTGCGCACGCGGTTCGGGTTGGTGGCGAAGCGCTCGTCGGCCACCAGCGTGCCGAGGTCGAGCGCCGTGCACAGCCGCACGAAGATGCTTTGCGTCGAGGCCGCGATCGAGGCCCACTTGCCGTCGGCCGTGCGATAGACGTTGCCCGGCGCGGCATACTGGCTGCGATTGCCCGAGCGGGTGCGCACCGTGCCGAGCTGGTCGTATTCGATGGCAAGGAACTCGAGCGTGCGCAGCATCGCCTCGGTGGCCGAGCAGTCGATCTCCTGGCCACGTCGAGCGGGGTCCTTGGCCAGGTTGTGCAGTGCCGCCAGGATGCCGAGCGCGCCGAACAGGCCGGCCACGGCGTCCGAGATCGGATAGCCGAGGTGCAGCGGCCGGCCGTCCTCCTCGCCGCAGATCTGCGTGAAGCCGCTCATCGCCTCGAAGATGCGGGCGAACCCCGGCCGGCCGGCATAGGGTCCGTCCTGGCCAAAGCCGGTGAGGCGCAGGATCGTGAGCCGCGGATTGAGACCGTGCAGCCAGTCGCGGGTGATGCCCCATCCGTCGAGCGTGCCGGGTCGGAAATTCTCCACCAGCACGTCGGCGTCCTTGACCAGCATCGCGAACAGCGCGCGTCCGTCGCCCTGGCGCAGGTCGAGCGTGATGCCGCGTTTGTTGCGGTTGGTGACCTTCCACCACAGCGGGGCGCCGTCCTTGTGCGGTGCCAGGGCGCGCAGGCTGTCGCCGGCGCCCGGCATCTCGACCTTGATGACGTCGGCACCATAGTCGCCGAGCAGCCCGGCCGCGAACGGCCCGGCGACCACGGTCGAGATGTCGATGATCTTGAGGCCGTCGAGCGGGCCTGGATGTGCGGTCATGGTTGCTTGCCCTCGACAGCCTGATGAATGGCGACGCGCGGTCCGCGCCGGAACGGGTGGCCGGACGACGCCGCGAGCCCGGTCATCGGCGGGACGGCCACGTCCTCCGTCGGGTCGGTTCCGAGCATGGTCAGGAGCCTTTGACCAGGCCGGCCTTGGCCAGCGTCGGCTCGATCGTCGCGTAGTACTGCTCGGCCCATTGACGATAGGCGGCGGGATCGCGGTACCACGGCTCCTGGACGAAGCGCTCGAGCAGCGCAGCGTTGCCCGGGTCGTCGGATGCCGCCTTGAAGGCATCGTGGATCGTGCCGACCAGCTCCGGCGCCATGGCCTTCGGGCCGACGACGCCATAGGGACTCCAGCCGACCACGTCGAGGCCGCGTTCGCGCAGCGTCGGCACCTGCGGGTAGCGGTGCATGCGGGTCTCGGTCGCCATGGCGAGCAGCCGCAGCTTGCCCGAATCGACCATGGGCGCCCACGCCGCGCCGTCGCACATGAAGTCGATGTAGCCGCCGATCAGGCCCTGCAGCGATTCCGGCCCGCCCTTGAAGGGCACATGGGTGAAACGAGATCCGGTGGCCTGCTCGATCTGCAGCGCCGTGAGATGGCCCGTGCCGCCGAGGCCGCTGGTGGCGTAGTTGAGCTTTTCCGGCGACGTGCGGCCGGCGTCGATCAGTTCCTCGACCGTTCGATAGGGCGAGTCGGCGCGCACGACGATGCCGATCACCACGTTCGACAGGCCGATGATGTAGGTGAAGTCGCGCAGGGGATGCCACGAGACGTCGTTGGAATAGGGAAAGCGCAGGCTGGTGACCATCATGGTCGCCAACGAATGGCCGTCGGGTTTGGCGTGGACGATGCTGGCCGCGGCCAGGGTGGCGGTGGCGCCCGGCTTGCAGTCGACGAGGACCTGCTGGCCGAGCGTCTTCGACACGCGCTCGGCGAGAAAGCGCATGTGCGAGTCGAGCAGTCCGCCGGCGGGCAGCGGGCAAAGGTAGAGGATGGGCTTTTCAGGATACCTCGCCTGCGCCGCGGTCCACGGCAGGGAAGCAGCGGCAGCCACGAGGCTGCGGCGGGTCAGGTTTCGCATGTTCGCCAATCCTCCGGACGCCATTCTAGGGCGCCGGTCGGCCGTGCCGAATGCTCACAACAGCGAAACTAGTCTTGCTGAAACCGGATGGCTCGCCTGGCCTACGCCAGCATCTCGACCATGGGATCGCGCAGGCCGACGTTGCAGGCGAGCAGCGACGGGCCGCCCAGCTCGTAGGGCTGGCCGTTGACGTCGCTGATCAGGCCGCCCGCCTCGCGCACCAGCAGGAGGCCGGCCGCGACGTCCCACGACTTCAGGCCGAACTCGAAGTAGGCGTCGAAGCGCCCTGCCGCCACGAAGGCGAGGTCGAGCGCCGCCGCACCCCAGCGGCGCACGCCTGCGGTCTTCGACATCACCGAGGCGAGCCGACGCAGGTAGTCGGCGTGATCGCTCTTGCCGAGATGCGGGATGCCGGTGCCGACCAGCGCGCGCGCCGGATCCTTGCGGCCCGACACGCGCAGCCGGCGCGAGCGCGCATAGGGAGTGTCGATGAACGCGCCGTTGCCCTTCTCCGCCCAGAACAGCTCGTCGGAAATCGGCTGATAGACCACGCCGGCGATGATCTCGCCCTCGCGCTCGAGGCCGATCGAGATGTTGAAGTGCGGCACGCCGTGAATGAAGTTGTTGGTGCCGTCGAGCGGATCGACGATCCAGCGGTTGCGGCCGTCGCCCTTGGTCTCGCCGCCTTCCTCGCCCAGGAAGCCGTACTCGGGCCGCGTGCGGGCGAGCTCGGTGCGCAGCACGCGCTCGGCCTGCCGGTCGGCGCGGCTGACGAAATCGCCCGGGCCCTTCTCCGAGATCTGCAGGTTCTCGACCTCGCCGAAGTCGCGCTTCAGTCCCTTGGCGGCCGCGAAGGCGGCGCGGATCATGACGGTGATGGTGGCCGAGCGCACCGCCAGCGACTTGCGCTCGGGCGGTCCCGAGCGCTCGCGGCCCGGCTGCATCGGCGCCCGGCCGACGCGGGCGACGGGACGATCGCGGGGAGGGAGGGACATCAGCCTTCCTCCCCATTCAAATGGGGAGGTGCCCCCGGAAGCCGGGGCAGAGGGGTCATGAGCGACGATCTTGCTGCCGCCGATGACCCCTCCGTCACCGCTGCGCGGTGCCACCGCCCCATATGAATGGGGAGGAAGGGATCACGCGACACACACATCATGCTCACTCAATCCTTGGCGCGTTCCATGTAGCTGCCGTCCTCGGTGTTGATCACCAGCTTGGTGCCGACCCCGATATGCGGCGGCACCATCACCTTGATGCCGCCTTCGACGATGGCGGGCTTGTAGGACGACGAGGCGGTCTGGCCGCGCACCACGGCGTCGGCCTCGATGACCGGCAGCACGACGCTCTTCGGCAGGGTGACGCCGACCGGCGTGCCCTCGTGCGACGATACCTGGACCTCCATGCCGTCCTGCAGCCAGCGCGCCTGGTCGGGATCGAGCACGTCGCTGCCGACGACGAGCTGCTCGTAGTTCTCCTTGTCCATGAACGTGTAGCCGTTGTCGTCCTTGAACAGGAAGGTGCAGTCGCGCTCCTCGATGTGCGCCTGCTCGATCATCTCGCCCGAGCGAAACCGCTCCTGCAGCTTGTTGCCCTCGCGCAGCGCCTTGGCTTCGATGGCGACGAATGCGCCGCCCTTGCCCGGGCTGATGTGCTGCACCTTGGAGGCGACCCAGAGCTTGCCGTTGTAGTCGATGACGTTGCCGGCGCGGATGGAATTGACTTGGACTTTCATGGGCTTACCGGAGGCTCGAATGAATGGAATTCGGCCTCGCACGCGGAAGCGGACGAGGCCGGCGGCGGCTTGTAACAAAGGGCAGGGATGCCCGCAACCGGGCTCACAGGCCCAGTTCGATCTGCTTCTTCCGGGGCAGGGCGGCGGCGATCACGGCATGGGCGCGCTTGATATAGGCCTTCATCTCGGTGTCGGTCAGCGCCCTGGGGTCGTCGACCGACACCCACTTGGCGCGAGCGAGATAGGGCGCCGGACGAAAGCCGGGCGAGGTCGACAACGCCTCGTAGTGCTCGGGCGCCGACTTGAAGGAGATGCGGCCGACCGAGTGATCCTCGGGCGCGATCAGGCAGAACATCTTGCCGCCCACCTTGAACACGATCACGCCCTCCCATTGCACGATGCGCGTGGCGGCGGGCAGGCTGGCGCAGAACTTGTCGATTTGCTTCGGCGTCATCCTCGCGACCCTACACGGCGCTCGCGCTGCATGCGATGGTCCGGCATGACCGACTGGCGTCCCGACAAGCTCGCCCGGCGCCTGCCGTTCCTGCAGGCGCGGGCGCGTCTCCAGGCGGCGCTGCGCGAATGGTTCGCGCGCGAAGGCTTCGTCGAGGTCGAGACGCCGATTCTCCAGCTGGCGCCGGGTGCCGAGGTTCACCTGCAGGGCTTCGCCACCGACTGGCGGACGCCGGACGGCACGACGCGGCCGCGCTGGCTGCACAGCTCGCCCGAGTTCGCCATGAAGAAGCTGCTGGCCGGAGGCGTGCCGAAGCTGTTCCAGTTCGCCCGCGTGTTCCGCAACGGCGAGGGCTCGGCGCTGCACCACCCCGAGTTCACCATGCTCGAATGGTACCGCGCCGGTGCCGGCTACGAGGCGATCATGGACGACTGCGCGATGGTGCTCGGCCTTGGCGGCGCGCGCGAGCTCAGGTGGAACGGCAAGGTGTGCGATCCGGCGGCGACTCCGGAGCGCCTGACCGTCGCCGAAGCGTTCGACCGCCATGCCGGCGTCGACGTGCTGGCCACGGTCGGCGACGCGCCGAGGCTGGCCCGGGCGGCGGGCATCGTCATGCACGGCGGCGACAGCTGGGACGACGTCTTCTTCCGCATCATGTTCGACCGCATCGAATCCAAACTCGGCATCGGCCGGCCGACCATCCTGTGCGAATACCCCATATCGATGGCGGCGCTGGCGCGCGCCAAGCCGGACGACGGCCGCGTCGCCGAGCGCTTCGAGCT
>CAZHQA010000139.1:0-4277 GCA_964533955.1 uncultured Reyranella sp. | reverse complement strand
GGCGTCAGCCGGTCTTGGGCGGCGTGCCGTCGATGTAGGCGCTCTTGCCCGGCGCGAACGGATCGGGCATCGGCCAGACGAACAGGACCTGCACCTTTTGCTCGAGCGTGCCCCAGGCATGGATGGCACTCGGCGGGATGATGACGGTCTGTCCCGCTCTGGCGTGATGGCGCACGCCCTCGATTTCCACCCACATCTCGCCTTGCTCGACCAGGACGATCTCCTCCTGGTCGTGCCGATGGCGGGGAATCGTGATGCCAGGCTCGACCCAATTGCGCAGCACGCTGGTGCTGGCCGCGCCCTGGTCGTGGGCGCAGAGCCATTTGCCCGCCACGCCGGGGCGCATCTGGATCTCGGGCAGTGAAGCGGTGTCGACGACCGGCATCAGCACGAATCATAGAAGATTTCGTTGAACCGCGCGACGGCGTCCCTGGGGCCGCTCTTGTAGTTCCACACGCCGCCGGCCACCGCCAGGAAGTCGGCGCCGGCGGCGATCACCGGGCGGCAGTTCTCCACCGTGATGCCGCCGATCGCCACGCACGGCACCTCCATCAGCCCGCTCCACCATTCGATGATGTCGAGGCTGGCCGGGGTGGTGACGGTCTTGGTGTTGGAATGGAAGAAGGCGCCGAACGCCACGTAGTCGGCGCCGGCCTCGGCCGCGTCCATGGCGAGATGGCGGGACGCCTTGCAGGTGACGCCGACCTGGCGATCGGGTCCGACGATGCGCCGCGCCTCGGCGTAGGACATGTCGTCCTGGCCGACATGCACGCCGTCGCAGTCGAGCTTCACCGCGAGGTCGGGCCGGTCGTTCATGAAGAAGGCGACGCCGCGCTGCTGGCAGATCGGGCGCAGCGTGTCGGCTGCCCGGGCGATCGCGCCGTCATCGACGTTCTTGAGGCGCAGCTGGAAGGCCGCCACGTCGCCGCCGTCGCATGCCGCACGCAGCTCGTCGGCGAAGATCGCCGGATGCTCGAGGCGCTCGGGCGAGATGAGGTAGAGTCGGGTCGTCGGCGGTTCCATTGCGCAAACGAGGTTAGGGCAACATCTGCCCTGTTGCCATGCCGGCGATGCCATGGGAGGTTTCGCGCACGATGACTCGCACTGTGCTTCTCTTCCCCATCGGCCTGCTTGCTCTTTCGGCGTGCATCAGTCCGGATCCCAATCCGCTCTCCTGGTCGGCGACCTACCAGCGGCCCTACGAATCGCTGACCCAGTGCCTCGCGCAAAACACGCCGCCCGACTACCAGGTGGTACCGGCCATCGATCAGCGCCAGAAACTCGGCGGCGTGCTGCTGTCCTCGCGCAGCAGCGGCCAGAAGGTCGGCGAGTTCGGCGTCTATCGCATCGACGACACCTCGAGCCGCGTCGTCTTCCGCAGCGCGATCAAGACGGTCGGCGGCAGCTCCTACCTCGAGGATCAGGCGCGCCAGATCGCCAACAGCTGCGCCTCCTAGCAGGCCTCTCTTCTCAATAGGGATTGATCGGCGCGACGGCGAGGACGAGGGCCGCGACCGGCGGCAGCCAGCCGACCAGCACGCCCCACCCGTCCTTGCCTCGGCGATGGAGCATGAAGCTCGCGGTCGGCGCTGCCAAGCAGGCGAGGAAGGCCGTGCTCCACGCGACCGCCGACCCCATGGCGCCGCGCAGCCCCTCCGGCCCGCCGCCGAAGATGAAACCGGACACCGCGATCAGCAGCGCCGCCAGGGCGAGATCGATGACGGTCGCGATAACCAGCAGTGCCTTCACGTCGTGCGCCCGGCGAGCACGCGGGCGCGAGGCCTACGCCTTGTTCTGGTAGATCGCGATGATCTTGTCGAGCATGTCGAGCGCCTGCTCGCGCGGGCGCTGGAAGGTGTTGCGGCCGATGATCGAGCCGTTGGCGCCGCCGTCGCGCAGGCCGCGGATCTCGGTGAACAGGCCCTCGAGGTCCTTGGCCTCGCCGCCCGAGAACACCACGATGCGCCGGCCGGCGAAGGTCGCCTGCATCACGTGCTTGATGCGCGCCGCCAGGGTCGAGATGTCGATCTTGGCCTTCTCGTAGGCCGCCTTGGCCTCGGGCTGCCACAGCACGTTGGTCGGCGGCTTGACCTTGATGATGTGCGCCCCCAGGAGCGCCGCCATGTGGGCGGCGTAGGCGCAGACGTCCATGGCGGTCTCGCCCGCCTTGTCGAGCTTGCCGCCGCGCGGATAGGACCACATGACCACGGCGAGGCCGACCGACTTGGCCTCCTCGGCGAGCGCGCGGATCTCCTCCATCATCTCGTACTGGTCTTCCGAGCCGGGATAGATCGTGAAGCCGATCGCCGCACAGCCGATGCGCAGCGCGTCCTTCACCGAGCCGGTGACGGCCTGGTCCTTGTTGGTCGACAGCGAGTTGGCGCTGTTGAGCTTGAGGATGGTCGGGATCGCGCCGGCGAAGGTGTCGGCGCCCGCCTCGAGCGGGCCGAGCGGGGCGGCGTAGGCGTTGAGCCCGGCATCGATCGCGAGCTGGTAGTGGTAGTGCGGATCGTAGGCATCGGGGTTGGGCGCGAACGAGCGGTCGGGGCCGTGCTCGAAGCCCTGGTCGACCGGCAGGATCACCATCTTGCCCGAGCCGCCCAGCCGGCCGTGCATCAGGATGCGGGCGAGGTTCGCCTTGGTGCCGGGGCAATCGCTCTCGTAGTTGTCGAGGATCTTCTTGACGGTGCGAGTGATCTTCACGGCAGGCCTCCCTTTCGGGCCGGTGATAGCGGCGGCGGGCGCGGCGTTCAAGTCCCGCCCCGCGGTTCGCGCGCGGACAACTACCCGCAGCGTCATTGACCCCGGCCCGATCAGCCAACAGGTTAGTGCCCCCACAACGCGGCTGGCGAAACGAACACCCGGATGTCACTGCAAACTCACGTGCGCGCTTCCGTTGCCGCCCGGCTGCCGTTCTTCTTCGGCTGGGTGATCATTGCCGTCGCCTTCGTCACCATGGCGGTGAGCGTCTCGGCCCGCACCGCCTTCTCGCTGATGTTCCCGCCGATCGTCGACGAGTTCGGCTGGGACCGCGGCCTGGCGGCCGGCGCCTTCTCCTTCGGTTTCCTGGTCTCGGCGGCGGTCAGCCCGGTGCTCGGCCGGCTGATCGACCGCCGCGGCCCGCGCTTCGTGATCGAGATCGGCGTGCTGATCACCGCCGCCGGCCTCGCCGGCGCGACCCTGATCAGCGCGCCCTGGCAGCTCTACGCCACGCTCGGCCTGCTGGTCGGCATCGGCGCCAACTGCATGAGCTACTCGGTCCATTCGCAGTTCCTGCCCAACTGGTTCGTGCGCCACCGGGCGCTGGCGATCGGCATCGCCTTCTCGGGCGTCGGCGCCGGCGCGATCCTGATCCTGCCCTGGCTGCAGGCGCTGATCCTGACCGAGGGCTGGCGCACGGCGTCGTGGAAGCTCGGCCTGATCACCCTGGTCGTGCTGGTGCCGATCAACCTCCTGGTCGCCAAGCGGCCGGAGGATCTCGGGCTGCTGCCCGACGGCGAGCTGCACCTCGCGGACGGCACGACGAGGAAGCGGCCGTCCAACATCGTCGATTCGGCGTGGGCGGCGACCGAGTGGACGGTGCCGCGCGCGATCCGCACCGGCCGCTTCTGGTGGCTGGCGGTGAGCTACTTCGCCGGCGGCTGGATCTGGTACGCCGTGCAGATCCACCAGACCAAGTACCTGGTCGAGATCGGCTTCTCCCCGATGCTGGCGGCTTGGTCGCTCGGCGTCGTCGGCATGGCAGGCATCCCCGGCCAGATCGCGCTCGGCGCGCTGAGCGACCGGTTCGGCCGCGAGATCGCCTGGTCGGCGAGCTGCCTGGGATTCGCGGTGTGCTACCTCGCCTTGCTGCTGCTGAGGGCCGGGCCGTCGCAGCCGCTGCTGTGGCTGATGGTCCTGTCGCAGGGCCTGCTGGGCTACGCCATCGCCACGATCATGGGCCCGATCGTCGTCGAGATCTTCGAGGGTGCACGCTTCGGCTCGATCTTCAGCCTGCTGATGGTGGCCCTGATCGGCGGCGGCGCGGTCGGGCCGTTCGTCACCGGGCTGCTCTACGACCTGACCGGCACCTACACCATCGCCTTCGCGCTCGGCGTGTTCTTCAGCGTCGTGTGCGCCGTTGGCGTGTGGATCGCCGCCCCCCGCAAGGTGCGCGTGGTCGCGGGCAGCCTGCGCTAGCGTCTTGCCGGACCGCGGGCCTCCGGCCCGCTCATGGGCGCGCGCAACTCCCGTTGCGCCCATGCTCCTGAGCGCAGCGGGAGTTGCGCGCTCCGACG
>CAZHQA010000138.1:0-13872 GCA_964533955.1 uncultured Reyranella sp. | reverse complement strand
AGCTCGACGGCTACTGCAAGTTCGAGGGTGCCCTGACCAAGAAGCAGTAGCCTGGGCCGCAGCGAGAGCTTCGGCAACTCTCGCGATAAGCAGCCGTCTAATCCATGACGACGGCCAACCGGCCGACCGCGGCGCGCTGCAGAAGGGCGCGCATCGCCTGTGCCGCCTCGGGCAGGCGGAAAGTCCGGTCGACGTGCGGGCGGCAGAGGCCCGCTTCGCACCAGCCGCGGATGCGCTCCATCAGCGCGAAGGTTCGGTCGGCCTGCTCGAAGCGGGCGTCGTGCGGACTCCAGCCGACGTAGTAGCCGTAGTTGAAGCCCATCACGGCGATCGACTTGACCAGCAGGATGTTGGCCGGAACCTGCGGGATGGTGCCGCCGGCGAAGCCGACAGGACAAATTCGGCCCTCCACGGCGAGGCAGCGCAGCGACTGGGCGAACACTTCGCCGCCCACCGGGTCGTAGACGCGATCGACGCCACGGCCTCCGGTGAGCTTCAACACCTCCTCGCGAAAGTCGGACGTGCTGTAGTCGATCACATGGTCGGCGCCATGCTCCTTGGCAAAGGTCGCCTTGCGCAGGCCGCCCGCCGTGGCGATCACCGTAGCGCCCAGAATCTTGCCGATCTCGACCGCCGCCATGCCGACCCCGCCGGCTGCGGCATGGACAAGCAGCGTATGGCCCTTCTGGACGTCGAGCGCCATCGGCCAGGTGAGCGCGCCGGCCGAGGTCGGATAGGAGATGGCGAGCTGGATCGCCTCGACGAAACCGATGTTGCGTGGCTTCGGGAAGACGTTGACCTCGTGCGCCACGGTTTCCTCGGCGAGGCCGCCCCAGTCGAGCACCGCCACGACCTCGTCGCCGACCTTGACCCGCCGGCACGCGGCGTCGGCCTCGATCACCACGCCCGACGCCTCGGTGCCGGGCGCGAAGGGCAGCGGCGGCCTGCGCTGGTACTTGCCGGCGATCACCAGGGTGGTTGCGAAGCTGACGCCGGCGGCCCGGATCCTGATGCGCACCTGTCCGACCTTGAGCGGCGGCCGTTCGACCTCCTGAAGACGCAGGTCCTCCGGCTCGCCCCACGCGTTGCAGATCATCGCCCTCATAGCGAGATCGGCAGGCTCTTCACGCCCCGCAGGATGAGCGAATCGTGCCAGTCAGGCTCACCGCCACTCAATCGCACGTCGGGCAGGCGCTCGGCCAGCCGCACCGCGGCGATGCGCGCCTCGAGGCGGGCGAGCGGGGCACCCAGGCAGAAATGGATGCCGTGGCCGAAGGTCATGTGGGGGTTCTGCGGCCGGCCGATGTCGAAGCGCTCGGGATCGTCGAACGCCTCGGGATCCCGGTTGGCCGAGTTCATGAAGGCGAACACGCGCTGGCCCTCGCGGATGGTCCGGCCGCCGAGCTCTGTGTCGGCTGCGGCGACCCGCGCGAGCGCGCCCGACGGACCGTCGTAGCGCAGATATTCCTCGACGGCGGACTCCGCCAGCGCCGGGTCGGCGACCAGCCGTTCCCATTGGTCGCGGTTCCTCATCGAATAGAAGAAGCCGTTGCCGATCAGGTTGCTCGTTGTTTCGTGCCCGGCGAACAGCAGCAGGATCGCCGTGCCGATGATCTCGTCGGTGGTGAGCGCGTCGCGGTCGTCGCGCGCCAGCACCAGCTGGCTGATCATGTCGGCGGTGGGTGCCGCGGTGCGGGCCTCGACCAGCCCGCGGAAATAGTCGGCCATCGACTTGGCGCCCGCCTCGGCGCGCAGATACTTGTTGCCGGCGACCTGGGCGGTGCCGATGAATAGCGCGATGTCGTCGGACCAGACCTTGACCCGCTCGAGATCGGCACGCGGCACGCCGAGCAGATCCATGATCACGGAAGCGGGCAGCGGATAGGCGAAGTCGGCGATGTAGTCGACCGGCTCGCCGCCGCGCGCCTTGGCCTGCATGCGGTCGATCAGGTGGGCGACGATGTCCTCGATGTTGGACCGCAGGTTCTCGACCGAGGTCGGCGTGAAGGCCTTGGTGAACAGGCGTCGGAGCCGGGTGTGGTCGGGTGGATCGCGGAACACCATCCAGTGATTGAGATAGCGCACCAGGCTCTCGATCGAGCCGCGCTGATACTCCGGATTGGCCTTGAAGAACGGCGTCAGCCGGTCGGCCGAGATCTGCCGGTTGTTCAGCGCCACCTGCTTCACGTCGGCATAGCGGGTGACGATCCACGCCTTCATCACCGGCGACCAGTGCACCGGGTCCTCGGCCCGCAGGCGCGCGAACTCCGGGAAAGGGTTGGCGTTGGTCGCCGGATTGCCGAGATCGAAGACGTAGGCCATGCCGCCATCCTAGATCGCCGGTCCGGCGAACAACAGAAGGTTGCCGTCCGGGTCTCGCACAATGAACGCGCGGGCGCCCCACGGCTGCTGCTTCAGCGGCCGGAAGAAATCGACGTCGCGTGCCTGAAAGTCGAGGAAGAGCTGCTTTATCTCGGCGGCGCTGCCGACCGTCATGGAGGCGCCGAGCAATTCCTCGCGTTCGCGGATGTCGCCGACATAGACCGGCTCGCAGACCTGCCGGAGGTTGAGCAGGGCGTTGTCGCGCCTGACCTGGCCGTAGAACGGCGGTTCGCCATAGGTGAACCCGACCTCGAAGCCGAGCTTGGTCGCGAAGAAATCGCACGATGCCTTGACGTCGGCGACGAAGAGCTGCGCTTCGACGGCCGTCAACAGGGGACGTGCGGCGGGCAGGGCGGAACTTGGCATGGCTTGCACTCCTGTCTTGAGCGCCTGCCACGTCTCGAAGCCCGATTGGCGGGCGATCAGCTCCTGCGCATCGCCGAGCTTGAACGCGGCATCGAGGATCTGGCGATCGGTCAGGTCCCTGAAGCGCGGCAGCACGGCACGGATCTGCGCCGCCACGGGATAGTGGCGTTCGCGATGCCAGCGCAGATAGAGCTTGGCCTGCTTGCGGAGATTTTCGAGACTGGGCATGGGCGCAAGTCGGTTGAGGTGACGTAGGTGGGCATAGCCCCTTCGGCCTCGGCCGATGCGCCCTACTGCAACGGCCCAATGCTGTCCACGGCGCCGCGGACTGTCAACTCCGCAACTTTTGCATTCAGCGCGCGTTTACGCCTCGGACCGCGGGGAAGGACATCGTCGTGAAGAACCTTGCTGCGACCCGAAAGCAGAGGGGCAGGGACTCCGGCCCCCTGGAGCCGCACGATGCGCTGGTGCTGCTCGCCGCCGATCACACGGCGATCCTGGCCATGTTTCGCGACTATCAGCGGCGACGCAAGGGCGCCACGCCGGTGGAGAAGGGCAAGCTCGCATTGCGCATCTGTCACCTGCTGACGATCCACGCCGAGATCGAGCAGCAGGTCTTCTACCCTGCCGCCGAGAGAGTGCTCGGGAAAAAGGGCGAAACGCTGCTGGTCGAGGCCCGCGTCGAGCACGATGTCATCAGGGATCTGGTCGAGAAGCTGGAGCAGCTGCCGGCGAAGCACCCGGCTTTCGATGCCACGATAAAAATCCTCGGCGCCCATGCCACCCGCCATTTCCAGGAAGAGGAAACCGGGCTGTTCGCCAAACTGCGCCATTCCAAGCTCGACCTCGCGGGGCTCGGCGAGCAGCTGGCGGCCCGGCAACTCCAGTACGGCACCGCACCGCCGAACAAGAGAGTCTTTGCCGAAGGACGACGGGTCCTGGGGGGCTGAGCGCGCAACTCGCCCCGGCGCCCCGCGTTGTCTCAGCCTATGAACGACAGACCCACCGACCATCCGACGGTGTTTTCCCACGCCGCGCGCACGCTGACGTCCGTCACGGTGGACAGCTACAACGAAGAACTCCGTTCGGCCGACGGCTTCGTCGGCGACCGGGCGAGCGGCAAGGCGTTTCGCAAGATCCTGGACGAGTGCCGCGGACAGCTGGTCGATCACGGCCATGATGATCCGTTGGGCGAGAAATCCACCCGGGAAATCTCCAAGGCGGAGCTCGACAAGGTGCTGAACGGGAAGGATCCGCTGGCCGCGGGCGTGGTGCATACGGCCGTCGAGGAGTTCGGCCAGGAACTCGCCGGCGTGATCGAGCAATTTCTGACGCTCGAGACCTGGCAGAATACCGAGCGGATCGTCATCGGCGGCGGCCTGATCTGGAGCCACATCGGAGAGCTCGCGCTGGGCCGGGCCGCGGTGCTGTTGGGCGAGAAGTCCGACGTGAAGTTCTGCACGATCCGCCACCACCCGGACCAGGCCGGTCTGTTGGGCGTGGTCCAGCTTGCGCCGAGCTGGGTTCTCGAGGGTCACGACGCCGTGCTGGCCGCCGATATCGGCGGCACCAACATGCGGGTCGGGCTGATCAAGCTCAAGCTCAAGAACAACAAGGTGTCCAGGGCCGAAGTCCTGAAGCTCATCCATTGGCGGCATGCCGACGAAAAGCCGACCCGGGACATGGCGGTCGATCGCTTGGCGCACATGCTCAAGGAATTGCTGGCCACGGTCGAAGGCGAGAAGCTCAGGCTCGCGCCCTTCGTCGGCGTGGCCTGTCCCGGGCTGATCGACGCGCACGGCACCATCCTGCGCGGCGGGCAGAATCTGCCGGGCGATTGGGAGGGCGAGCAGTTCAATCTACCGCAGGAGATCGCCAGGCGCCTCGAGCGGCTGGGCGGCCATGAACCGGTGGTGCTCATGCACAATGACGCCGTCGTGCAGGGCCTGAGCGAGGTGCCCAACATGCAGGATCTCACCCGCTGGGGCGTGCTGACGATCGGTACGGGTCTCGGCAACGCCCACTTCACGAACAGGCATCACGACAAGGACGAATGAGCGAGCGGCCGCGAACGCCGCGAATCGCGGTCGTCCCTTCAGGCCAGCGCAGTTATGCCCATCGCCTTTCCGAAGCGACGGCTGCAGTCGAGCGGATCGCCGTACTTGCGATGCCGCGCCGTGTGGTGCGCTGCCGCCATCAGCAGGCGGGCACGTCCTGGATTGCGGTTCTTGGCGTAGTCCTCGAGCATGCAGAGGGCGATTTCCTGGTTGTGCGGATCGTTGCCGAGCCGCGAGCAGGCCATCGCCAGAGCACGCACCAGCGGGCCGGTATCGCTGCCGCTTTCGAGGTAGACCTGCACCCAGCCAAGCGCCTTGGGCGAGTCGAGGGCGATGACCGCCGCCTCGACGCGGGCCGCGAGTTCCTCGGCGGCGAGCTTGCCGGTCGACGGTCGTTCGATCTGTGGCGGCGTCAGGTCGCCGGTCAGCCGCTGGTGGGCTGCGTTCTGGTTGAGGTAGGCCGCCGCCAGATAGAGCAGCTTGAGGCGCTGGGGATGCTCGAACGTGTCCCAGAACCAGCCCAGCGTGTTGACATATTCGTAGCAGTGCTGGGGCAGCGAGAAATTGAGGTCGTTGTGCGTCTCCAGCCCGACTTGCGCGGCGCCGATCTGGATGGCGTCCAGCAGGACGCGCGGGCTCTTGCCGGCCTTCAGGAGCGCCGTCAGGTGAAGCAGGTAGGCCGGCTCGGGCTGGCGTACCACGGCCTCGATCAAGGCTTCGGTCTCGGCCGTGTCGAGCGGCGCCTTGTTGGTGGCGAGGATGGCGCGTTCCAACTCGGTGGTGCCGCCGTAGGGGACGGCGTGCAGCGTCTGGCCCTCGAGATAGACCGTGATGGCGTTGCAGGCGACCTCGTAGAGCGAGTACCAGCGCGGGCCGACCGCGATGTCGAGCGCACCCGCATACAGCACGTCGTGCGCCCGTTCCCAGCCGATGGCGTCGCCCAGTTCCACAGTGGCCCGGGCGCGGAAGGACTTGTGGCCGGTCGTGTAGGAGCGATTCTGGAAGGAGCGGTCCTGCACGTCGATCAGGCCGGCGAAAGCCAGTTCCGCCAGCGCAGCACGGCGTTCCTTGGAATCTGCCATGAGGCCGAGGAAGACTCGATAGGCTTCGATCACCTGGCCGCGATGGACGAGGGTCATCCATTGACCCAGGCGCTCCGTCAACGAGCCCTCGATTTCCTTCGGTTCCTGGTCGGGCCAATGAACCACCGGGGCGGGCGGCGGACCGCCGGCCATCTGCATGCCGCGCGAATAGTGACCAGGCGCCTTGCCGATCTTCTGGTTCCAGATGTCGAGGCCGGTCGGGATGTACCAGATGGTCTGGGCCATCGGCAGGCCGGCGGCGTCACCCGGCAGCATCTTCGACAGATGCAGGGACGCGCGCGCGCTCAGCAGGCAATGGTCATTGTTCACGAAGTTCACGTACCCATCGTCCATGCGCTCGTGATAGGGCACGTGGGTGTATGGGGCGTGCATGCGCACCGCTTCGCGCAGCATCTCGGTCAGTGGCCGGCCTTCCCTGGCCAGCTTGTAGTAGACCTCGCTCGCGCCCTTCTGGTCGCGGGCCATCACGCGCTCCTGGAGAGCGGCATAGAGAGGGTCGGAGCGCGAACTCGCAAGGGACGCAGAGTCAGGCGACATGATTTTCCTCCCGAGAGGTTCATTAGACGCTCGCGCGGCCGCCCTTCCAAGGCGCTTTTCGGGCGAAGTCCGTAGAGTGGTACGGGAAAAGTACCTGCCCGGCACGATGAGCGGCACCGGCGGGCTCTGAACAAAACTCCATGGCGGGCGAGAAATCCTCGCTTTGCTTAAGTGTAGATACACCTATGTCCAGGGCGGTCATCCCGACCGAAGGACTGCCCTCATGAAAATCCAGGATTCCGTCGCTCTCGTCACCGGCGCCAACCGAGGCCTCGGGCTTGCCTTCGTGCGCGCGCTGCTTGCCGGCGGCGCGCGCAAAGTCTACGCGGCCGCTCGCGACCCGGCATCGGTCAAGCTTTCGGGTGTGCTGCCCGTACGCCTCGACGTCACCAGGCCGGCCGAGATCGATGGGGCAGCGCGCGGCCTGTCCGACGTGACCTTGCTGGTCAACAACGCCGGCGTCCTGCGCGGCTCGGGCTTCCTTGCGTCCGGCGGCGTCGACGCGTTGCGCTCTGAAATGGAAACCAACTTCTTCGGGCCGTTGCTGCTCAGTCGGGCGTTCGCGCCAATCCTGGCCGGCAACGGTGGCGGCGCCATCATCAACGTGCTGTCGGCCTTGTCGTGGGTGAGCTTGCCGACGTCGTCGACCTATTCGGCTTCCAAGGCGGCGGCATGGTCGCTAAGCAACGGCTTGCGCAATGAGCTGCGCGGGCAGGGCACGCAGGTGCTCGCCCTGCATGTCGGCTTCATGGACACCGACATGGTGCGGCATGTCACGGCGCCCAAGGCTCATCCCGACGATGTCGTGCGCCAGACCCTGGCCGCACTCGAGGCCAGCAAGTCCGAAGTACTGGCCGACGAGACGAGTCGCCGCGTCAAGGTCGGCCTGGCTGCCGATCCCGGCGTCTACCTGTCGCCGCCTGTCGCGGCCTGAGACCAGGGGCCAAATGGCGGCATGTCCTGGGAAGGCTTCAGCGGAAAGGTGGGTGCCCGCTTCTCGAAGAACGACTTGATGCCCTCCTGGGCATCTCCGCTCGCCGCCATGTAGCCGACGCACTGCAGGTCGAGCGTCACGGCGTCGAGCGGATTCTGGGCGCCCCACATGCTCCACATCAGCCGCCGGTTGACCGCTGCCGCGACCGACGAAGAGGCGGGCGAGGCGAACCTGCGAGCCAGGGCCTGTGCCGCCGGCAGGAGTTCCTCGGGCGCGTGGACCGAGCGCACCAGGCCGCCCCTCAGGGCTTCCTCGGCGCCGAACAGCTCGGCGGTCATCACCCATTCCTGGGCCTGTTGCATGCCGACCAGCCGCGGCAGGAACCAGCACGAGCCCGCCTCCATCGCCATGCCGCGCTTGTTGAACACGAAGCCGATGCGGCCGCTGGTCGACATCATGCGAACGTCCATCGGCAGGCACATGGTGATACCGACGCCGACGGCCGCGCCGTTGATCGCCGCCACGATGGGCTTCAGGCAGTTGAAGATGGCGAGCGTGATCGAGTCGCTCGCTTCGCGCTTTTGCGGCCGGCGGCCGTCGTTCCAGACCTGGAAGGCGCCGCTGCCGGCCGAGATGTCGGCCCCGGCACAGAAAGCGCGGCCGGCGCCGGTCACGACGATCGAGCGCACCTCATCCATCGCATTCACGCTCTGGAAGAAATCGATGAGTTCCCTGCTCATCACCGTGTTGAAGGCGTTGAGCTTGTCGGGCCGGTTGAGCGTGACGGTCATCACGCCGTCGGTCAGTTCGGTCAGCAGCGTCTCGTAGGTCATCGGCGAGATTTCCTCCTGAAGGGTTCCGCGCAGCAAGACGGAATACCGTTGCGCGACCGTGTGGATTGCTGAACATTCGCCGCAACAGAACCGATCGGCAATCCCGGAGGACACGATGCCCGACCTGCTGAAATCCGTCGAAGACGGCGTACTGAAGCTCACCCTCAACCGTCCTGAAGCGATGAACGCGCTCAGCCGGGACATGCTGAGCGGGTTCGCCGACGCCCTGCAAGAGGCGGCGGGCTCGCGCGACGTCGGCTGCATCGTGGTGCGCGGCGCCGGGGATCGCGCGTTCTGCGCCGGCGGCGACGTGAAGTCGATGGCGGCCGGACGGGACCAGAGCAAGACCTTCGAGGACAAGGTCCACGACATCCGCGAACGCATGCGCGTATCGGAACTGCTGCACGAGATGGGCAAGCCCACCATTGCCATGGTGAATGGCGTGGCTGCAGGTGCCGGCCTGTCGATCGCGCTCGCCACCGACATGCGCTTTGCCGGCAAGTCGGCACGCATGACGACCGCTTTTGCCAAGGTCGGGTTCTCGGGCGACTTCGGTTCGCATTATTTCCTGCACAAGCTGGTCGGCACCGGCAAGGCGCGCGAGCTTTACTTCACCGCCGAAATCCTGAATGCCGAGCAGATGGAAAAGCTCGGCCTGGTCAATCGTGTGGTCGAGGACGACAAGCTCGAAGCCGAGACGATGGCCTTTGCCAAGAAGCTCGCCGCCGGTCCGCGCGTGGCATGGTGGCATGTA
The DNA here is from genome assembly GCA_964533955.1 of uncultured Reyranella sp. GTDB lineage: Bacteria > Pseudomonadota > Alphaproteobacteria > Reyranellales > Reyranellaceae > Reyranella. The sequence continues at coordinate 4,906 of CAZHQA010000138.1, read as the reverse complement.
AAGCAGAACATGAAGGTGGCCGAGGAGGGCACGCTCTCCGAAGCGCTCGACAGTGAAGCGGCGCGCCAGATCCGGACGGGAGAGACCGAGGACCACAAGGAGGCTGCCCGCGCCTTCGTCGAGAAGCGGGCGCCGGTCTTCAAAGGTTACTGACGGGCCTGGGCCTGGGCCTGAGCCGCCTCAGCGCCCCGGCGATGCCCGTCGGCATCGCTACGATCGCGACGACCAGCAGCACGCCGTAGAGCAGGGCCGACAGGCCCTTGCCGAGGCTCGCCACGAGCGAGGGAAAGAACTCGAGGAACAAGCCTCCGATCAGCGCCCCGGTCAGCGAATTCATGCCTCCGACCACCAGGCCGAACAGCATCTGGACCGAGAGCGCGAAGTTGTAGGTGCCCGGCCCGACGAACCCGAGCTGGAGGGACGAAAGACAGCCCGCCAGGGCGAGATAGGCGCCGGCCAACCCCGAGGCGACGGCCCGGACATGGATCACGTTGACGCCCTGTGCGAGCGCGGCGAGATCGTGGTCGCGCGCGGCCCTTAGAGCGCGGCCGGACCGCCCGGTCATGACGTTGGCGGCGAGCCATAGGCCAAGCGCCAGCAATGCAAGGGCGAGGAAAAAGCACCAGCGGTCGTTGCTCAGGAGGCCGGCGGGAGCCTCTGGCAAGTCGACGTAGAGGCCCTGCACGCCGCCCGTCCAGTTCTCGATGACGCGCCAGCGCAGGAGCTGGGGAAACGCGATCGCCAGGGCGTAGCTGATCAACGCCTGTGTCCACAGGCTGTGGCCACCCGCGACGCGGCCCAGCCCGTAGCCGACGAGGAAACCCACGATCGGCGCCAGCGCAAACGCCCAATAGATCGGCAGAGCCGAGTGGTTGGCGAGAATGGCGGCAGAATAGGCGCCCACGCCGTAGAGGGCCGCCTGGGCGAAGGAGAACTGGCCGCTTACACCGCACATCAGCACGAGACCGACGAGCGCGATGGCCCACACGATCGCCTGCGTGAATCGGAAGACGATGAAATCGGGGAACAGAAAAGACAGCGCAGCCGATGCCACGAAGCCCATGGTCCACACGGCCCGCATGGCGCTACCATAGGCCGAACCATAAGGGATTGGGAGACGCGCCATGAAGCTCCGCCAATGCGTGTTCGTGTGCAAGGACCTCGAGGCTTCGCGGGAGGAGCTGTGCGAGACACTGGGCATCGAGGTGGCCTATCGCGATCCCGGCGTCGCCAAGTGGGGGCTGGCCAACGTGGTCTGTCCGACCGGCCACGACTTCCTCGAGATCGTCTCGCCGACCCGCGGCGGCACGTCGGCAGGGCGCTACATCGAACGGCGCAAGGGTGACGGCGGCTACATGGTGATCATCCAGGTCGGCGACGCGGCAAAGGAGCGCGAGCGTGTCGGCAGCCTCGGCGTGCGCGCCGTCGAACAGAAGGACACACCGGGCTACGTCTATACCCACTTCCATCCCTCCGACACGGCGGGCGTGCTGCTCTCGCTCGACCAGACGATTGCTCCGGCCGGCACGGACCCGGCGCTGTGGTGGCCGCCGGCCGAAAAGGACTGGCTGAAGCATGCACGCTCCGACGTGACCAACGGTCTGTGCGGCGTCGAGATCCAGCATCCCGACCCCGACGCGGCGGCGGCGCTATGGTCCAGGATCCTGAACCGTCCGGCCAGGGACAACATCATCATGCTCGACGACGACGGCGAGATCCGATTCGTCCCTGTCGCCGACGAGCGCGGAGCCGGCGTGTCGGCCTACGACGTCAACGTCGTCGACCGCGACCGCGTGATCGCCGCTGCCAGGAAGCGCCACAAGCAGCACGGTGTGGCCCAGGTCGAGGTCTGCGGCTGCCGGATCAATCTGGAATGAAGCCGCTGCTTGTCATCGGCAGTTACTTGTCGCCCTACGTGCGCAAGGTGCTTGTCTGTCTCGAGCTCAAGGGAATTGCCTACGAGGTGGATCACATCGTGCCGTTCTTCGGCGACGATCGATTCACCAAGCTGAGCCCGCTGCGCCGCATTCCGGTGCTGATCGACGGCGACCTTGTGCTGACCGACAGCACGGTGATCTGCGAATACCTCGAGGAGCTGAAGCCCGAGCCGGCGCTCTACCCCAGGGATGTGCGCGACAGGGCGCGGGCGCGCTGGCTCGAGGAGTTCGCCGATACGCGCATGGGCGACGTCTTCGTCTGGCGCTACTTCAACCAGATCGCCATCCGCCCGTCGGTGTGGGGCGAGAAGGGCGACAAGGGGCTGGTCGAGAAGACGTTGAACGAGGATATCCCGGCCGTGCTCGACTATCTCGAGGCCGAGGCGCCGGCCAGCGGCTTTCGCTTCGGCGCCCTGTCGATCGCCGACATTGCGCCGGCTTGTTTCCTGCGCACGGCGGCCTTCGTGCGCTTCCAGATCGATGCGGCGCGCTGGCCACGCGCGGCAGGCTGGATGGCGCGGACGCTGGCGACGCCGGCTTTCCACGAGCTTGCGGTGATCGAGGACGGGGTGTTGCGCACCCCGATCGCCCAGCAGCGCGACAAGCTTCGGGAGATGGGCGCGCCGATCAGCGCCCAAACCTACGGCTCGGCCAGCCCGCGGCGCGGCGTCATGACGATCTAGGCCGCGTGCGCCGCGTTCCATCCTTCGTCTGGGGCCATGTGCTGAGCGCCTTGCTGCTCGGCTTCGCCGGCGGCGCGATGCTCGACCTCAAGGCCGTGCTGGTCTTCTGCGGCGTGATGGCCGGCTGCGCGCTCGCCAGCGCCCTGGTTTGCTGGTGGTGGCCGGGCTTCGACGGTGCCGGCTGGAAGCTCTGGCTGGTCGGCGTGATTGCCAATCCGCTGTTCCTCACGGCGACCTTCTTTGCCTTTCAGGATCGTGACTGCCTGATCGGCGCCAAGACCGGATGGGACTGCATGTTCTCTCAAGCCTTCCCGCTGGGCATGGCCATCTGCCTGGTGCCGCCGCCGGTCGGCCTGACGCTGCGCTGGCTGGCGCGCAGGCGCAGCGCGGCGGGAAAATGAGAATGTTAAATTAATCGTGATAAATCAAAGTCTTATCGTTCTCACAATGTGATGGCCAGCAGGGATCCGACAGGGTCTCCTACGCGGCGATCGCCTTCGCGAGGCGTCCCCGGATCATCTGTTCGGCCTCGCTGACGATACGCTCCACCAGTTCCTTGCAGCTCGGGATGTCCTTGATCAGGCCCATCACAGTGCCGGCCGACCACACGCCATGCTCCATGTCGCCGGTCTCATAGACCACCTTGCCGCGCGTGCCGGCGACGATCGGGCCGATCTCCTTGATGGTCTTTCCCTCGTGCTCCATCTCGATCGCCTTTTTCGCCACCGAGTTGCCGAAAACGCGGCTGGTGTTGCGCATGGTGCGGAAGATCAGCGAGGTCGAACGCTCGTCGCTCTCGACCAGCGCCTTCTTCACGTTGTCGTGGATCGGCGCTTCCTTGGTCGCCATGAAGCGCGTGCCCATGTTGATGCCCTCGCAGCCGAGCGCCAGCGCCGCCACCAGCCCACGCGCGTCGCCCAGGCCCCCCGAGGCCAGCATCGGAATGCTGATGACGTTGGCAGCTGCCGGCAGCAGCACCATGTTCGGGACATCGTCCTCGCCGGGGTGACCTGCGCATTCGAAGCCATCCATCGAAATCGCATCGACGCCGACCTTTTCGGCCGACACGCCGTGGCGCACCGATGTGCACTTGTGGATCACCTTGATGCCGGCGTCCTTGAGCTTGGGCAGGAACGGCTTGGGATTGTTGCCCGCCGTCTCGACGATCTTGATACCGCTGTCGACGATGGCGTCGATGTATTCGCCGTAGGGGCGCGGCACGAGGGTCGGCAGGATGGTGAGGTTCACACCGAACGGTTTGTCGGTCATTTCGCGGCAGCGCTTGATTTCCTTGCGCAGGTCCTCGGGCGTGGGCTGCGTGAGGCCGGTCAGGATGCCGAGCGCGCCGGCGTTGGAGACGGCCGACGCCAGTTCGGCGCGCCCGACCCATTGCATGCCGCCCTGCACGATCGGGTGCTTGATTCCGAACATCTCGGTGAAGCGCGTCTTGATCATCTCTTCGTCCCCGCTGGATTTCTTTGTCCAGCATTAGCGAACGGAACGGGGGCGCACTAGCCCCCGGAACGCCCTTTCGCAGCGCGGCTCAATGGCGATCGATCCAGGCCACGACGTCCTCGCGCGTCGGCGCGCGGGAATGGAGAAAGTCCGAGAAAGCGGCGACCACGTCTATGTGACCGACGCCGGGATAGAGTCGTAATTCCACCGGCGCGGCAGCGGCGCGCCACGCCGCCGCAAGATGCTCGGAATTTCGCGGGTAGACGGTCGTATCCGCCGCGCCATGGATCAACAGGGCCGGAGGCAACGGGGGCTTGGCAAAGGTGATCGCCTCGATGTCGGGATTGTTCGGTCCGCCGAAGATGTCGATCAGCTTCGCCGAGGTGAGAGGCAGGAAATCGTAAGGGCCGGACAGGCCGATGAAGCCGCGCAGCTTCAGGCGATCGACGCCAGCGCCGGCGAGATAGGGTGTGTTGGCGGCCAGCATGGAGGCGATCTCGCCACCTGCCGAGTGGCCCATCAAGAAAAGTCTATCGCTGCCGACCCTGTCGGCCGCCCAATGCACCGCCCGTGCGCCGTCATCGAGGAAGGCGGGAAAGCGCACTTCGGGATACAGCCGATAGTCGGGAACAATGACGGCAATGCCGCGCGCGGCAAGCGCCTGGCCGACGAACAGATAGTCGCTCTTGCTGCCGCTGTCCCACGATCCGCCATAGAAGAAGACAACCGTCTTGCCGTCGCTGCGTGGCACCGTCGGCACGTAAATGTCGAGCCTTTGGCGCGGCAACGGGCCGTAGGCGATGTCGGCTGTGCGCGTGAAGCCCTGGCGCG